>DAHUYQ010000054.1 GCA_027315115.1 Solirubrobacterales bacterium | reverse complement strand
CCGCGCCCGCCGGCGCCCCCGCGCCCCCCGCCGCGCCTGAGGCGCCCGGCGCGCCCGGCGCCGGGCCGCCCCCTGCGCCCTCCAGCGCCGGATACAGATTCGGCACCACCCGCACGCTCCAACCGGGCGAGTCGGGGACGGACCCGGCCGGCCGCAGCGCGAAGAGCTCCGGCGGCGTCCGGTCCTCGTGCCCGTCGGCGAACGGGTCGGAGCCAACCTCGATCGGCTCCGCCGCCACGCAGCCGGGAGAGCCGCCAGGGCGCCTGGAACGCTCGCCGGCGACGATCACGCGGTCGCCGCTGAGCGGGTCTATGCGGATCTCGGGCACTTCCGCGGGCCTCCTGTTCTGGTCTGGCGGACGGGGGCCTGAAGATTGGCAGACGCGGACGCTGGTTCCGTGCCGCCTCGACCTGCTATATCCTGAAGCCAGGCTCGCAGACGTGATGCGCCCGCATCCGGTGAGCCTGCCGGTGGGAGCCGGCATTCCGAGTCGAGCCGAACCTGCTTCTCCTCGGCGACTCCATCTCGAAGCGTTAGAGCCAATTCATGGCCGAGTCCACGTCAGTGGCCCTCGCGGCCGCACCCATTCCGAATTCCGCCGAGATAGCTCGCGCACAGAAGTTCGTGCGCGAGAGCTTCCTGCACGAGGGAGAGGATCCCGCCGTGGCGCTGGCGCCCGGCACGCCGCGTCGCAGGGCGCTCGACGGCGCGCTGGCCGAGCTGGCGCAGGGGGCCAAGCACCCCTCCACCAAATGGCGCCGCCGCTACTCGCTGATGCTCGGCCTGGAACGGCTGCTCTCCCAGGAGGAGCCCAAGCTCGCCGACGGCACCGTCCTCTCCGCCCACCAGGTCGATGCGCTCTCCGGCACGCTCACGGCGCTGCTGGCCGAGGCGCAGCGCGCCTACGAAGCGCAGAACGGAAACGGCCGGGCGCTCGCCGAGGAGGCGCACGAGCTGATCTCTGTCGCCGACACGGCGGCGGGCCCGATGAACGGCGCCGTGACGCCACGCGGGGCCGACGCCGATCAGGAGGCCGACGAGGAAGAGGAGGAGGAAGAGGACGAGGAGCCGGAGGGCGAGCTCGACCTCGACGACGAGGAGGACGAGGAGGAGGAAGAAGAGGAAGAGGAGCCGGAGGACGTCTCCGCCGACGCCGACGAGGAGCCGCGGGACTGGGAAGAAGATGAGGAGGGAGAGGAGGAGGAAAGCGTTGCCGAGGCGCCCGAGGACCCCAACGCGGCCAAGCGATTCTGGTTCGAGCACGCCACCGGCGCCGGCAAGACCGTCGCCGCGCTCGGGTTCGTGGAGGCCTCGCAGACCGGCGGCATCCTGATCCTCACCCACCGCCGCAACCTCGTCGACCAGTTCCTCGGCGAGCTCAAAGACCGCGGCTACACCAAGCGGATCTCGCGGCCGCTGTACGTGGGTGAGGACGCGACGAACGGGCCGGTGACGGTCGAGACGTATCAGTGGTTCGTGCGCAACGCGGGCCGCATCTCCTCGGCGTACACGATCGTGATCTGCGACGAGGCGCACACCGCGCTGGGGGACAAGACCAGCGCCGCGATCCGCGACTGGACCGGGCCGATCTTCATCGGGATGACCGCGACGGGCGCGCTGATCGCCCGGCACGTCACCGATCTCTTCCCAACCCAAACCTCTCGCTTCGACCTGGCTCAAGCGGCGCGGCGGGGCGTGATCGCGCCGCTGAGATGCGTGCGGATCCCGCCCGGCGTGGGCGTGCGCACGATCGCCAAAGTGCCGCTGCGCCGGGGCGAGGTGGACACCGAGTTCGACCAGGAGGAGCTGGCCGAGCTGCTCGACCAGCAGCCGTTCAACCTGGCTGCCGCCAACCTCTACAAGACGCGTTTCAACAACGTGCCCGGCGTCGTCTACGCCGCCGGCGTCAAACACGCCTACAACCTCGCCGAGGCGTTCCGCGCCGAAGGGCTCAAGGCGCAGGCGGTCTCCGGCGAGACGCCCAAGCGCGAGCTGGCCTCGATCCTCGCCCGCTACGAGAACGGCGACATCGACGTGCTGATCAACGCGCAGCTGCTGGCTGAGGGGTGGAACAGCCCGCGCGCCACGCTGTGCATGCACCTGGCGCCGACCGCCTCGCGGCGCATCTACCAGCAGCGCGTCGGGCGCGTCACACGCCGCCATCCCGGCAAGGAGGCGGGGATCGTCGTCGACTTCGTGCACCCCGCGACCAAGCACGACGACCCGGTCGTGACGCTGCACTCGCTGCTGGACCGCGACGTCTACCGCGGCGGCGCGATCGTCGTGGGGCCGGTGCGGCGCGGCCGCGGCCGCCGGATGCGCGTCGAGCGCCGCGTGCTGCCGGTCTGCGCCGACGAGGAGCGCCGCTTCCAGGTCTTCGAGCGCGAGCTGTGGCGGATCGCGGTGGAGAACCTGGATTGGGGCGAGCAGCACCTGTGGGCCGCGCTGGCGGGCGCGCGCGTGCAGACCGGCGGCTGGCGCAAGGCGCGCGCGATGCTGCACTTCGACAAATCCGGGGACCTGAAGGGCCGCTTCCTGATCACCGCGGTGCAGCGCAACAAGAACGCGCAGCTCCGGCTGCGGGCGCTGACCGACGTCGCCGCCCTGCGCGACGCCGAGACCTTCGACACCGCCGTGGACATCGTCGGCGGCTGGCAGCGCGACGAGCGTCGCGAGGGCGTCAAGATCCTGCTGCGCGCGCTGGCCGAGAAGCGCATCGGCCGCCGCGACCAGGCCAACGCCTGGACCTGGCGCATGGCTGAGTACACGCGCGAGGTCCACGAGGAGTACGCCGTGCAGCGTTGGCCGGAGACCAAGCGGCTGCTCGGGCTGCTCGTGAACTCGTCGGGCGCGGCGCACGCGCGCAACGCGCGCAAGCTGGTGCAGGCCTCGCGCAAGCAGGATCGGCGGCTGGCGGCCGCGCTGCTGGCTGCCGCGCTTGCGCATACGCCCGAGGCGGAGGAGGTGCTGCGCGGCGCGCGCACGCGCATGTCGCGCAAGCCACAGGCGCTCGCGCGCGAGCTGCTGCGCAACTTCCCCAAGCGCCGCGGCAAGGGCGCTCGGCGCAAACGGCGGCGCGACGGCGCGGATGGGGTCGCGGGCGCGGAGCGCGCCGAGCGCGTCGCGGGCGTCGCGCAGGCGGCCGCAGATGCCGCCGGCGCCGCAGACGGCGTCGGCCTCACGGACGGCTCGACGCCAGACCGGGATGTCGAGGAGACCGCCAAGCCGAGCGCCGCCCCCGCGGACGGGGATCGCGCCGCCGAGCCTACCGACGCGGACGCGAAGCCCGGCAAGCCTCCGGCGCGCAGGTCCCGCAGGCGCGCCCAGCCCAAGGCGGCGTCGGCGCGGGCGGACGAGTCCGAGGCGAACGCCGAGCAGCAGCTAGCGCTCCTTGAGCCCGCCACCGCAGAACCGGCCGGCGGACCTGCCGCCGCTGCTGGCGAGCCTGCGGCCTCCGTCTCAGAGAGAGAGTCCACGGGGGAGCCCGCGAAGCCGAAGGCCCGAGTCTCCAGACGGTCCTCCACCGCAGCCAGGGCCAAGGCCAAGGCCTCCACGGCAGACGCAGCATCCACGGCAGACGCAGCCTCCACGCGCTCGAAGACCGCCGCCGCCTCCGCGCGGAAGTCCCAGGCGCGCAAGCCCGCGGCAGCCGCGAAGGCAGCGCCCGCGAAGGCAGGCACCGTGAAGGCAGGCACCGCGAAGGCAGGTACCGCGGACTCCGAGTCCGCGAAGCCGGCGAAGTCCGCCGCCGCGACCAAGAGGAGGCCCGCGCGCGCCAAGCGATCGATCTTGGACGCCGCGTCGCACGTAGCTGTCGCAGTCGACGAGGCCGGTGGCCGGATTCAGGCCGATGACCAGTCTGCCTTGTAGCGCACGCATGGACCAGCCTCGCCTCCGCCGTCCACGAGCCATGCGGGCATTCAGCCCGACACGGCGGTATGAAGAGACATCGCAGTCGCATACGATACGGAACGTGTTCAGCGGCTCAGCATGGACGTCACCGTGACCGAGGGGTCGCCTCCGGATGACAGCCCCGCTCTTGCGGCTCTCGCGGCCGAAGGCGAGCGCCTGATCAAGGCAGCCTTCGATCAGGCCCACGCATCAGGAAAGCCCGACTGGCAGGAGATGCGCAGCGCCGTTGTTAAGAACCGGATTCTGCAACTGGCCCCGACCTTCGACGAGCGGGCGTGGGGAGTCAAGACGTTCCGCGAGTTCCTTGAGCTCTTTCCGCAACTCGTCGAGGTCGACACGGCGGCACGCCCGCCGCTGGTTCGGCTCCGCGAGGGCGGTGATATATCGACCGTTCAGACGAGCGATCGCGTCATGGCCAGGCGCGGAGCACGAATGCGGATTCGGTCGGACCTGTGGCGGGCCATCATGGACGTACGGGACAAAGGCGCCTATTACTGGGACGGCGTCATCGCGCAGCAAGGCGAAGGCGATGAGAACCTTCGGCTTCCTACCGCGACTCCGGACGACTTGAGGGAGTGGCGGAAAGAGTTTGTGTCGTCAGCGTTGTCCGAGGCGGGCCGCGCGCATATGCCCACTGACCAGCTACTGCGTTGGCAGGACGAGGCGATGAGCTCGCACACGCTGCCGGCGGCAATTCGTGCTTCCTGGATAGCAGACCTCAAGAAACATGTCCAAGAGCGCCTCGAAGCGTGGTTCTCCGAGAAGGGCATCGAAGCTCCACAAGATTTGGTGACAGCCGAGCGCCGGGGTGTGGCGTCGGATACTGAACCCGATAACCTGCGCGCGTTCGCGATCAGCGCGATCGAAGGCATGACGCGCAGCGAGTTGGAACAGTTGCGGCTACCGGTACTGGTCATGCTGCGCTGCAGACAACGATAGTGGCGAAACCGAGGACACCTGCGCGGTCGCCGGATGACCCACTCGCAGTGATGGTGCGACGAAGGGCCGAGTCGGACGAGGTGGCCGGCCTCGTCACCGCATGCGAACGTCGCTGCGCGGAGGACGGGATCACGGTCGTCACTTACCGAACCCAGCAATGCCGGGTTCACGCACCTGCCAGAGTCAAGGAGCGCGAGGTACTCAAGCCCAATGACGCGTACCGCCTGTATGACCAACTCCATTTCTCGCCCGTGATAGTCCTTGCTTTTTCGTCTGCGTTCGTGTCGAGGGAGCCTGGGCTGAGCGAGCCGCCTGCAAAGGCGCTCCTCAGCGTCCAAGACTTCGTACGACACAAGGCGCTTTACCGGCTGATTCGCGGAGCGGCCGAGGTTGGGATGGCATTTGAAGGCTTCGTGAGCTGGCGCAACGGCGTCCACTGCGACGGCGAGGACGATCCCCGGACGTTGCCATTGCACATGTTTGCGACGGACTGCGACTGCACGAGTCTCGGCACGGACGCTGCCGACGAAGCATTTCGCCGCCGTCACGGTGGCCCCCCGTGTCGGCGCGATGACAAGGGTTTGAGCTGGCAGCGCGCGAACCGCAATGCCTACCACGGCCGACCTGTGCTACGCGTGGCCGGCACAGATCTCGCACCCGGGATGCATTGGGAGGTTGCTTCTCGGCGGAAGCGGAAGCTCCAGAACTCGATGGAGGTATGGCGACTCGAGGGCGCAAGCACCTCCTACGTAAATGTCTATCCAAATGCCCACATCAGCGTTTCGGGCGCTAGGTCGACAGCCAAGAAGATATGGCCTAGCAAGACGAACTCCTCAAGAAAAATGCCCCGATAGATCGGGGCATTTTCACTGTCGGGCCACAGTTGTCAAACGTGGATTGAACGACGGTCAGCGGATCGCAAGCCGAAAGCGATTGGCTTTCGAGAGCCCGTGATCGTTTGTGCGCCGCCTTGGCCGTCGATATGCCTCCGTTTGCTGGACCGGCGATCAACCGGCCCCATCCCGGGGGTCTTGTGATCCCGAGGATTACGCCCAGCATAGACCACGTCGGCTCTTCTAGCAAGTCCGGGTCGTGCCGCGTACACTTGGGCTCAGCGTGAGGAGTTGGCGTCCGTTCACGGCGAGACAGATCTTGGACGCGCGAGAGCCCGACTCGTCAGCCGGGCTCTCGGCGGAGGCCTCCCGACGCCGGCACCTGCCACGGATCAGTATAAGCGGCCTGGCCGCGTCGCGCAAGGGCAGTTTGCGCGACGCGGCGCTCACCCGGCCGCGCTCACCTCTCCGGAGTCCAGGGCCAGGATCGAGCCGTCCTGGGCGCGTACCAGCAGTGAGCCGTGATCGTCGATGCCGAGGGCTTCGCCGCAGCCGAGCTTCCAGGTGACCTGGGCGCCGGCCAGCGCGTCGCGCTCGCGCCAGGCCGCGAGGATCTCCGCGGGGGCCTGGGCGAGCCGCTGCTCCAGGGCGCGCAGCAGCGCGCTCAGCGTCGGCTCGATCGCGTCGGGTGAGAGGCCGAGCGTCGCGGCGGTGGGCTGCACCTCCTCGGGCAAGTCGGCCAGGTCGACCGCGACGTTGAGGCCGATGCCGAGCACCAGCCAGCGCTCCTGCGGGCGTCCCTCGATCAGGATGCCGGCGAGCTTGACCAGATCCGTGTAGCTGGCTGTGGTGTCCCGGCCCGCGGCTGGGGGGGCGGCGCTGCCGTGGGCCGCTGAGGCTGCCGCGGCCGCCGCGCTGCCGTGGGCCGCTGCCGCGGCTGACGCTGCGGTCGCCGTCCCCGCCGTCCCCGCCGTCCCCGCCGTCCCCGCGGCCGCCGGACGCGCCGCGCGCCTGAGCACCACGTCGTTGGGCCACTTCACCAGCGCCTGCGGGCCGACGACGTCGCAGACGGCAACCGCGGCGGCGTGGGGCAGCAGACGTGGTGGCGCGCCGCCTGCGGGCCAGCGCAGCAGCAGCGACATCAGCAGGGCGCTGCGCGGAGCGGCCGACCAGCGGCGTCCGTGACGGCCGCGCCCGGCGGTCTGCTCGTCGGCGCTCACGAGCGTGCCGTGCGGCGCGCCGGCTAGCGCGAGATCGCGCGCGCGGTCATTGGTCGAGTCGGTCCTGCGCAGATGCAGGCGCGGGTGTCCGAGCGGGCCCTGGAAGGGCGACGGCGAGGGCGCGTCAGGGAGCGGACGCTGCTCGCTCACCGGTCCTGAAGGGTCACGCGGTCGCCGAGAGACAGCCCGAGGCTCTGCTCCGCAGAGCCTTCGTTGACAGCCAGCGCGACCATCCCGCGCGCATCCTCGTAGAGCAGCAGCGATCCGGGCGGGACGTCGGCAAACGTGCGGCCCCGGGTCGCGGTGCCGTAGACGCAGTCGGCTTCGATCGTCGCTTCGGCGCCCGGCTCCACGCCGAGATGCTCGAGCTGCTCGCCGGTCGCGTCCAGAGCCAGGTTGCCGAAGCGGTCGACCGCGACCACGTGCGCCTGCAGCTCGGCTTCGACGAACTCGGCTTCGGGCAGCAGCACGTCTTTCAGCTCGCCGGGGTCGAACGGCACGCCGATTGAGTCCAGCGGCGCGCCGTCGGCGATCGCGGCGGCCACCGGAGCAAAGACGTCGCGGCCATGGAAGGTGGGGGAGATCGACGTCAGGCATTCCGGCGAGGCGCCGATGTCCATCGCGATGCTCACCCCGCCGAGCGCGATCGCGGCGGGCACCAGCAGCCCATTGTCGGGCCCGACCAGCCAGCGCTTCTCCTCGCCGGCGCGCAGCGCGATCGCCCTGCGCCGCATCACGCCGGTCGCGCCCACCCCCGGGTCAACGACCGCGAGATGCACCCCCGCGGGCATGAACGGCACGCTGTCGCGCAGCGCCCGCGCGCCCACGAGCACGTCCTGAGGCGGGATCTCGTGCGTGACGTCGATCACCCGCGCCCGCGGGCAGCGCTTGGCGATCACGCCATGGCAGACGCCCACGAACTCGTCCTGCAGGCCGTAGTCAGAGAGGAAGCTGATGACAGGATCGCGATCGCTCACCTGATGCACGGTACGCCATGTGAGGTTTCTCGGCAGGTCCCGCCTACGGAGGGCTTCGGGGTGGTACCAGTTGCACATGTGCGGGCACAGCTCATGCTGCGCCTCTCGTCGTCAGGCATGCACCGTATGCACGCATGCACCGTGTGCGATCTTTTTGTGCGCTCATGACAATTTCGTGGCTGCCGACGACCGCTTTTTGTGTCGGCAGCACAAATAATGGTGTGTGGGTGTGCGTTCATGCGTCGGCTTGGCCCCTTGCCTGAGCCAGCAGCGCCTCGACCAGGCCGTCGATGTCGTGGGGGTGCGCCTCGACGTGCGGTGGCAGGCCATGGTCGCGCAGCGTCTGGCTGGTGACCGGGCCGATCGAGACGATCCTGGTGGAGGGGGAGAGCAGGCCCTGGGCGTTCTCGGCGGTGCGGCCTGCCGACTGCACGAAGAAGCGGACCGTCGATGAGGAGGTGAAGGTGATGTAGTCGGCGTTCGCGGCTGCCTGCAGCGTCTGCTGCGGGAGCGGTTGGGCGACAGTCTCGTAGAGGGGCAGCACGTCGACCGCCGCGCCCTGGGCGCGCAGGGCGTCGGGGAGCACGTCGCGGGCCTCGGCGGCACGTGCGATCAGGGCCCGCTCGATCTTCAGGTCCCGCAGCGACTGCGCGAGCGACTCGGCTACGAAGCGTGGAGGGACCACGTCGGCGCGTATGCCGTGGGAGGCCAGCGCGGCGGCGGTGCCGGGGCCGATCGCGGCGATCCTCGCGCCGGACAGGGAGCGGGCGTCGCGGCCGCCGGCGGCCAGCCGGTCGAAGAGGGCATCGACGCCGTTGGGGCTGGTCAGGCAGATCAGGTCGTAGGGGGAGGGGTCCAGCGGTGGGCCGGGCAGCGGCTCGATCCTGATCGCCGGCGCCTGGATCACCTCGGCGCCGAGCTCGGCGAGCCGCCGGGCCAGGCCGCTTGCCTGGGCGCGGGCGCGGGTGACCGCGACCGTCCTGCCGTGTAGGAGGCCCTCCCGGCGCCACTCCAGCTCGCCCGCGAGCTGCGCGACCTCGCCGACGATCGTGATCGCGGGCGCTTTGATCTGCTCCTGCTCGGCGCGCTCGGCGATGTCGGCGAGCGTGGCGGTGAGCACCCGCTGCCGCGGCAGCGTGCCGTTTTCGACCACCGCGACCGGTTGGCGCGCCGGGCGGCCCGCGGCGATCAGGCCCGCCGCTATCTGCGACAGCGAGCCGATGCCCATGTAGAAGACGAGCGTGCCTGGGAAGGCGGCCAGCGCGCGCCAGTCGGGCTGCGCCTGCTTTTCGGTCGCGCCCGTGATCAGCGCGACGGCGGTCGAGAGGCCGCGGTGGGTGACGGGGATGCCGGCGTAGGCGGAGGCCGCCACGCCCGCGGTCACGCCCGGCACGATCTCGAAGGGGATCCCGAGCTCGCGCAGCGCGAGCGCCTCCTCGCCGCCGCGGCCGAAGACGAACGGGTCGCCGCCCTTCAGGCGCAGCACGCTCTTGCCCTCCTGGGCGCGCTGGATCATCAGCTCCTGCGTCTGGTCCTGCGGGACCGAAGGCCCGCCGCCCTGCTTGCCCACGAACAGCAGCTCCGCGTCGGGCCGGGCGCCCTCGAGCGCGCTCGAGGGGATCAGGCGGTCGTAGAGGATCACGTCCGCCTCGGCGATCAGCTCCAGCGCCCTGGCGGTCAGCAGGCCGGGATCGCCGGGTCCGGCGCCGACCAGGTAGACGGGGCCGGGGCTCGGCTTGGCGGTCTCGCCGCTCACAGCGCCATCGCCTCCGCCTGGGCGAGCATCTCCGTCGCGCCGACCGAGCGCATCCGCTCCGCGAGGGTCGTCCCCAGCGCTTCCGGGTCGCCGCCGGCCAGCTCGTCCGCGATCCAGGCAGAGCCGTCGGGCAGGCCGACCCAGCCGTGCAGGCGCAGCGGATCGCCGTCCCCCTGCGCCTGACACCAGGCGCCGAGCGGCGTGTTGCAGCTCGCGTTCAGCGCCCGTGCGAGCGCGCGCTCCGCGATCAGGCAGTCGAGCGTCCCCGGGTCGGTGATCGAGCGGGCGGCGGCCGCCGCGGCGGGGTCGTCGGCGCGGCCCTCCAGCGCCAGCGCGCCCTGGCCCGGCGAGGGCACGAAGGTCTGCGGGTCGAGCAGGGCCCCGATCTCCTGCTCGCGGCTCAGACGTCGCAGGCCGGCCTGCGCGAGCACGATCGCGTCCAGCTCGCCGGCGGCGAGCCTGCCGAGGCGGGTGTCGACGTTGCCTTTCAGGGTGCGAACGTCCAGGTCGGGGCGTGCGGCCAGCAGCTGCGCGGTGCGTCGCAGGCTGCTCGTGCCGACCCTGGCGCTGTCGGGCAGCTCGGCGAGGCGTCTCGCCGCGCCGCCGCAGAGCGCGTCCCCAACCGGTGCGCGCGACGGGGAGCCCAGCAGCGCCAGGCCCGGCGCGAGCTGCGTCGGCACGTCCTTGGCGGAGTGCACCGCAAGGTCGATCTCGCCCGCGAGCAGCGCCTGCTCGATCGCGTCCACCCAGCGCGACTTGTCGGCGGCCGCGCCGGAGGCGCCGGCTGTCCCGCCGGCGGCGCCGGAGGCCGCGGTCCCACCGGACTCGCCGGCCGCGGCGGACGTTGCGGCGTCGCGGCCCGCGCCGGCGGCCGCCCGATCGCCGCTGGTCGTGATGATCACGACCTCCGCATCCCCGCCGAGCAGCTTCGCGACGTGCTCCGCCTGGACGCGCGCGAGGCTGCTCCCGCGCGAGCCGATCCTCATCCGCTGCGCTTGCGGGTGGGGTGGGACGTCCGCAACAAGCGCACCTCCGCCAGCGGGGCGGGGGCGTGCTCGGTCCTGGCCGGCGGCGCCTGCTCGGGCTCGTCGAGGCCGAAGAGCTCGCGCACGAGCTGCAGGCCCGCGTGGCTGCGGCGCTCGGAGAGGCTGCGCAGCCGCAGCGTCGGCTCGTGCAGCAGCCGGTTGGCGACGGCTTTGGCGATCGCCTCCACGCGCGCGAGATCCTTCTCGGAGGCGCTCTCCCAGCGGCCCGAGTTCTCGGCGATGATCTGCTCGACCAACCGGTCGGCCTGCTCGTGCAGGGCGCTGACCGTCGGCAGCGCGTCGCGGTGGCCCAGCCAGCGCGCGAATCGCCTTATCTCCTCCTCAACGATCTCTTCCGCCTGCGGAAGCATCTCCGCGCGGGCCCCGAGGTTGCGCGCTATCACCGCCTGCAGGTCGTCGATGTCGTACAGCGTCACGCCGTCGATCTCCGCGCAGCGCGGGTCGATGTCGCGGGGCACCGCGATGTCGATCAGCAGCAGCGGGCGCTCGTGGCGCTCTCGCATCACCTGCCGCAGCTCCTCCTCGCCCACGATGTGATGGGGAGAGGAGGTGGAGGAGACGACGATGTCGGCCGCGGCGAGCTGCTCGGGCAGACGGTCGAGGCCCACCACCGAGCCGCCGAAGCGGTTGGCGATCCCGATCGCGCGGTCGGCGTGGCGGTTGGCGACGAACACCGTGCCGGCGCCCTGGTCGGCCAGCGCCTGCGCGGTCAGCTCGCTGGTCTCGCCGGCGCCGATGATCACGACGTGGCGCTCCTGCAGCGCGCCCAGCACGCCCGTGGCCAGGTCGACCGCGACCGAGGGGACGCTCACGCGGCGCTCGCCGATCCTGGTTTCCGAGCGCACGCGCTTGCCGGTCGTCAGCGCCGCGGCGAAGAGCCTGTTGGTCAGCGGGCCGCTGGCGCCCGCCTCGCTCGCGACTTCATGGGCGCGCCTGATCTGGCCCTGGATCTCGGCCTCGCCGATCACCATCGACTCCAGGCCGGAGGCGACCCGGTAGAGCTGGCGGGCGGCGTCGCAGTTGCGCGGGGAGTAGATCGCCTCGGCCAGCTCGGTGGCGCGGATGCCGGCGCGGGCGGAGAGCATCGAGAGCACCTCCGCCTCGGCCTTGACCGGGTCGCCGACGACCAGGTAGACCTCGGTGCGGTTGCAGGTGGAGATCAGCACCGCCTCCTGCACGTGCTCGCCATCGATCGCCTGCCGGGCGAACTCGGCGGCGTGGCTCTCGGTGAAGGCGAGCCGTTCGCGGACCGCCACCGGCGCGGTCTTGTGCGAGACGCCCAGCGCCAGCAGCTCCTCCGGGGTCAAGGAGCCTCCTCGCCGCGCGCCTGCGCGCTCTGCAGCAGCTCGGCGAGATCGCGCTCGGTGCGGCGGACTCGCACCGACATGATCGCCACGTAGATCAGCACGATCAGGAAGACCACTATGTAGGCGGCGGCGACGTAGCCGACGGCTTCTTTGAGGGGCATCAGGGCGCCTGCCTTCCGAGGTTGTTCGTCGTGAGCGCCGGTTCGGGGCGCAGGCCGGGGGCCGGGTCCGCGCCGGGGCCGACGCCGGCGCCCGGGACTCCGGGCGCGCCCGTGCCGAGGCCGGCGCCGAGCTCCGGTTCGGCGCTGCGGCGCCGGGCGGGCGCGTCCTCGCCGGAGAGCCTGCGGCGCAGCGCCTTGAGCTGCCAGCGCGCGTGCTTCGCCGTCATCTCGAACCGCCACAACGTGACGTAGAGAAGCGCGAACGCGATCAGCGAGATCACGAAGGTCAAGGCCATCGGCCCGGGCAGCTTGCCGGTGCCGAGCACGCGCGGGTGCAGGTATGCGGTCGAGAGCCGCACCGCGATGAAGTTCAGCGGCACGAACGCGCCGGCGGTGATCGCGAACACCGAGGCGTAGCGGGCCTGACGCTCAGGGTCCTCGATCGAGAAGCGCAGCGGCTGGTAGGTGGCGTAGAGCAGGATCACGATCAGGAAGGAGACCAGCGTGGGCTCGCTCCACACCCACCAGTGTCCCCACGATCCCTTTGCCCAGATCGAGCCGCAGATCAGCACGCCGACGCCGAAGATCAGGCTCATGTGGATCGCCACGTAGGAGCGCAGATCCCAGCGCGCCTCGCGCGTGCGCAGGTGCATGATCGCCATCGCGCCGGCCGCCACGAAGCCGGACAGGCACACGATCGCGAGCGGCACGTGCAGGTAGAAGATCCGCTGCAGGAAGCCTTCGGTGGCTTCTTCGGGGGCGTAGAAGAAGGCCATGCCGAGCGCCAGGCCGACCATCACGACGCTGGCGATGCTGAGCGTGCGAAGGCTGCCTCCGTAGAGGGCTCCTCTCGGCTGCGTCTGCCGCGGGGACTGGTCAGCGCCCCGCCGAATCTCAGTGGAGCCGGCCGGCTGCCGGCTGCCCGTACTCACCGCTAGTCCTCCAGGAGGAAGTCGAAAACTGCGTAGGCGATCAGCCCGAACACAAGATCATAGAGACCGATCAGCAGCAGCCACCGCACACCCGACCCCGTATGCGGCCCGCTGGAGAGCAGCGGCGCGCAGGCGCGGGAGGCGCCGATCGCGATCGGGACCAGCAGCGGCAGCGCGATCAGCGGCCCGATCAGGTCCCGCGCGCGCGTCTTGACCGCCAGCGCGGCGACGAACGTGCCGATCACCGCCAGGCCCACGTCCACGAGCGCCAGCACCCCGATCAGGTCCGGCAGCGCGTTGCCGAGCGAGGAGCCGAGCAGCAGCAGCCCGAACGCCGGCACCGCCACGATCTCCAGCACCACCAGGTAGATCGTCATGGCCGCTGCCTTGGCGATCAGCATCGCCGAGCGGTCCACGGGCGCCAGCAGCAGCGCGTCGAAGCCGCCCTGCTCCTCGTCGGCGACAAACAGGCGGTTGATGCCGAGCATGCCCGCGAACAGCAGCGTGACGAGCAGGATGCCGGCGGCCAGGTCGCCTTCCACCGAGGAGCGGTTGAGCGCGAAGTGGAAGACCACGAACGTGGAGAGGGAGAAGAGCGCCATGCCCGGCACGGACTCCAGCGTGCGCAGCTCGACCAGCAGCTCCTTGCGCAGCAGCGCCATCACCACCGCGGGCAGGCGCGGGGGGGTCTTGGGATGGCGCGGGCCGCGGGCGGGCTCGCCGCCGGGGCCGGTCGGCCCGCCGGGGCCGGCGTGCGGTTCGCCGGGGCTGCCGTGCGGTCGATTGTCCGGCTCGCCGTCGAGCCGGCGGGCCGGCTGCACGCTCATCTGTAGAGCTCCATCACGTCCTCCTGGCGGACCTGCTCGGCGGGCGCGAGCAGGGCGGTGCGGCCGCCGCGCAGGCCGAGCACCAGGTCCGCCTCGGCCACGCCGCCGCGCGGGTCGTGGCTGACGATCACGCGGGTGCGGCCGGACTCCGCGCCGATCAGCGGCTCCACCAGCTCGGCCGCGGCCGGGTCGAGGTTCGCGCGCGGCTCGTCCAGCAGCAGCAGCTCCGGGTCGTGCAGGACCGCGCGCGCGACCGCGACGCGCTGCACCATCCCGCGCGAGAGGGTGCGCACCGGCTCCGCCGCGCGCATGGTCATGCCGACCGCCTCCAGGACCTCCTCGACGCGCCGCGGGCCCACGCCGTGCAGGCGGGCGTGGAAGGTGAGGTTCTCGCGGGCGGTGAGCTCGCGGTAGAGCAGTGGCTCGTGCGCCAGCAGGCCGATCCTGCCGCGCACCGCCCAGGCCTGGCTTGGCAGGCTCGCGCCGAGCACCTCCACGCCGCCGGCGTGGGGGGAGAGCAACGTCGCCAGCAGTCGCAGCAGCGTGGTCTTGCCGGCGCCGTTGGAGCCGAGCACGCCGAGGGTCTGGCCCTGCGCCAGCTCCAGCGAGACTCCCGCGAGCGCCTCGCGTTCGCCGTAGCGGCGGACGACGCGGTCGAGCTTCAGCGCGGGCGGCACGCGCGGCATGCCCAGCCGCTCAGGCGCGGGACAGGCGCGCGTCCTGCGCGTCCCTGGCCGCGGCGATCAGCTCGCGCACGCGCTCGGGCTCGCCGGCGCGCAGCAGCTCGATCGGGTCGGGGTCGCCGCCCACGATCCCCTCGAAGAACTCCTTGCGCTCCTGGTAGGTGGGCAGCGTCGCCTTCGCCCAGCCGCGCGCCTCGTTGAGCATCACCGCGAGCTGCGCGTAGGGCTCGCCGAAGAGCTGTGCGATCTCGCGCTTCATGCGCTTGGCGAGCGCCGGCGAGGCGCCGGCGGTGGAGATCGCGATCGCGACCGGGCCGGTGCGCACGATCGCCGGCAGGATGAAGTTGCACAGCGGCGGCACGTCCACGACGTTGACGAGCATCGCGCGGCGCTCGGCGTCTTCGTAGACGGCGATGTTCACGTCGGTGTCGTCGGTCGCCGCGATCACCATGAACACGCCCTCCAGGTCGGCCGGGCCTCCGTAGGCCCGCCGCTCCCAGGCGATCGAGCCCTCGCTCGCCAGACGCTCCAGCTCGGGGACGGCCCGCGGGGCGATCAGCGTGACCTGCGCCGAGCACGCGAGCAGGCCCTCGACCTTCTCCAGACCGATCTCCCCGCCGCCGACGACCACGCAGCGCCGGGCGGGCGGGCCCGCAAGGTTCAGGCAGGCGATGTAGAACGGCGTCTGCAGCATGCCGGCGACGCAGCCCTGGTCGCAGATCCCTCTGCGAAGCTGGCAGACGCACTCCTTACCGGCGTAGGCTTGGGCGGGCATTGCTTACAGGGTAGGGACATGTGGGCGAAACTTCTCGCTTCACGTGTTCCGTCCCCGGTAGTCCCGTACGGTCTGTCCCGTGCCGCGGATCAGCTCCTTCTATGGCATCGCGATCTGGATGTATTTGATGGGAAGCCCACCCACCGTTCATGCCCGCCCGCATTTCCATGCGCGCTATGCGGGCGAGGCGGCGTCTGTCGATTTCGCTGGACAGCCGATAGCGGGCTCATTGCCGCCACGGGCGCTCACGCTGGTCGCCGAGTGGACTGCATTGCATCGCGACGAGCTGTCTGCGAACTAGGAGCTGGCGCGTCGGGAAGAGCCCTTGAAGCCGATCGAGCCACTGCCCTAGCATGATGTTCGTGGAAGAGCTCGTGGACATCACGAAGGTCGAGGTGGTCGGCGATTATCTGCTGCGGCTGACTTTTGCCGACGGCACGGCCGGAGTTGTGGATTTCGCCGCGCGGCGGTGGCGCGGCGTCTTTGAGCCGCTCAAAGATCCGGCGTACTTCGCGCGAGTCGCGGTCGATCCCGAGGCAGGGACGATCAGCTGGCCCAACGGCGCCGACATGGCGCCAGAGCCGCTTTACGCCGAGGCTCGCCAGAGTCGGCGGGTCGCGCATGCAGCCGCCGGTAGCCGGTCGAGGACGCCTCTCAGCGCCTGACGAACGTGCGCGCCCCCGCGCGGGCCAGGGCGATCGCGCCGCTGTGCCAGGCACTGCTGCGGTCGGCCTCGCGGGCTGAGCGCAACTGGGCGGCGGCCTGGGCGGCGCGCTGGAGGTTGCGGGAGTAGGGGCCCCACCAGAGGCCGCGAAGCTGGGGCGGGTCCCAGGTGATCAGCTTTTCCTGGGCGCAGGCCCGCAGGCCCGCCTGGCCGAGCGTGCGGCCCAGGCCGCCGCCGGCGGCTGCGCCCCACGGGCCGCCCGTCACCATCGGGCTGGGGAGGTGGTCGTTGAGCCACACCATCCCGGCGCGCAGCTCGCGCGCGATTCGCAGGGCGCCGTGCCTGTCGGCGCTCCAGACCGAGGCGCCCAGGCCCGGGTCGCCCAGGTTGGCCAGGTCGATCGCCTCCTGCACAGATTCGACCGGGGTCACCGTGATGACCGGGCCGTCGATCGCCGTGCGCATCAGCTCCATCTGCTGGGTCACGTCCACCAGCACCGTGGGGGCGTAGAAGGCGCCGTCGCAGCCGGGTGGCAGCTTCGGCAGCGGGCCGCCGCAGAGCATCCGCGCGCCCTGCGCCAGCGCGCCGTCGACCAGGTCCTGCACCCGGCGCAGCCGCCGCTGCGAGGCCAGCGGGCCGACCTGGGCGCGCGGGTCCGCCGGGTCGCCGACCCGCATCGCCTGCGCGCCCGCGACCAGGCCGGCGAGGAAGCGAGACTGCATCTCGCGCGCGACATAGATCCGCTCGACGCTGCCGCGCGCCTGGCCGGCGGCCGCCGTGCCCGCCCACAGCGCGCCCGCGACCGCGCGGTCCACGTCGGCGTCGGCGAGCACGAGCATCGCGTCCTTGCCGCCCAGCTCCAGCGTGACCTCTCGCTCGCGCGCGACGCACTCGCGCGCGAGCTGCCTGCCGGTGGCGGGCGAGCCGGTGAAGAGCACCTTGTCCACCGGCGCGTGCGCGAGCGCAAGCCCCACGTCGGCGTCGCCGTGCAGCACCCTCACAAGGCCCTCCGGGAGGCCCGCTCTGCGCACCAGCGTCGCGATCCGCTCGGCGGCCAGGCACGCTCTGCGGGCCGGCTTGAAGATCACGCCGTTGCCCGCCAGCAGCGCGCCCGCGATCTGCCCGAGCGGCTGGGCCAGCGGCGCGCTGCCGGCCCCGATCACCGCGATCACGCCGAAGGGCTCCTGCTCGATCCTCGCGCGCTTGGCGGGCCCGATCGAGCGGTGCACCGGCACCCTGCGGCCTTCCAGCGCGCGGGCGCCGCTGTCGGCGATCCAGATCAGCGCGTCGATCGCCGGCAGCGCCTCCAGCGCCGCGACCTCCGCGGCGGGGCGCCCCTGCTCTGTGCTGAGCGTCTCCACGATCTCGTCGAGCTCGTCGATGATCGCCTGCGCCATCGCCCTGATGTAGCGGGCGCGGTCGGAGATCCGCAGCAGCGCCCACAGCGGCTGCACCTCGCGCGCGGCGGCGACCTGCGCCGCGACCTCGTCGGGGGCGGTCGTCTCCACCGTGCCCAGCAGCCTCCCGGTCGCGGGACTGCGGGACTCGATCTGCTCCTGCGTTGTGGACCGAAGCCGCGCCGGCCCGGCCGATTGCGCCTGCGCCATGGAGTCGATTATTCCGCTTGCGGCGGCGTCGGCAAAGGTGCGCAGGGATCGTCAAACCTGCGCGAAGGTCGTCAAACCTGCCCGAGGCGGATGGGCAAACCTGCCCAGGGCTTCAGTTTCTGTTGCAGGTTGCCGAAGGGGATGAGCGAAGACGTATGCGACAGGTTGCGGAGGTGCTGCCGATGGTCGCGCAATGCCGAAGAGGAGACACGAACTTGAATAGCAGGATCAACCGGTTGGCGATCGCGGCACTGGGATGCGCCGCGGCGGCCGGCCTCGCCGCCTGCGGGGGCGGCGGCAGCACAGGGACCGGCAACGCGAGCGCGGCAGCGGGCCCGGCCACCGTCGTGGCCGCCAGCGCACCCGACTCGCTGGACCCGCAGGTGGGAGCGACGACCTCCTCGACCGAGGCGACCTGGAACGCCTATCTCGGTCTCTACACCTACAAGCACGCCAACGGCTCCGCGGGCACGCAGGTGATCCCGGCGCTGGCCGCCGGAATGCCCTCCATCTCGCAAGGCGGCACCCTCTACACCACCACGCTGCGCAAAGGACTGGTCTTCTCCAACGGCGCCCCCGTCAAGGCCGGCGACTTCGCCTACGCGATCGAGCGCGCGATCAAGCTGAACTGGGAAGGTAAGAGCTTCTTCACCGAAAACATCGCCGGCGCCGAAGCCTACGACCAGGGCAAGGCAAGCTCGATCTCCGGCATCAAGACCGACGACGCCACCGGGCAGATCCAGATCAAGCTACTCGCCCCTTACGGCGCGTTCCTGAACGTGCTCGCGTTTCCCGCCGCGGGGCTGGTGCCCGCCGGCACGCCGATGAAAGCGCTGCCCAACGATCCGCCGCCCGGCGTCGGGCCCTACGAGATCGCGCACGTAAAGCCGGGGCACTCCTTCGAAGAGCAGATCGACCCGCACTGGGCCGCCCAGGCGGTCCCCGGCATCCCGACGCCCACCGTCGCGATCCAGGTCAGCGTGCAGAGCAACCCGGGCGCGCAGGCCGACGAAGTGCTCTCCAGCTCCGCCGACCTCTTCGACTGGAACACGCCGCTGCCGCCCGCCGCGGTGGCGCAGGCGCAGCGCGAAGCCTCCAGCCGCTACAGCCTTGAGCCCGTCGCGCAGGTCAGCTTCTTCTTCCTGGACACGGCCGCCGCGCCGTTCGACAACGCGCTTGCGCGGGAGGCGGTCGTGACCGCGCTGAACCGGCCCGCCTTCCAGAAGCTCGCCTCCGGCTACCTGCAGCCCGGCTGCTACCTGCTGCCGCCGCAGATCGTCGGGCATCCGAGCGCGCCGTGTCCCTATGGCTCGCCGACCGCCGACGGCGACGTGGCCAAGGCCAAGGAAATGGTGCAGCGCTCCGGGACCGCCGGCCAGAGCGTCACGGTGTGGGGCGACACGCCGCACAAGGCGTTCGTGGACAACTTCGCCCAGACGCTGGACGCGATCGGCTACAAAGCCAGCGAGCGCGTGATCTCGCCGGCGACCTACTACCCCACGGTCGCCACCCCGAAGACGGGAGCGCAGGCGGGCTTCGCGGAATACGCCGAGGACTTCCCCAACCCGGTCGACTTCTACCAACTGCTCAACGGGAACACGATCAACCCCGAAGGCAGCCACGACCTGGGCCTCGTCCGCGACTCGATGATCGACTCGGAAATCGAAACGCTCGGCAAGCTGCCGACCTCGCGGCTGCCCTCCGTGGCCGGCCGCTGGGAAGCGCTGGAGGAGCACACGGCCAAGCAGGCCTACATGGCGGTGATCGGCTACCAGGAGGCACCCAAGCTGACCTCCGCGCGCGTCGACTTCGGGGCGCTGGTGTTCAGCCCCGTCTACGGGCCCGACTGGACCACGCTCAAGCTGAAGTAGGCGGCGCTTGAACGATCGCGGCGCACTACGGCGGCTGCTGCACGAGCCACATGCTCTGATCGCGGGCGCCGTGCTGACCGCGATCGTGATCGCCTGCCTGCTGGCGCCGGTGTACGCGGCCGACGTCGCGCACACCGGCCCCGACGCGACCCACGTGACCGAGACGATCGTTGTCTCGGGCAAGAAGGTGGAAGTGGTCTCGCCCACCGGCGTGCCGATCGGGCCGACCTGGACCGGGCGCTTCCTGCTCGGCGCCGACGAAAACGGCCGCGACGTGGCGGTGCGGCTGCTCTACGGCGGGCGCAACTCGCTGGAGATCGCGGCGGTCGCGACGGTGCTGAGCATCGTGCTCGCGGTCGCGGTGGCGCTGATCGCCGGCTGGCTCGGCGGCGCGGTGGACTCGCTGCTCTGCCGGCTGATGGACCTGATCTGGTCCTATCCCGTGCTGCTGCTCGGCGTCGCGCTGGGCGTCACGCTCGCGGTCTCCGGGATCGACCTCGGGTTCACGACGCTGCGCGGCGGCTCGCTGATGCTGCCGGCGCTGATCATCGGAGTCGTCTACGTGCCCTACATGGCACGGCCGCTGCGGGCGCGGACGATCGAGCTGCGGGGCCGCGAGTTCGTGGACGCGGCCCGCCAGCAGGGGCTCTCCGGGACGCGGATCATGCTCGGCGAGATCCTGCCGAACCTCAGCAGCAGCATCCTGGTGTTCGCGCCGCTGCTGCTCGCCAACGCGATCCTGATGGAGGCCGGGCTCTCGTTCCTGGGGGCGGGTGTGCAGCCGCCCGCGCCCTCCTGGGGGACGATGATCTCCGAAGGGACGCGGCTGATGCCCGACGCGATCCATCTGGTGCTCGCGCCCGGGCTGATGCTGCTGGCGGCGGTGGTCAGCGCGAACGTGCTGGCGGAGGCGGCGCGGGATGTGCTCGATCCGCGGGCGCGCCTGCGGGCGCAGCCGACGGCAGGGGGGCTTGACTGGGTCCCGACCGTCCCGCCCGCGCCGCCGGCGCCGTCGGACGGGGAGCCGGCATGAGAGCCGCTCACCCGATGCTCACCTTCGCCGTGCGTCGCCTGGTCGCGATGGTGCTCGTGCTGTTCGCAATCTCGGTGCTCACCTTTCTCATCTTTCAAGTGATCCCCGACGGCGACCCGGCGTTGCGGCTGGCGGGGAAGTTCGCCACGCCCCAGGAGATCAAGGACGTGCGCATCCAGTGGGGGTTCAACCAGCCGATCTGGGTGCAGTACCTGCGGATGATGGAACAGATCTTCACCGGCAAAGTGATCTCCTACACCCAGCAGGTGAACGTGGTACGGCAGATCGGCGAAGACCTGCCCGCCACCATTTCGCTGACAGTCGGCGCCAGCGTGCTGTGGCTGATCGCGGGCGTCGCGCTCGGCGTGGTCGGGGCGCTGCTGGCGCGGCGCGGGCGGGTCGCGCGCGCCGCCGATCGCCTGCTGGGCGCCGTCGCGATGACGGGCATCTCGATGCCGGCGTTCCTGCTCGGCGACCTGCTGCTCTTCTATCTCGGATTCAAGCTGCACGTGTTCCCGCTCGGCGGGTACGTGCCGCTGACCGAAGATCCAGTGGGCTGGCTCACTCACATGATCCTGCCGTGGATTTCGGTGACAGTGCTGTTCGCGGGCTTCTACTCGCGGGTGCTGCGCGCGAGCATCCTGGACACGATGGGTGAGAGCTACGTCGCGACCGCCCGCGCGAAGGGGATTTCACCCCGGCGGGTGATGGTCTCCCACGTGCTTCGCAACAGCCTGCTGCCGATCGTGTCGCTGTGGGGGCTCGACTTCGCGGCGGTGCTCGGCGGCGGCGCGCTGCTGACCGAGACGGTCTTCAATCTGAAGGGGGTGGGGCAGTACGCGGCCGAATCGACGCAGCGGCTCGACATCCCGCCGATCATGGTGATCACGATGCTGACGGCGTTCCTCGTGGTGGTGCTGAGCACGGTGACCGATCTGGTGCAGGCGGCGCTCGACCCGCGGGTGAGGTTGCGGTGATGGGGGCGGGCGCCAGGGTGGCCGCCGGGCGGCCGGCCCCGGAGGCAGGTGCGGCCCAGCCGGGCGCCGGCACGCTGCTGGACGTGCGCGACCTGCGGGTCGGCTTTCACGGCGGCGCGCGCGGGGTCGTGCGGGCGGTCGACGGCGTCTCGTTCTCGCTGCGGCGCGGGGAGGCGCTCGCGATCGTCGGCGAGTCCGGTTCCGGCAAGTCCGCGATGGCGCTCAGCCTGAGCGGGCTCACGTGCGAGGCGGGCGCCGACGTGCAGGGCGCCGTCGAGTTCGAGGGCGTCGACCTGCTGGCCGCCGGCGAGCGCCGGCTTCGCCGCGTGCGAGGCGCCGGCATCGCGACCGTCTTCCAGGACCCGATGAGCGCGCTGAACCCCGTGCAGCGGATCGGCGCTCAGATCGCCGAGCAGGTGCTCGCGCACGAGCCGCTCTCCAAGGCCGCGGCGGCCGCGCGCGCGGTGCAGGCGCTGCGCGCCGCGGGCGTGCCCGAGCCGGAGCGGCGCGCGCGCTCCTACCCGCACGAGCTCTCCGGCGGGCTGCGCCAGCGCGCGATGATCGCGATGGCGCTCTCCTGCTCGCCGCGGCTGCTCGTGGCGGACGAGCCGACCACCGCGCTCGACGTCACCGTGCAGGCGCAGATCCTCGCCGAGCTCGCGCGCCTGCGCGCCGAGACCGGGATGGCGGTGATCCTCGTCACCCACGACCTCGGCGTGGTCGCGGGCTTCGCCGACCGGGTGCTGGTCATGTACTGCGGCCAGATCGTCGAGCAGGGCAGCGTCAGCGAGATCTTCGAGGACCCGCAGCACCCGTACACCTGGGGGCTGCTCGGCTCGATCGCGCGGATGGAGGGGGAGCGGCCGCGGCGGCTGCCCGCGATCGACGGTGTGCCGCCATCGCCGGCGCGGCCACCGGCGGGGTGCCGGTTTCACCCGCGATGCCCGCATGCGATGCCGGCGTGCAAGGCGCCGGTGGAGCTGCGGGATCGCGTCGGGGGCGGGCGCCTCGACCGCTGCGTGCTTGAGGTCGAGCGCAAGCGGGCGCTGCGGACGCGCTCGGGGGCGATCGGGCTGTGAGCGGCGAGCCTGTGAGCGGCGAGCGTTTCGCGGGCGCGCGCGCGGCGGCGGCCGACGCGGCTGACGCGCAGACTCCGCTGCTGGAGCTCAGCCACGTCAGCGTGCACTTCCCGGCTGCGGCCGGGCTCGCCGGGCCCCGCGGCGGCGGCAGCCGCCTGCCCAGTCGTGGCGGCGGCCCCTCCCGCCGCGCCCGCGAGGTGGTCCACGCGCTGGACGACGTGTCGATCGCGATCGCGCCCGGCGAGTCGCTCGGCATCGTCGGCGAGTCCGGCTGCGGCAAGACCACCCTGATCAGGTGCGCCGCGCGCCTGGTGGACGCGACCTCCGGCAGCGTGCGCTTCGAAGGCGCGGACATCACACGCGCGTCGCGGCGCGCGCTGCGGCCGGTGCGCCGGCGCATGCAGATGGTCTTCCAGGACCCCGAGGCGTCCCTGAACCCGCGCCGCCGGGTCGGACGAACGCTCGCCACGCCGCTGAAGCTGGCCGGCGTGCCGCGCGCGCGGCTGGAGGACGAGATCGTCGCGCTGCTGGCCAGGGTCGGCCTGGAGCGCGAGCACATGCACAGCTACCCGCACGAGCTCTCCGGCGGCCAGCGCCAGCGCGTCGGAATCGCGCGCGCGCTGGCAATGCGCCCCCGCCTGCTGCTGCTGGACGAGCCGGTCTCGGCGCTGGACGTCTCGGTGCGCGCCCAGATCGTCAACCTGCTGGCGGACCTGCGGGAGGGCGCCGGGCCGCGGCAGGGCGCGCGCGCGGGCGCCGCGCCGGGGCCGCCGGCCGAGCCCCCGCCGGCGATGCTCTTCGTCGCCCACGACCTGGCGATCGTGCGCCAGGTCTGCGACCGGATCGCGGTGATGTACCTCGGCAAGATCGTGGAGAGCGGCCCCGCCGAGCAGGTCTGCCGCGCGCCGGCGCACCCCTACACCCGCGCCCTGCTCGCGGCGGTGCCGAAGGCCGACCCGGCAGCCGGCCCGCCCCGCGTGGAGCTCACCGGCGAGCCGCCGAGCGCGACCGCGCCACCGCCGGGCTGCCGCTTTCACCCGCGCTGCCCGCGAGCGAGCGAGCTCTGCGCCCGCGAGGAGCCCCCGCTGCTGCCCCGCGCCGACGGACGCCTCGCGGCATGCCACCACCCGCTTGGCGCGGCTGTCTGACGCCTACGAGAAGTACCACTCGTCGAACCGCATCGTGCGCTGCGCCGTGAGGCGCTTGCCGCCGAGATAGGCAAGCTCCTCTGCGTGCGCGGGTGCGTCCGTCGTCGCTGAACGACAGGCGATGCCGCGCTCGCCGCTCCTGTGCGCGCGAGCACCGATCGGCTGGCAGACGGCGTGATCGACCGTGCTGCCGTCATCGTCGAGCGGATACGTCGCAGGCAGGCCGAGACTGCGCAGCCCATCCTCGGTGAGAGCGTCCACGTAGTCATCGTCGGGCGCCGTCGCGTGGACGAGCACGGGGCCTGCCTCGGGGAGGATGTCCTCTGGCCTTATGCCTCGATCTTCGAGCCTGCCGGCGACCAGGGCGCGTGCGAGGTCGATGGACGCATTGAGGTAGACGACGGCAAATGCCCCGGGCGCGTTCCAGCGGCCGCCGTGCCTGCGCGCGTGCTCCCCGGAGAGCGGATCGCGACATGCAGGGTCTGCGACGCGCAGATAGTTGCCGCCGCGAGCAACGTGACGCACGTTCAGGCGGCCGCTGACCAGTCGAACGCTTCGCGCAGCTCCTCGAGCACGAGCTGCTCGTCTCCATCGGCCATCGCCCCCAGCATCGAGCGGCCGCCGTAGGCCGCCGCCGGACGACGCACCGCTCCCGGGATGCGATCGGGCTTGAGCCTGACGGTGAGCAGGTCGACGATCGCATCGAGCGTCGCGAGCCTCTCCTGGCGGTCGCCGGGGACGCCGCGCAGCTCCCACTGTTCGATCGCCTGGCGCGTCACGCCGAGCAGCCTCGCGAGCTCGGTGCGGCTGACGCCAAGCGTCGAGGCGATGCGCTGCAACGGAGTTTGGACGCGCGCCAGCTCGTCGCCCACCGCGCGATAGAAACGCAAGGCGTCCTCGTTGCTGAGGGTCCACGTGGGCAGGTGTCGCTCTCGCGGAGCGGCCAGCGGCTCGGTGCCCGCGAGCATGCGGCGAAGGCGTGCCACGAGCGCGACGGCGGTGCCCCTGCCGACGCCGAGCGTTCCCACCCACTCGCTGAAGGGGGCGCTCATCGCCTCCTGGTCGAGCGCGGCCTTCAGCCAGCGCACCGACCGATCTTCGCTCTTCGAATCCTTCCTCTCGGCCATCAGGATGAGGTTGTGGCTCTCGTCGAAGCGCAGCAGATCGGGCCGCGCCCGATCGACCTCCTCGAGCACGCGGCTTCCGAGCAGCCGGTATGCCTCTACGTAGGCGTGGACCTGGGCGCGCTTGCCTGCCAGCGCATCGGGGACGCTCGACTCGATCTCCCGCAGCGCCTGGCCGGCGATCTTCTCGGCGGCGTCGGCGACCTTCTGCGGCGTCGGCGCAGAGAGAACCTGATCCGCAAGGTCCGTCCGGCTCATGCGGAAAGCATAGCGCAAGCATTCCGCAAGCAAGCAAAGCGCAAGCACGCACCTGATCGCTCGCGGTGGATCGGCGCGCCGCGCGTACTCAAGTCAGCGTTGCTCGCGTCGCTGGCGGTGCCGTGCGCGCAGCATGCGCGTCGATGGCTGGGCGTGCTCGCGAGCGTAGGCGGCAAGGAGTGGGTCGGAGATCGCCCAGGTGCGTTGCGCCGGCTGCCAGGCGATTCCCACGTCGCGTAGCCGGTTGAGCCCGTCGGCGACGGTCTTGCTGGCCGCCGTGATGCCGTGTGGCTTGAGGCCGGTGCTGATCGCGGCTACGAGCGTCTGCGCGGCAGGGTGAACGCGACGTAGCAATTCCCACTCCCGTCGCACCGAGGTTGCACATGCGCGACGTAGGGCTTCCCATCCGGAGAGAGCCCGGCTCGGCGCCTCTCCGCTCGCAGGCGACATGGCTATGGCTTGCCATGTGAGCGAAGGGACACCGTCGGCCAGCTCGGCGGTGCGTCGAACGAAGTCCTCTGGAATCGCGGTCAGAGGTTGTGTGATCGCAAGGTCTGAGACGACCTGGTCGGGAGTGGGGCGGGGTATGTGTAGGCGCTCGCCAGCGTGGTAAAGGGGATGCCGCGGGTCGCCAAGGGCTCGACTGATGGCGCCTTGCGGGTGATCGACGAGTATGAGGTCGAGACTGTGGACGTGCTGTCTGGTCGCGCGCAGCACATCGAGCGTTGCTCTGCCGGCCGTGCCGCGCATGTTCGCCAGCATGTATCCGAGATGGTCGATCGCAAGCGTGATTGGCTCGTCCGTGACGGCGCTGGTCAGTTCGACGGCCTCCCGGAGTCGCGCGAGTGCTTCTCCTTCCCCTGAGCGCAGTGGCTGCGGGTCGATGCCGCGGCTGCCGAGCATTCGCGAGAGACGCAGGCCCGCGGAGTTGCTCGGAGGGGCGCTTCCCAGCCACCAGGCGCTCGCATCGGGCGCCAGGGCGGCGATCGAGGCATCGGCGATCGCGATCGCAAGGTCGAGCGCGTCGGCACAACGGCGAGCGTCGACGTGTATCCCTCGCGGCGTGGCCTCGACTAGCGCGGCGGCGAGCAGCGCGCTCGTACCGCTGATAGGGTCGCCCACGATGACTGTCAGCCCGCGACGTTCTCGGAGGACGAGCAGCAGCTCCTGCCACTCGGCCAGATGGCCGATGAGCAGCATGCCGTCTGGCGTCCAGTCTGTCGCGGGGTCATGCACCGTCGTCGCGAAGGCGTCGTTCTGCCTCGTCGATGCCCATGCGCACCTCGAAGTCGTCTGCCGCGCCTGAGTCTGTCCTCTGGGCGCTGAGCGCGGTGTATCGAGCGGCGGCCATCGTCGCGTACGGACGCCCTTTGCTCCACTCGAGCAGTTCTTCTCGTGCGGACTCCACGAGCTCGATGCCTGCGCACGCGAAGCGCTGGGTCAGCGGCTCTCGCCAGGCGGAGAGTGGGATCAGCGCGCCGAGCTCGATGCGGTCGACAAGCTTGCCAAAGTGGACGGGCGCGCCGAACATGCCGTTCAGCGCGCGCTCGTTGCTGCCGTCGACGAGCACAATGGTGTTGCTGGAGGCCCCGTAGAGGTCGATGAGGTCGCACAGCACCGCCTCTCCGTCGGCGTAATCCACCACTCGCTGCAACTCGTCTAGGAACAGCAGGACGCGCTTGCCGCTGTGCCGAGCCAGCTCGGCCGGCAGCGACAGCACCGCGCGTGCAGGAAGCTCTTTGGGGTCACGGCCGATAGTGCTCAGGTCGAGTGGCACGCCGCCTTCTGACAGGAGCTTCTCGATGGTCGGTCGCGCAAAGCGCAGGGCGGCTCTTCCAGCGTTGACGAGCGAGGCGCGGCTGCAGGCGTCGATGATCAGTTGCAGGAGCGCGCGCGAGTCAGGTCGTTCGGGGACGTCTATCTCGATCACGAGCGCCCCCTCGCTTCTGAGCTGATCGCAGACCGCGGCACATACGGTCGTCTTGCCGGTTCGCCGTTCGCCTGCCAGCATCGTGCTCATTCCCTCGCGCAAGCGGCTGCCGAGCTCTTCGATCTCGCCGCGCCGTCCAACGATGAGATCAGGCGGCACCGGTCCACCCAGCGGGAACAATGTGCCGATCGGTTCGGGGCGCTTGTTAGGCATAGCTCGCTAGTTCCTACGTTTTGGTGAGCATTTTACCACGTTTTAGTAGCAAATGAGAAGGCCCGCGCTGCTTGGGCCGGCGTCAGCGCGGTGATGGTGCGGCGGATCGGCCCGCCGCATACGATCATGCTGTGTCGAGCCTCGCGAGCCAGAGCGCCGAGCTGCTGCAGCGACTCGTGCGTCTGAACACGGTCAACCCGCCGGGCCGCGAGCGGCCGGCGCAGGAGCTGCTGGGCGAGCTGCTCTCCGACGCCGGCTTCGAGTGCGAGCTGCTGGCGGCCGACCCGCAGCGGCCGAACCTCGTCGCGCGGCTGAGCGGCGCGCGGGAGGGGCCGACGCTCTGCCTGCTCGGCCACACCGACACCGTGCTCGCCGACGCGCAGGAGTGGGCTCACGACCCCTGGTCGGGCGAGATCGCGGACGGGTTCTTGTGGGGGAGGGGGGCGCTCGACATGAAGTCCCAGGTCGCGGCCGAGGCCGCCGCGGGCGCGGCACTGGCCGCCGAAGGCTGGCGTCCGGCGCGCGGCACGCTGCTGATCGTCGCGGTGGCCGACGAGGAGACGGGCGGGGAGCTGGGAGCCAAGTGGCTGACGCAGAACCACCCCGAGAAGGTGCGCTGCGACATGCTGCTCAACGAGGGCGGCGGGCAGTCCTTCACATACGACGGACGCCGACGCTACGGGGTCTGCTGCGCGGAGAAGGGGGTGTTCCGCTTCACGGTGACCACGCGCGGGGTGGCCGCGCACGCCTCCACTCCGCAGATGGGAGAGAACGCGCTTTTGAAGATGGCGCCGCTGCTGCAGCGGCTCGCCACTCGCTCTCCCTCCCCTCTCCTAACAGACCCCGCCAAGGCACTGCTGAGAGGGCTTGGCGAGGACCCCGAGAATCCACGTGAGGCCGTGCGGAAAATCGCGGCGCAGGACGATCGTCTGCTGCCGATCGTGCTGCCGTTGCTCGGCGTCACGCTCTCGCCGACCCGGATCTCCGCCTCGGAGAAGATCAACGTGATACCAAGCGCCGCACGGCTGCGAGTCGACTGCCGGGTGCCGCCCGGGCTCGGGGAGCCGGCGGTGCGCGCCGCGATCGCGGAGGTGCTCGGCGACGAGCAGATCGAGGGCTTCGAGATCGATTTCACCGAGCAGGTGGAGGGAAACAGCTCGCCTGAGCGCTCGCCGCTGATGGATGCGATCTCGGAGTGGATCGCCGAGCACGACCCCGGCGCGAGCACCGTGCCCACCGCGATGCCGGGGTTCACCGACTCCCGCCACTTCAGGGCGGCCTTCCCGGAGTGCGTGGCATACGGGTTCTTCCCGCACCGCCACCAGTCTCTGTTGGAGGCGTGGCCGCTGATTCACAGCGCCGACGAGCGGATCGACCTGCGCGATCTCGCGTTCGCGACGCAGTGCTACCGGGATCTTGTGTTGCGATTGCTGGCATAATCACGCCCATGAGGCCACGGATGGCCATCTGGGGAAGGATTTAAAGAGAGATGCCCGCCGGGTTGCTTTCCCCTGCCGCGTCGATCGTGCAGGACATTCAGGAATGGTCTCTGCAGTGGAGCAGCGTCGTGATGATCCTGTTCTTCGCGGCGCTGATCTACCTGATGTGGCGCACCGTCAAAGCGATGCCGCGGGTCAAGCCGCAGCAGATCAAGCCGGCGTCCAAGCAGGCGGTGGCCTGGGAGGAGATCGCCGGCGTCGACGAGGCCAAGGCCGAGCTGCAGGAGATCGTGGAGTTCCTGCGCGACCCGGAGCGCTTTGCCAAGATGGGCGCCAAGGTGCCCAAGGGCATCCTGCTGCACGGGCCGCCCGGGACCGGCAAGACGCTGCTGGCCAAGGCCGTGGCGCACGAGTCCGGGGCGCAGTTCTTCGCGCAGTCGGCAGCCGCGTTCGTGGAGATGTTCGCGGGGCTCGGCGCCGCGCGCATCAGACGGCTCTTCGCCGTGGCCCGCAACCACGAACCGGCGATCATCTTCATCGATGAGCTCGACGCGGTCGGCGGGCACCGCGGCATGGACATCTCCGGCGAGAAGGACCAGACGCTCAACCAGCTTCTGGTGGAGATGGACGGGTTCTCCGCGCGTGGCGGCCGGCTGGTCGTGATCGCCGCCTCCAACCTGCTGGAGAAGCTCGACCCGGCGCTGCTGCGGCCGGGCCGCTTCGACCGGCAGGTCTTCGTCGCGCCGCCGGACGTTCGCGGGCGCCAGGGGGTGCTGGCGGTGCACACCAGGGACAAGCCCTTGAAGAACGTCGATCTTTCTTTGGTGGCGCAGCAAACCAGCGGCTTGACCGGGGCCGACCTGGCCAACATCTGCAACGAGGCGGCGATCTTCGCCGCGCGGCGGGGCGGGGAGCACATCGAAGCCGCCGACTTCGACCAGGCGCTGGAGCGCGTGATCGCGGGCGTGCAGTCCCGCCGCGTGCTGACCGGCCACGAGAAGCGCGTCGTCGCCTACCACGAGGCCGGCCACGCCCTCTGCGGCGAGCTGCTTCCCTCCGTGGACCGGGTGCACCGCATCTCGATCGTGCCGCGCGGGCGCGCGCTCGGCTACACGCTCAACCTGCCCGCGGAGGATCGTTACCTGAAGACCCGCGAGGAGCTGATCGACTACATGACCGTGCTGCTGGGCGGGCGGGCCGCCGAGCAGGTCGTCTTCGGCCAGGTGACCACCGGCGCCGCCGACGACCTCAAGCGGGTGGTCGAGATCTCCCGGGCGATGCTCGAGGACTACGCGATGGGCAACGCCGGCGCCGGACGCGCCCCCGGCGGCAACCTGCAGCTCTCCGAGAGCTCGCTGCGCCTGCGCGACGAGGAGCGACACGACCTGGTCGAGGAGGCCAGGCGCGCCGCCCAGCGGCTGGTCGTCGCGCACCGCGCCCAGCTCGACGCGCTCGCGGGCGAGCTGCTGGAGAAAGAGGTGCTCGACCGTGCCGCGATCGAGCGGATAATGGCCGGCGTGCCGCGGCTGGAGCGCGCGCCCGGCGTGGGCCTGCGCGTGGTCGCGGCCTCGGACGCCGGCGGGCGTGTCGGCGCCGACGGCGCGCAGCAGGTCTGAGCCGGCGGCTCTCGCCCGGCGGCGCGGCCTGAGCGGCGGCGCGCGGGCCTGAGCCGGCCGGCCTCACTAGACTTCGGGCCGTGTTCACTCGGATAGACCATGTCGGCATCGCCGTCGAGGACCTGGACAGCTCGATCGAGGTCTGGGGGCAGCGCATGGAGATGCGGCTGGCTCACCGCGAGGTGGTGGAGGAGCAGGGCGTGGAGGCCGTGCTGCTCGATGTGGGCGAGGGGCACATCGAGCTGCTCGCGCCGCTTTCGGCGGAGACGCCGGTGGGGAAGTTCCTGGCCAAGCGTGGGCCCGGGCTGCATCACATCGCCTACCAGGTGGGCGACATCGACGCGGTGCTCGCCGCGCTGAGCGCGGCGGGGGTGCCGCTGATCGACCAGCAGCCGCGGATCGGGATTCGCAGCTCGCGGGTCGCGTTCCTGCATCCGCGGGGCACGGGAGGAGTGCTCACCGAGATCGTGCAACCGCAACCAGGAGGACACGACTGATGGCAATGCGCAGCCTCAGCATCGGCTTCAACGGCGGGCAGGTGCTCGCCGTGCGGGTGCAGGACGAGCAGGTCGACGGTCTCTACCGGATGCTCGGGAGCAGCGGCTGGCACGTCCTGGACGCCGAGGACGGCTCGGTCCGTATCGATCTCGCCCAGGTCGCCTTCGTGCGCGCCGACGACGGCGAGCATCGGGTCGGGTTTCGAGCGTAGGGGCACCTGACCGGCGCATGAGGGCGTCCTCGCTCGACGAGCGACTGCTGCGCTTCATGCGCACCACCGGTCACACGCCTGCGGCCGAGCGCGCGGTCGCGCGATTCTCGCGGCTCGGTGAGCATGGCGGGCTGTGGATCGCGATCGGCGGCTGCGGGTGGGCGGTCGATCCGGCGCGCCGCTCGCGGTGGGCGCGGGCGCTGGGCTGCGTCGTCGGCGCCTACGTGCTCAACACCACGATCAAGCTTGTGTGCAGGCGCCGGCGGCCGCGGTTGGAGGGGCTGCCGCCGCTCGCGCCGACGCCCACCAAACTGAGCTTCCCCAGCGCTCACTCGGCGACGGCGTTTGCGGGCGCGCTTGCCTACTCGCGGCTGGGGCTGCCGGCCAAGCCGCTGTACGGTCTCGCGAGCGCGACCGCGGTCTCGCGGCTGTATCTCGGCTTGCACTACCCCTCCGACGTGGTGGCTGGAGCCGCGCTCGGGACCGCGGTCTCCGCCGCGCTCGGCGGGCGGCGGTGGCGGGCGGCTGTCGTGCCGGGGGCGGCCGCGCCGGGTGGCGGCGTGCCGGGGGCGGCCGCGCCGGGTGGCGGCATTCCGGGGGCGGCCGCGCCGGGGACCGAGCTCGAGCCCGACCCCGGGCAGGGGAGCGTGGCGTGAGCACCAGGATCGGGATCGTGGGGATGCCCAACGCGGGCAAGTCCTCTCTGTTCAACGCCCTCACGAAGGCGGGCGCGGAGGCGGCCAACTACCCGTTCACGACGATCGAGCCCAACGTCGCGGTCGTGCCGGTCGTGGACAGGCGGCTCGACCAGGTGGTCGCGACCGTCGGCGCCAGCGAGATCGTCTACGACACGGTCGACTTCCATGACATCGCCGGCCTGGTCGCCGGCGCGCACCAGGGCGAGGGGCTCGGCAACAAGTTCCTGGCGAACATCCGCGAGACCGACGCGATCGTGCACGTGGTGCGGGCGCACGCAGACGAGGGCGTGATCCACCCGGAGGGCGAGGTCGGGCCGCTGCGCGACATCGAGACGATCGAGGCCGAGCTCGCGCTGGCCGATCTGGAGCAGGCGCAGCGGCGCCTGCAGCGCGTCGCGCGCATGGCCAAATCCGGCGACCGGGCCGCGGTGGCCGAGGAGGCGTGGCTCACGGAGGCGATCGCCGCGCTGCAGCGCGGGGAGCCGGTCCGGAGCGTGCCGCCGCCCGAGGACGCGCCGCATGCGGCGCGCGACCTCGGCGCGCTCACCGGCAAGCCGGTGCTGTTCGTCGCCAACGTCGACGAAGGCTCCGACGATGTGCCGCCCGAGATCGCAGCCCACGCCGAGTCTGTGGGCGCCAAGGCGGTCGCGGTCTCAGCGCGGCTGGAGTCCGAGCTTGCCGCGCTGGAGGACGACGAGGCGGCCGCGATGCGGCAGGAGCTGGGGCTCAGCGAATCCGGTCTGCAGCGGGTCGTCGCCGGCGCGTTCGCCCTCCTCCATCTGATCGCCTTCTTCACGGCAGGCGAGGGCAAGCCGGCGCAGTCCTGGCACCTGCGCGAAGGTCTGACCGCCTGGCACGCCGCCGGTGAGATCCACAGCGACATCCAGAAAGGGTTCGTGCGGGCCGAAGTGATCGGCTGGAAGGACCTCGTGGACTCCGGTGGCTACGCGGGGGCGCGCGAGCGGGGGCTGCTGCGGTTGGAGGGGCGCGACTACGTGATGCGTGACGGCGACGTGATCACCGTCAAGTTCACGCCGTAGGGACGCGCGCCGCGCCGGGGCGGGCGGCCGCACGCCGGACGTCACGGCCTGCCGGGTAGTTGCTGCCTGCCGGGTAGTTCGGGTAGTTGCGGCCTGACGGGTAGACGGTGGCGCGTCGGGTGTCGCGGCTTGTCTGGGCAGGTGGTGGCGCGTCGGGGTGGCTCGCGGCCCGGTCGGGAATGGCCTCCCGAGCGCCGAAACCGGGGGGCTGGGGGTACTATTCCGTGTGAGCTATCAAATAAGCTAACAGGCTTACGCCGAAGTTGTAGGAGAGTTGATAGCTCGCTGCCGAAGTCTCTTCGCCAGGGCGTTCATTCCGAGCTCCTGCGCCGCGGCGGCTCCGCCGGCGAGGTTGGTCTCGCGGTCGGTGGGACGCCGCACCTCGAGCTCCGCGAGCGTCGCGATCCGCTTGAAGTCGCGCAGCTCCCGGGCGCCGGCGCGCAGCTTGATCGCGGTCTTGGCGGTCATGCCGGCATCCTCCGCCTCGGCGGCGGCGAGCACGCCCTCCAGCGAGCCGTAGTCGGCCAGGAGGGTCGCCGCGGTCTTGGCGCCGATCCCGGGCGCACCCGGGAGCCCGTCCGAAGGGTCGCCGCGCAGCGCGATCAGGTCGGGGACCTGGGCAGGGTCCACTCCGACGCGCTCGCGCACCTGCTCGGGGCCGAGCACGCTCATCGAGCTTCCCTTCATGTCGAGCACCGCCACGCGGTCGCGGACCGCCTGATGCAGGTCTCGGTCGGCTGTGAGCAGCAGCGCGCGGCCGCCCGCGTCCGCCTCCACGCGGGCGAAGGCGCCCATGGCGTCGTCGGCCTCCAGCTCGCCCGCGTCGAACGTGCTCCAGCCGAAGCTCGCAAGAAGCGCCGGGGCCTTGCCCCACTGGGCCGCCAGATCCGGCGGCATCGGGTCGCGGTGGGCGTGGTAGGGCGGGTAGAGCTCCACCCGGTAGCGGGCCTCCTCGGCGCCGAAGCAGGCGACGACCGCCCGCGGGCCGTATGCCTCGACGGCGGCGAGCAGCGCGTTCACGGTCCCGAGCAGCGCGCCGACCGGCCGGCCATCCGCGCCCTTGATCGATTTCGGCAGCGCGAAGAAGGAGCGGTAGAGCAGCCAGGGCACGTCGGCGATCAGCAGTGGCCTCTGCGAGGGCATGGGCGCTTCTTAGCAGGCGTGGAGCTGGCGGGCGCCGCGCGGCGCGCGGGGCCTGGGCGCGGGGCCTGGGCGCGGGGCCTGGGCGGCACGCCAGTCCGGGCGGCACGCCAGTCCGGGCGGCACGCCAGTCCGGGCG
>DAHUYQ010000049.1 GCA_027315115.1 Solirubrobacterales bacterium | reverse complement strand
GGCTTCCTGTTCGCCGGGGCCGCCGCCGCCGGGCGCCGCCCCCCCGCCGGGCGTCGCCCCCGCGCCGGGCGCTTCTTCGCTTTCCCCGGCCCCGGCGCCGCCGGTCTTCGGACCTTTCGCGCCGCCGCGCTTCGCGCGGCCCGCATGCGTGCCCGCCGCGCTCTGCGCCGCCTGGCCCTGCAGCGCGAACTTGCCGTAGAAGGGCTTGTAGACGATCGGTTCGGTCGGTTCGGGGAAGGGCACGCATCTGCCGTTGACGACCGGTTCCATGTAGGTGTGCCAGATTTCGGCGGCCAGGGCGCCGCCCTGCTGGGGTTCGCCGTGGATGTCGGTCATCGGCACGCGCTTGTTCGGGTACCCCATCCATACCGCCGTGGCGTATTCGGGGGTGTAGCCGTCGAGCCATGCGTCGACCCATTCGTTGGTCGTGCCGGTCTTTGCGGCGCTCGGGCAGGAGATTTTCGAGCGCACCGCGGTCCCGGCCTGCACGTTCTCTTCGAGGATCTTTGTCTCCTCGGAGGTGGCGCCGTCGCCGAGCACCTTCACCCTGTGCGGCTTGCCCCAGCTCTTGTCCACGTGGCCGTCGGGGAAGACGACCTTGGTGATCGCGATCGGCCGGTTGCGGTAGCCGCCGTCGGCGATCGTGGCGTAGACGTCCGCCATTTCAAGCGGGCTGACCCCGACCGTGAGGCCGCCGAGCGCCTCGGAGGGGTAGCTGTGCAGGTGCACCTTTACGCCCATCTTGTAGGCCATTTCGGTGATCGTGCTCTCGCCCAGGTCGGCGGCCATCTGCGCGTAGACGGTGTTGTCCGAGGCCAGCGTCGCCGAGACGAGGTTCAGCGGGGCGTTCAGGGAGGTGCCCTCGTAGGTTTTGACTTCGTAGGTGGGGTATTCGGGCAGCCAGCCCGCCGGCAGCGTGTGAGAGATGTAGTAGGTGCTGTTGGGGTCGATGCCGCGCGAGAGCGCATCGGCCAGGTCGATCGCCTTGAAGGTCGAGCCGGCCTGCCGGTGGCCTTCGGCGGCGAGGTTGTACTGCGACTGGGCGTAGGTGCCCGACTGGGCCATCGCCTCGATGTAGCCGTTGTGGGGGTTGATCGTGACGATCGCCGAGGAGGGGTCTTCGGGTTCGTCGAGCACTCCGGCGATCGCTTTCTTGGCGAGCTCCTGCATGTGCAGGTCGATCGTCGTGTAGACCTTCAGGCCGCCGCGTTCGACGGTCGCGCGGCCGTAGCGTTCGACCAGAAGCTGGTGCACGTATTCGAAGAAGTAGTTTTCGCGGCGGCGCTGGTAGAAGTAGCCGCGCTGGACCTGCAGCCCCATCGCCTTGGTTCGCCTGGCGGTGGCCCGGCTGATGTAGTGCAGTTCGGCCATCTTGGAGAGCACCTCGTTGCGACGCTGGCGCGCTTCCTTGGGGTCCAGGAACGGGTTGTACTGCGAGGGCGCCTGCGGCAGGCCGGCCAGCAGCGCGCACTGCTCCAGGTCCAGCTCCCAGACGGGCTTGTCGAAGAGGATCCGGGACGCCGCCTGCACCCCCAGCGCGGTCTGCCCGCCGATCGTCGTGTAGGGGACCGTATTGAGGTATTCGGTGAGGATCGCCCGCTTGCTGTGGGCTTTGTTGTATTCCAGCGCGAGCTTGGCCTCGGCGATCTTCTGGCGGATCGTCTTGACGTCGTTGCCGAGATAGAGGTTGCGGACCAACTGCATCGTGATCGTGGACGCGCCCTGCAGCGCTTCGCCCTGCGTGGCGTCTCGGATGGCCGATCGCAGGATGCCGGTGATGTCGATGCCGTCGTTTTCGTAGAAGCGTTGGTCCTCGATCGAGATTGTCGCCTGGCGCAGGAACCGCGGCATCTGGTCGGCCTGCAGCGGCGTGCGCAGCACTTCCGACTGCATGAAGCCCAGCCGCGTGCCTTCGGCGGCGAAGACCTCCGTGGAGGCGCCGGCGACGATCGCCTTGCGCCCGGCGAGCTTGGGGATCGTGGAGGCGATCGCCAGCACGTAGACGCCGCCGCCGATCGCGACCGCCAGCGCGCCGACCACGGCGGCGATCATGCCCACCCCGACCATCCGGGCGCCGCGGTTGTGCCGTGTCCGGCGCTTTCGTGCCTGTCGTGACATCTGGAGGTGGGCGCCGCGCGGCGCCGTATCGGCGCTCGCGCGATGCCCCCCGAGATTACCGCTAAACCCCGCGATCTCCTGCAATTGCCGGCACGCTGACCGGCGCCCGGCGGGCGCCGGTCAGCGTGCTTTGCGTCAGCGCGCTTTGCGGCTGGCCGCGCGTCCGCGCGGCTGCACCTGCGGTTCGCTCTCGATCTGTTCCAGCGTCGAGGCGAAGTCGGCCGGCGTCAGCTCCAGCGCGCGCAGCACGCGCCGGACGGTGCGCCACTGCGCTCCCCGCTCTCCTCTCTCCAGGCGTCCCACGAACGTGGTGTGCACCCCGAGCCTGTCGGCGAGCCCTTCCTGGGTGATGCCGATCCGCTTGCGCATCGCGCGAATGCTCGCGCCGAGGTTGACGCGGTCCACCGGTGCGCCCGGGTCTCCGGGCTCCAGCGGGCCCTCCTGCTCCTCGTCGGTGGTCTCGTTCTCTGTGTCAGTCACTTTGCCCCTGTCCCTCGCTGAGGTTGTTTGACGTCCGGTCGTAATGGTCTCCTACCTGTAGGGGTCTCTGCAACGGGCCTTTTGGTCTTTTTTTGCGCGAATCGCGTCGCAAATGCCGATCTGGGCGCTTCGCCCGTGCCGAAACGGCCCCACCCGCCCCTCCGCGCCTTTCCACGTGCGAGAATCTGCCGCTCTGTCCGCGATGAGCCCCGACACTGCCGAGATGACCGCGGTGCCGTCCGCCGCCGCCCTTCCAGCCGACGCGCTGATGCCCGGCCCGCAGGGCATCGCGCCTCCGCCGCTGCCATCGGCGGCGCCTCCGCCTCCCGTCGGCGCGGTCTCCGGCGGCGCGGCGCCCGCGCGCCCTGCCACGCGGGCGCTGCCCTCCTTGCGTGAGGTGCTCGCCGGCCGCCGGCTCAGCTTGGCGCAGAGGCAGGCGCTGCGCGACTCCCTCTCTCTAATGCTTTCCTCACGCATGCTGGTGTGGGTCGCGGGGATGTCGGTCGTGCTGCTGCTCGGCTTCGGCCCGACCCGCTCGGCCTTCCATCCCCCCGGCCTGACCGGCGGCTTTGGCCCGGTGGGCGACGTGCTGGCCGCCCCGGCCGCGCGCTGGGACGGCGCCTGGTACCTGACGATCGCCCACTACGGCTACCTGCCCGAGCTCGGGCCCTTCACCGCGCAGCGCGCCGCCTTCTTCCCGCTCTACCCGCTGCTGATATGGGCGGTCTCCCTGGTCGGGATGGCCGGCGCGCTGGCCGGCGTCCTGGTCGCGCTGGCGGCGCTGCTGGCCGCGCTCTATGCGCTGCACCGCCTGGTCACGCTCGAGCTCTCCACCGGCTACCTGCTGCCGGCGATGGCGCGGCGCGCGCGCGAGCGGATCTCCGATCGCAGGGTCGCCCGCGTCGCGCTCGCGAGCATGGCCTTCGGGCCGATGGCCTTCTTCCTCTCGGCCGACTACTCGGAGTCGCTCTACCTCGCGCTCTCGATCGGGGTCTTCCTGCAGGCGCGGCGGGGAAGCTGGATGTGGGTGGGGGTGCTCGGCGGCCTGGCGGCCGCGACCCGCAGCACGGGCGTGCTGCTGGTGCTGCCGGCGCTGGCGCTCTACCTGCTGGGCCCGCGCACCGACCGCGAGCCCGAACGGGCGCAGCGCGCGCCGCTGTCGGCGCTCGCGCCGCCGCTGCCCATGCGCATCGGCGCCGCGCGGGTGCGCGCCTGGGCGCGACGACTCCTGACCCCTCGCTACAGGCTGCGCGCCGACGTGCTGTGGCTGGCGCTGATCCCGGCCGGCCTCGCGGCCTTCATGCTGTGGCTCTGGCTTGCCGGCGGCGAACCGATGGAGCCATTCCACGCGCAGGCGCTGTGGGGAAGGCAGTTCGCCGGCCCCTTCGTGGCGAGCTGGGATGCGGCCAGGGCGGCCTTCGAGGGCGCGCGCCAGCTTCTCTCCGGGCAGAGCACCCACCTCTACTTCCCGCTGGAAGGCAAAAGCGCCTACATCGAGGCGGGCCACAACATCATGCTCTTCACGTTCTTCGTGCTGGCGATCCCCCTGACGATCGGGGTGCTGCGCCGCCTGCCGCTGGCATACGGGCTCTACACGGTCGCGGCGCTGGCTCTGCCGCTCTCTTACCCGGTCGCCACGCAGCCGCTGATGTCGATCCCACGCTTCATCCTCGTGCTCTTCCCGCTGAACATGTGGCTCGGCGGCTATCTGGTCTCCCGCCGGCGCATGAGCGTCGCGCTGCTGGTGATTTCGATGGCGGCGCTCGTGTTCTTCACCGCACAGTTCTCCACCTGGCACTGGGTGGCGTAGAGTCGGTGGCGTAGGGCCGGCCGCGTGGATATGGTGGTGGCCGGGCAGTTCGCGCGCAACGGGCACGAGGAGCGCAGATGCCGACCGTCCACAACGTGATCGCGGTTCGCAGGCAGCAGGCCGCCGACGGCTCGCACGAGCACGTGACCGGCGTGTGGGTACAGGAGAACGACGGGCCGCCCTATACGCCGCGGCAGGTCGCCGAAAGCATCCGCGAAGGAGAGCTCTGGCTTGTCTGCATCGGTGGCGCGGAGCTGCGGGTGCATCCGATCGCGTGCCCGCATCCCGGCTGCAAGCTGCGGCCGTGCCTGACGATCCGCGACAGCCAGGGACGCGACATGGTGAGGGGGATGAGGACTCTCTGAGCGGTATCTCGCGGGCGCTGGGCGCGCGTGGGGGCGCCGCGCGGCGGCGCCCCGAGGCCCCGCTCTGACGCGCCGCGGCGGCGTTTGCCGCCAGACCCCGGGTTCGGGGGGTGCTGTCAGGAGAGAAACATCCCTTGAGTCATTCTGAGAGTTGGGCTAGCTTGCCCACCGTGGCGTTGCCCGACAGCCGGAACGACACGCACTGCGAAGGCCATCGGCGACGCTTGCCGAGCGGGTAGCCGATGCCGCATCACCCGCTGCTCGCCACTCCGCGGATGCGCCTTGCGCAGGCAGGCGACACGACCGCGATCTGCGCGATGCCCTCCGCGGGCCGCTGGCGACACGTCGGCGAGGCCGCCGCGACGCTGCGCGGGGCGGCGCTCTCGCTCGGCGACGAGCGCGCGCTGGAGCGCGGTCTGCGCATCCTGCTCTTCGAGATCGACCGGGAGATCGTGGCGGCGGCCGCCCTGCGACGCGGGATCGAGGCCGACCTTGCGCACCTGATCACGCTGGTGCTGCATCAGGAAATGCGCGGCTGCCGGCTGCGAGAGCAGCCCCGGCCGCCGCTTTGCGCCGTCGTGATGGAGGCGACGATGCGCTTCGCGACCGAGAACGGATACAGGCGGATGGCCACCCAGATCGCCAACAGCGACGCCAAGGGGATCAGGCTCGCGGAAACAGCGGGCTTCGGGCGCGTCGGGCATGCCGACAAGGACCACGGCGTCTGGGCGGCGGGGCTGCGCTGAGCTGGGGGTGCCGCGCGCCGCGCGCCGCGCGGTCTGGCGCCCCCGATCCAGCCCGGCAGCGATCATGTAGGCGTGGAGACACTTCCCCAGCCCTCGCCGGGCGGCGCCTCGCCGGGCAAGCCGGCGCCCGCGCCGCGCCGGCGCTTCGACTCCCCGATCACCCAGTGGCAGCCCTGGCTTGGCCCGCTGGCGCTGATCCTGGCGCTGGTGCTCTCGGTCTTCGCCGGCCTGCTCGTCGACATCCCGCTGATCGTGCTGGGCGTGCACGTCAACTCCGCTAAACCGCCGGGCGGCGTGCTGATCGCCGACACCGTGCTCCAGGACGCGATCTTCGTGGGCACGGCCGTGGTGCTCGCCGGCTGGGGCGCGCGCAAGGTCTACTCCTGGCAGTTCGGCCTGCGCGCGACGCCATTCTGGCGCGCCGTGCTCTGCGTGCTGCTCGCCTTCGTCGCCGTCTTCGTCTTCGCCGTGCTCTGGTCGGCGTTGATTCACAACGAAGCCAAGGACAAGGTGCTCGAAAAACTCGGCTCCAAAGAAGGCGCGGGCCTGCTGGTCGCAAGCGCCGTGCTGACCTGCGTGATCGCCCCGATCTGCGAGGAGACGCTCTTCCGCGGCTTCATCTTCACATCGCTTCGCAACTGGAAGGGCCCCTGGCCGGCGGCGCTGCTCACGGCACTGCTCTTCGGGGGCGTGCACGTCGCCTCGGCGCCGATCGAGGACCTGCTCCCGCTGGCCGCGCTGGGCTTCGCGCTGTGCCTGATCTACCGCGCCACCGGCTCCCTGTACCCGTGCATCGCAACGCACGCGATCAACAACGCGATCGCGTTCGGCAGCATCGAAGAATGGGGCGCGGCGCCGATCCTCGGGCTGCTTGCCGCCTCGCTTGGCTGCGTCGCGCTGCTGGTGCTGGCGGCCAAGCGGATCGGCCTGATCCGGCCCGGCGGGCCGCCGGCGCAGGTGGCGCGGGCCGGGGCGTGAGTCGGTCCGGCCCTGGGCGGAGACGGCCCGGCCCCGCGCCGGGGCGTGAGTCGGTCCGGCCTCGCGCGGAGACGGCCCGGCCCGACAAAACGGAGTGGTAGGAGCGCGCAAAACCGACTGGTAGAGGCCCGCAGAACGGCCACGGCCTCGACTGCCTCATACGAGAAGATTCGTGACGCGGCGAGCAGCGGTCTTGCCGAGAAGCCGTCGGAGACGGCGACGCTGCCCTATCGAGACATCCTCGAAAGGCTGTGGATCCTCGACCCGCTGGAAGCCTGGCTGCCGACGCGCGACCGCTTCGCCCACCTGAAGACCACGCCAAGCGACCGGTCGCTTGGCGTGGCCGCGAGCCACGAGCCGGTCCGTCTCGACTCGCGCCCGCGGCGCGGCCTCGCGCTCGATAGGGTGCTCTCAGGCCCTCGTAGTCCAATGGATAAGACGACCGCCTCCTAAGCGGTAGATCCAGGTTCGATTCCTGGCGGGGGCACTGGCCGCTCCCGCTTCGCGCGTGCCCGTCGGGCGCCTGCCGGCGGACCCTCGGCGGCGATGCTCCGCCGGCGTCGGGTCGATCTCTACAAGTTGCGGATCACCTCCGCCTGGCGTTTGCGCTGCTGTTCCAGAGCAAATGGTGAAGGAGGGCAGCACGCCTTGCTCGCTTGGCCTTGGGAGGGGTGAGCAGCACGGCGACTTTGTCGCTATCGTCTCTTGATCGTGGCTGGGAACGTAGAGGTGATACTGCACATGCACCTCGATGGGGTGCGCACGGTCAACAACACGACCGCGACCTGGCAGGAGGACACGGTGATGATCACCACGATCCTGAGGCACCGCTCGATCGGGATCAGCTCGTTCTTCTGGCCGGAGCGCGAGGAGCCGTTCGCCTCCTTCCACATCGCGGGAAAGATCGATTCGGACGAACATCGTCAGACGTTCAACGGCTTCTACGACTGGCGGGAGCTCGACCGCGCGCAGAGGCTGCGCGCCTGCGTCACCGAGCACGCCCTGGCGCTCGTCGGCGCCCTGGAGGAGATGGGGATCAACGCCACGTTCGAGGTCGACGAGGCGACGCTGCAGCGCTTCGAGCTGGCTGCGCTGAGCTGGGAACAGTGAGGCGCGGTACGTGAGCGAGGCATTTTAGAATCCAGCGCTGAACGTTCTGGCGCCTAGAGCCGCCCAGCATCCTTAGGTGCAGGCAGCCGAGCAGCGCGGCGACGCCCGAGCTCGTCTAGGCGACGGGTACCGAAGCGGCCGCTGCTCGCGCTGCGCTGGGTGGATCCTTCTCGCAGCCTTCCTCGCACGCCACCCACCTGGGTCTCAGCATCGCCTGAGACGGCGATCGGCTCGCCGTCGATTCTGCGGCCATCGAGCAGCGTGCCGTTGGTCGAGCCGAGGTCGGTGAGCAGTGGCTCGTCTTCCACCAGCTCGATGCGCAGATGCCGCCAGGAGACTCTCTCCTGCTCCAGATGGACATCGCAGAGAGGATCGCGGCCGACCACGATCGGCTGCCTGGAGAGGGCGATCATGCGGCCATCTATCTCCAGCTCCCAAGCCGGCTGCTCCTCGGATTCCATAGTCAATGCTGGCAGCTGCGCGGCGCGTCTTTTCTTACTAACGGTCTACGTGAGAGCATCCGAACGCGCCTTCGTTCTTCGTATGGCTGGGCGAGAATATGATAAGTACCTGCGGAGTCGCAAGACATGAACTCAGCGCGTCTGACACATTCGCCTATCACCACGAGTCCGCGGCGGCGCGCATGAGCGAGCCGCTGCAGCCAGGCGACGAGCTTGGGGATTTTCAGCTCGAGTCTGTGATCGGTCGCGGCGGCATGGGCGTCGTCTACAGAGCCAGGCAGCGCTCGCTCGACCGCGTCGTCGCGCTGAAGCTGGTGCGGGACGACATCGCGCATCTCGCCGACTACCGCGAGCGGTTCCTGCGTGAGGCGCGCGTCGCGGCCTCCGTCGAGCACGAGAGCGTGGTGACGGTGTTTCACTTCGGCGAGCAGGACGGCCGGCTCTACCTGGCGATGCAGTGGATCGACGGCGAGGATCTCAGGAGCGTGCTCGAGCGCTCCGGTCGTCTGGCGCCTGAGCGGGCGGTCGCGATCGCGACGCAGATCGCGAGGGCGCTCGACGCCGTGCACGCTCGCAAGCTCGTGCACCGGGACGTCAAGCCGGCCAATGTGCTGCTCAGGCAGCACGAAGGACGCGAGCGCGCCTATCTCACAGACTTCGGGATCGCGCGTCCCTCGGAGGCCGAGGAGGGGCTGACGCAGGTCGGCCTGGTCGCGGGCACCGCGGGCTACCTCTCGCCTGAGCGGCCTGCCGGCTGGTCCAGTTTCACCCGTCCTAGCGCGACCGAGGAGCAGGCGGATGACGATCCATCTGGAAGCCTGGTCTGAAGGGGCCTTCTCTCTCACGCCACAGCAGGCCGCGAGTCTCCGCGGCACGGGGCTGGTCAAGGTGCTGCTGGGCGAGCCCCCGGACCGGTGGACCCTCGCGACGGACTCGCGTGTCGGCGTCGCGCGGCTGGACGACGGCCTCGAGCTGCGCGTCCTTCCGCGCCTGGCGATCCCGAAGCTGATGTTCCTGCTCGCCTACGCGCACGACCCGACTGGATGGCGTGGCGCCGGTCCTGCCTACAGCGCCGAGCAGGACCTGTTCGCATCGGTAGCGGCTGCCTTTGCGCTGCATGCCGAGCGGGCGCTGGCGCGGGCGCCGCTTCAAGGCTATGTCAGCGCCGAAGATCAAGCGGCGACGGTCCGTGGTCGGCTGCGCATCGGCGACCAGCTGGCACGTCGGCCCGGCCGCTACCTACCGTTGGAGATCACCTACGACGACTACACGACCGGCATCCCCGAGAACCAGCTGATCCGTGGCGCGGCCGAGCTGCTGCTTCGCATGCCGATGCATCCGCGCCGCACGCGACGGCGGCTGCTCTGGATCCGGGCGCTGCTCGAAGAGGTGTCGGCCGCGAGGCCCTCGCCGTCCGTCGCATGCCCGCCCATCACGCGCCTGAACCGCATGTACGGTCCGGCCCTGGCGCTCGCGGCGCTGATCCTGCGCGGGACGTCGATCTCCCACCGTGCCGGGAGGATCGACGGCATCTGCTTCGCCTTCGACGTGAATCGGGTCTTCGAGGATTTCCTGTCGAGCGCCCTGAAGGCGGCCCTGGAGCGTCACGGGGGTCTCCTGGCAGCTCAGGGCCGCCAAGCGTATCTTGACGAGCAGGAGAAGATCGGGCTGATTCCCGACCTCACGTGGTGGAAGCAGGGCAGGTGCCACGCGGTGATAGACGCGAAGTACAAGCCGTTGGGCGACGAGCGCTTTCCCAACGCCGACGCGTACCAGATGCTCGCCTACTGCACCGCGCTTGGCCTCGACCGCGGTTATCTCGTTTACGCGAAGGACTTCGTCCGGCGCGTTCGCGACCACACGATCGTCGGCGCCGGCAAGGCGATCCACGTTCGCGCGGTCGACCTCGAGGCTGCGCCCGAGGTCGTGCTGATGCAGGTGTCGGCGCTTGCCGAGGAGATAGCGCTTGGCGCGACGCGCGCTGGCCGTCGAGCGCCAGCATCTGGCGCAGTGGGTCGGCTGCCGCCTCGAGGCTGCTGACCCGGCACCTCACGCCACCTTACATCAGGTGATGTAGAGCGCGACACGCAGATGCCCGGTCTCCGACGCGATCAGCGCAGGAGCGTGATCCCGTGACGTTCCTGCCACCCAACGTAGCTTCGCACGAAGCCCTTGAGGGTCTTGAGCAGGGTGCGGATCGCGTCGTAGACCTCACGGGCTTCCACTCCTGGTGAAGCATGCTGGAGCTCGTTGCGTACCGCGTAGAGGCGTTTGAGGGTCTCGACCTGGCTGGGGGTGAGACCCCCGTCCTGCGCGACTGCATCAAACAGCTCAGGGCCGGTAGGGCGGGTGTCGCGGCGAGCGATGTCGAGGCCGCGTAGCTTTGCGCCCGCGTGGAGCATCTCCACGAGGTGGTTGACTATCCCCTCGTATAGGCCGGTTGCTGCCTTGACCTGCACGATGATCTGCGGCTCCTGAGATGAGAAGGCGGCCGCCCACTCGCCCGCGTGGAAACTCCCGTCATCGTCGCTAAACGGCAGTACGGCGAGCAGCAAGGCCTTCTGCTGCGGTGCCAGACGCTTGAAGCGCTCGATCACCCGCGCTTCGTCTGGGGTGCGGGTGCGCTTGCGTGAAGCGCCGGCGCTTGCGGCCATACGGGAGTGTGCGTCACTGGCCATCAGGCTCGCTCCAGGATCTGCTCCACGCTCTGACCTGCTTCGCGCCTTAGGCGTGCCATCTGGCGGCGCGCCGCTCGCGCGATGGACTCACGCTGCGCCTTCACTGCCGGCCAAGCACCGTCGCGGTCGATCAGCGTACGTCCCTCGTCGATCGCTTGTAGCAGCAGAAGCGGTGCCTGTCGGCGCACGCGTGGAAGTCGCGCGACGTCCACCTGCAAGCCGAGCCGGCCCTGCAGGCGCTCTCCCAGGGCAGTGGTCGATGCTGCGTCGTCGTCGCGAAAGTCGACCAGGACGTCGACGTCAGAGGCAGCGATCTCGGTGCCTCGGGCGCGCGAGCCGTAGAGCACGGCCAGACGGACGTTGGGCTCGGTGCGCAGCGCCCGAGTCAGGCCGTTCAGCAGCTTCCAATGCTCACGCAGATAGTCGAGCTCTCCCGGGTCAAACTCCAGCGCGCGCGGTGTCGGCCGTCGGCACCGCAGCGTTCCACGAGCAGCGGCACGTCGCAGCGAGCGCTCGTCGGCACCGACCTGAGCCGCGATCGCGGGCAAGAGACTCCTCATCGCCCGCAGTATAGAGCGCTATCCGGCCTCGCGCCTAGACTGGTGTGACCGTTATTCGGGCCTTGTATGTCCGTTATGACGGCGTGACAGCGATCAACGTCAGCATTCACTTGTGCTCTAGCGGCATAGTCGGACGGTGTGGCTGGACGTCATCGCGGCATACTTGGACGAATGCTCAAGCTCGCACGCCATGTCGGCAGAGTCCACGGCCTTCCCCACAGCGGAGATGATCGGAGATTGGAGCGGGAGAATATATTGACTCTGCTGCATCGCACCGGTTATCGGGCGAGCGAGGCCCGGGTGTCGATGCGGCGTTCGGTCGGGTGCCTTGATGCGCTCGCTGCTGCACGACGCCATCTGGAGCGGCAACCTGCGGTCCAGCGTATCTGGCCAGAAAGCGAATGAGCACGTGAACGGTGGGATCACTGCGCATCGGATCACGAGTGGCTGTCGTGACAAAGAACGGCATGCTCGGGTCTGCCGCGTGATCGATTGTTTCTGACTCGATGCTGATCTGCAGCGCGTCGATCGTCGCGGCAGGGTGGGCCAGCGCCGCCGCGCCGCCGACGTCGATCGGAGCGGTGCGCGGCGGCGGGCTCAGAGCCGGCGCTTGCAAGGACATCTCCGTCAGGTGAGAACGCCACAGCCCGCACCCAGCGCTCATGTCCGCGCCAAGCCGGCCTGAACTTCCGCTGCGCGGGCTGGCGGGTCTATGCGGTCGGCGCCGGCAGCAGCGAGGCCGTCGGCAGACTCGCGGAGGTAGCCAGCTCGATCGCCCCTCGTGCGACGGTCTGATGCGCCTGCCGCGTGCCGGCCGTGCGTCGCGGTCGGCAAAGAGATCGTCGACTGTGTCGAGCGTCTTTTTGTGCCAAAGACACAAGAGGGCACGGCGACGGCAACGCTTTTTGTGCGATATGAACAAAGATGTGAGGATGGGTGCGCGCGAATCCGCGCGGCGGCCTCGCCCTCGCCGGGTTGAGGCCAGCCCGCGGCTCAGGGCTCGCCGTCGATCTCGAGTCTGCGGTGGATGCGCAGCTCGCTCAGCGGCAGCGCGCGTGGCCGCGGGGGCTTGATGGCCGCCTCGCCCGGCAGGATCTCGCTGTCCTGGACAGGGTCGATCTCCTGCTGCTGCAGCGCCCAGGTGCGCAGCCCGTTGCGCAGGCGGCCGATCATGCGCTTGCGCGTGTTGCGACGGTTGGTCGTAAAGCCCTTCCATGTCGCCAGGCAGAACAGGATCGAGAGGCCGCTCACCTCCAGCGATGCGCGCAGGTGGCTCGCGAACGCGTGATGGTGGACGACGGCGATGTTGAGTACGGCGGCGGCGCTGATCGTGACGAGCGCGGCAAGAACCGCGCCGTTGATGTTGTAGGCGTCGATCTGGTTGTTCCAGCTACTGACTATCTCGGGGTGGCCGGTGTCGGCCAGGCGGTCGAGGAGCGCGTCCAGCGCGTCGCGGCGTTCGCTAAGAATCTTGGCGTGCAGGCCGCGCAGGGCGGCGTTCGGCCTGCGAGGCATCGCGTGCGGCGCGAGCCCGTGCTCCAGCCGGTACTCGCGTTCCAGCGCCTGTGCCGCGCCGGGCACGTCCGCGAGGGCGCGCAGCGCCTCGCCGGCGATGTCGGGCATCGGCAGGAAGGCGATCAGCAGGCTCCTGCCTTTTGGCAGCGGCATCGTGAGGCATGTGTCCGGCTGGTGGAAGTACTGGCCGGCGTGCCAGAAGAGAAAGCCGATCGCGATCGCGCCGGCGGCGGTCGTTATCGGGTCACTCTGCGCGAGCGTGATGAGTTCTTCGAGTCTCTGATTCCACGCCCACCCGTAGACCGCCTGAAAGTAGATGCCGACGAGCACTGCGTATCCGCCGGGCAGGCCGAAGCGAATCAGCTGCCGAGTAGCTGCCTCTCCCATCTGCCGAGCTCCCCTCCAGTGTGCTGGAGCGCGCCCACGCAACCTCCCAGAACCATGTCCGGTCTCGGGGTGGTCAAGCGCGCATGTGAATCCATCGGGCCCTGCCGGGGCGGCCTGAGGAGCATCGAGCGATGCTCGGGCCGCCGAATGGATCGGCTGCGCCGCGCTACAGCCGCAAGACCTCCAAGCGTCCGGCTGTGCGGGCGAGCGTGCCGCGGTCCCCAAACCTGTTCACACCGAGCTCCCTTCGCTGCTATCACCATCCGGCTGCAAACCGCGATGGCCGCCTGTCAAGCGCGCGAAAGCCTAGCAGATGCGGCGCGGCCCGTGGGACCGATTATTGCAATTATTCGGTAAAACCGCATCCACGCCCGCGGCGGCCGCGGCAAGGTCATGGCTCCCCGGTGGAGCGCCCGGGGCGCCGTGTGCGGCACCGGGCGTGCGATCACGAGCCGTCCAGCACGATCTGCCCATTGGGCATCAGCGTGAAGCAGGCGATGTCCTCGGCATCGGTGGCATGCAGCGGCGGGAGCGCCTTGACGACATCGCGAGAGCGCGAGGCGCTCGATGGTGTCGCCGCATCAGGCGATGTAGCCCGCGGCACACACGTGTTGCGATGCGTCGGCCTCAGCTCTGCCCCGACATCGCCCGCCCCCGCAGCAGCCGCTGCGACCCGATCGCCTCGTGCAGCTCCTCGGGAACCAGGCCGATGAGCTGGCCGACGCCGAGGTACGCGATCACGCCGAGCGCGGCGGCGGCCAGGCCCGGCAGCCCGGGGACCGCGAGCGCGGCAGCGCCAGCGCAGGCCGCCAACGCCAAGCGCGCCAGGAACCTGGCGCGCAGTCGCACCCGCAGCCCGCTCGCGGCCAGCCGCCACCAGGTCAGCGCGGCCAGCAGCGCGTCGCCGAGCACGGCGGCGAGCGCGCCGCCCCGCGCGCCGAACGGCCCGATCAGCAGCGCTGCCAGCAGCGCGATGCCGAGCAGGCCGAGCGCGTTGGTCAAGATCAGCTCGCGCTGGCGCCCGAGCGCGACCAGCGCCACCGCCCAGATCTGCACGAGCGCGCCGAACAGCAGCGCGGCGGACTGGATGCGCAGCACTTCGCCGGAGGCGCCGAAGCCGGGGCCGCCGATGATCCGCATCACCGGCCCGGCGGCGCGAAAGGCGACGAGCACGACCAGCACGCCGGCGATCAGCGCTCCCTCGCCGAGGCCCTCCACGGCGTAGCGCAGCCGCGCGTGGTCGTCGCGGGCGGCGGCCGCCAGCAGCGGCAGCGCGACGCCGGCGAGCAGGATCGGGATCGCCACGAGCGTTTCCATCGCGCGCAGCGAGCCGGCGAAGTAGCCCGTCTGCCGCGGGCTCGAAGCCAGCGACATGACCAGGATCACCAGCCGGAAGTAGAGCTGCCCGAGCACGAGCGCGCCGGCCAGCGGCAGCGCCCGCACGAGCAGGGCGCGCTGCGTCGGACCGCGCAGCCGCGGCCGCACCAGCGCGCCGGGCCCGGCGAGCAGAGGCACGACCGCGAGCACCGCGACGCCGGCGACCAGCAGCACGGCGAAGAACGCCGTCAGGTGGGCCCCCGCCACGACCAGCCCCACCACAGCCGCCAGCGTGACGGCCTGCTTCAGGAAGTCCACGAAGGCCAGCCCGGCGTTGCGTAGCTGCACGGTCAGCGGCAGCAGCAGTCCGTCCGCGACCGCCATCACGCAGACGCCGGCGCCGGCCAGCAGCGCGCCGATTTGCATGCTCTGCGGGTAGCCGGCCGCCACTGCGAAGCAGACCACCCCGAGTGCGGCGATCGGCGCCACCCACATGCGCTGTCCGATCACGGCGGCCATCAGCGCCCGACGATCCTGCGGCCGCTCGCAGAGCGCCAGCTCGCGGCTGGCGCTGACGTTCAGGCCGGTGTCCACGACAGTCGCCGCGATCGCAGCCAGCGAGAGCACCGTGACGTAGCGGCCGGACTGCACCACACCGAGGTGTCGCAGCAGCAGCGTCGCGGTGCCGATGCCCGCCGCTATGCCCGCGAGGCTGCCCGCCAGCCGCCAGGCGCTGCCGCGAATCACCATGCCGCCGGCCTTCGCCGACCGCAGGACCTCTTCAGGGGAGACGCTCATCGACCTGGCACGAGGCTACCTACGGCAGGCGGCGCTGCGCAAGCGGCCGATGCCGACTTCCGGGCGCGTCGTCGCGGAACTCGTGAGGCCGGCGGCCGTCCCGGCGCAGCGAGGCGCTGCTCGGTCCTCGAACGTTCGGGTAGCCGCGCCTCAAGGCGCAGCGTCGGGCTCCCATGGAGAGGCGAATCTGGTTTACATCAGGTGATGTAGCCTGCGGCACGCAGTATTGCGGCGTGCCGGCCCGGGGGCGTACGCCCGCAACAGATGCGGAGACGACCCACCGCCGGACCGGCCGCTCGAGCCCAGTAGGAGACACCGCATGGCGGTGCGCGCACCGGGCACAGGCGCAGGCTCTGGCTTCTAAAGCGGGATTCGGGGCCGCGCAACGGGCGTGCGTGACCGGCCACTGGCCGCCGGCGATACAGACCTTTACCCTGGACCAATGCACTGCAGCACAGAGCGCGGAGCATCGCAGGGCGACGTCCTGGTCGTGATTCCGGCCTACAACGAGGGCGGGCGCGTCGGCGCGGTGATCGCGGACGTCAAGGGCGCGCTGCCGGACGCGGACGTGCTGGTAGTGGACGACGGGTCGACGGACGCCACTGCTGCCGAGGCGGCGGAGGCCGGCGCGAGCGTGCTGAGCCTGCCGTTCAACTCGGGCTACGGGGTGGCGCTGCAGACCGGGTACAAGTTCGGCGTCCGGGCGGGGTACGCCAAGATCGGCCAGATCGACGGGGACGGCCAGCATCGCGCCGCGTATCTGGCGGCGATGCTCGACGCGCTGGAGCGCGAGCACGCCGACCTGATCGTGGGCTCGCGGTTCCTGGCGCGCGACGGCGACTACAAGGCGCCGCTGGCGCGAGCGGTGGGTATCCGCCTGTTCGCGCGGCTGGCCTCGGCGGCCACGCACGAGCGCATCTCCGATCCGACGTCGGGCTTCCAGATGATGCGAAGCCGCGTGGCGCGATTATTCTGCTCGGAGGTCTACCCCACGGACTACCCGGATGCCGACGTGCTGATCCTGCTGCATCGCTCCGGCTATCGGGTTCGGGAGGTTCCGGTGCAGATGCGGCCCTCGCCGGGCGCGTCGATGCACACGCTGCACAGCAGCCCGTACTACATGTACAAGATGCTGCTCTCGATCTTCGTGACGCTGCTGCGCGGTGGCGCCAAGGCGCCGGCTGAGACCGCGCCGTGATCACGACCAACCTCCGCATCGTCGCGATCGCGGGCAGCCTCGCGCTCCTGCTGTTCGTCGTAGAGCTGGTGCGCCGCCGGCGTCTGAAGGAGGAGTACTCGGTCCTGTGGGTGCTGACGGCCGTGGTGCTGCTGCTGCTCGCCGCGTGGGGCGGTCTGCTGCGCGATCTCACCCACGCGATCGGCGCGATCTCCCAGGCCAGCACGCTCTACTTCTTCGGTCTGATCTTCGTGGTCTTCCTGCTGCTGCACTTCTCGGTGCGCGTTAGCAACCTCGAGCGGCGCGTGGTGGTGCTGCTGCAGGAGGTCGCGCTGCTGGGCGAGCGGGCACGGCGGCTCGAACGCGTCCCGGCGGAGCCGGCCGGGCCGGGCGCCGGCGACCGAGTCACGCCGCGCCGCGAGCCGGTGGGCGGCTGCGCAGTCGATGGCGAGGCCGAGCTCGAGGCGCCCTCCGCGGCGGCCGAGACCAGCCTGCTCTGAGACCGCCCGCGACCTCGACCCCCGCCCACGTATGAGGCCGCGGCCGGCCGGCAGGCGCCCTGCAGCGCCGCTCCTAGGGGTATCGTAACGGCCTGGACGCGCCGCCCGCCTGCTTGGTGGCAAGGCGCGTGACATCGCTATGAACGAGAGCAGCGACAGACCGAGCATCGTCCTCGTCGGGAAGGACGCGCGGACCCATGCGCTGGCTGTGGCGTGCGCCGCAAGCCCGCAGAGGCCGAGGTTGTTCGGCTTGAGCGAGATGGCCATGCCCGGACTGGCGTCTGAGTGCGCCAAGCTGATCACGACCGGTTCGCTGAGCGACACGTCGGTCGTCGAGCGCATCGTCGAAGAGGTGCGCCCAGACCTGGCGATCATCGGGCCGGAGGAGCCTTTGGCTGCCGGCTACGCCGATCGGCTGGAGGCGATGGGCGTCCCGACGTTCGGGCCGGTGCAGCAGCTGGCGGCGATCGAGTCCAGCAAGAGCTGGGCCAGGCGCCTGCTCGACAGGCATGGCATCTCGGGCAACCCGGAGTACCGGCTGTTCACCTCCGACGATGGTCTTGCCGCCTACCTTCGCGAGCTTGGCAGCTTCGTAATCAAGCCGGACGGGCTGACGGGGGGCAAGGGAGTGCGCGTCCACGGCGATCACTTCGCCACGCTGGAGGAAGGGCTCGACTATGCCCGACTGCTCCTGAGCACGGATGGGCGGGTGCAGGTCGAGGAGAAGCTCGTCGGCGAGGAGTTCAGCCTGATGACGATCACCGATGGTCGTACGCACATCCATTGCCCGCCGGTCCAAGATCACAAGCGCGCGTTCGAGGCTGACAAGGGGCCGAACACGGGGGGCATGGGCTCCTACTCCTGTGCCGATCACTGCCTGCCCTTCCTCGAGCCCGCCGATCTCACCGAGGCGCAGGCGATCAACGAGCGGGTGATCGCGGCGCTGGAGCGCGAGACCGGCCGGCGGTACTGCGGGGTGCTCTACGGCGGATTCATCGCTACCCGCAAAGATGTGCGCCTGATCGAGTACAACTGCCGTTTCGGCGATCCGGAGGCGATGAACGTCCTGCCTCTGCTGCAAGGCGATTTCGTGGAGATCGCAGCAAAGGCGGCTGTCGGCAGACTCGCGGAGACCGCCAGCTCGTTCGCCCCGCGCGCAACAGTCTGCAAGTACGTGGTGCCGGCTGCCTACCCTGGACCCTCCCCCGCGGGCGAGCCGATTCTCGTGCCCCGAGATCTGCAAGAGGGTCGCGGCAACGCTCGCTGGTACTGGGCGGCTTGCAGGCAGCAGGATGATCAGACAGTGATGAGCGGCTCTCGAGCGGGGGCGGCAGTAGGTATCGGCGAGACGCTGGAGGAGGCCGAGCAGATAGCGGAGGAAGCCGTGCTGCGAGTGGTCGGCAAAGTCCGTCACCGCAGCGACATAGGCACGCGCCGGCTGGTCAGCCGGCGCGTAGAGCACATGGCTGAGCTGCGTGGACTTCCGGTTTCAGCCGAGCGTCTCGGCTGAGATCACGCGTCAGCTCTCTGGACGCGACGCCCAACGAACCGCACACTCAGCGCAGCTCAAATCGAAATGGGCATCCTTGTCCAGCGGCCGAGTCGGCTGCCGGCAGGCCCACCATGCACGATCTGGATCCCAGTAGCGTGTGTCGGTGCTCGCCTGCGGAGACGGGCAGTCGTGGTGCAGGAGGCACACGTCTCCGACTCGGAAGATGCGGCCGTTCTCGACCGGTCCCATGGCGTACGCCGGAATTCCGGCAGACACGGCCGACCCGACCGCCGAGTCCACTGCCTCGCAGAGTGCCCCGCACAGCGGGCATTGCTGTTCTTCTCGTTCAGACACTCAATCGCGGGACGTGCACCATAGTGGGTCGAGTATGGCAGGGGTCGCGCATATGGCCGGCGCGACATAGGCGCCAGACACCCGACGGTCAGGCCGACCGATTTCGGCGCGCGGCGCGGAAAGGTCGGCTGATTTGCCCGGTGCCCCGCTGCGCCGACCCGCGGCTGAGCACGCGCCGTGGTCGCGATCACTTCGTGCATCGCCATGCGCCTGAGCATGGCCACGCGAATTTCGAGGCGGAGATGATCCGCGGGCTCCTGCACCGTTGGGCAGCCAGCCGTAACAGCCGCTTCGAAGTGATCGACGGCAGGAGGATCGCGGGCGTGCCGGTCACGGTGCTCGTGCGCTTCACGACAGGTAACCAGATCGCTCTCTGCTGCCCTGAGGGGGTTTTGGAGGTCGAGACCTGGCAGCAACAGCACGCGGCGCTCGAGCAGGCGGACGTCGCCGGAGTCTGGCTGTTCCCGCCACGACGCCCCTACCTCTCCGAGCCGGACGCGCTGTCCGTGCCGGCGGCGGATCTGGACGCGGAAGGCGCGACGCTCGACGCGCCTCTGTTCAAAGTCATGCGCGCATCTGGTCGCCTGACGGCGAGACCGGCCGGAGACCGGCGCGCATACGTGCGCGCCGGTCTCGCCGGTGAACAAGAACGGCGCCTGCGAGCACCGTCGGCAAAGCAGCACCCGCCAGGCCACCGCGTCGCCTGCGCGAGCAAGCCCCGGCGGCAAAGCGGCAATGGACTTCGAAAGCGGGCTACATCACGTGATGTAGAAACGTGCGCCGCGATGGCAGGCAGGTCGGAGACAACGGCGCCGCTGCCGGGCGCGCCTGTGCCCGCCGCGATCGCTGCCCGGGCCTGCATCGCCGTTCACCACAGGGTGCCCTCGCCGACGCGTCGCCGCGCGCCCTGCGCGCTCCTTGCCGCAGCGGAGACGTCCGATTACGCTGCCTGCGGGATGCGGATCTGTGTCGTATTCGACTGCCTCTACCCGTACACGGTCGGCGGGGCCGAGCGGTGGTACCGCGGCCTCGTCGAGCGCCTGGCCGAGGAGGGCCACGAGGTCACCTACCTGACCCTTCGGCAATGGCGGCCGGGGGAGGCGCCGAGCCTCGGCGAGAGCGAGCGGGCGGGCGGGCACGCGGGCGGGCGCGAAGGCGGGCTCGAGGCCGAGCGCGAGCGCGGGCCCGGGCGCGTGCGCGTCGCAAGCGCCGGCCCGCCGATGCGGCTCTACGTGCATGGCCGCAGGCGCATCCTGCCCGCGCTCGTCTTCGGCGCCGGCGTGCTGGCGCACATGCTGCGCGACGGGCGCGACTACGACGCCGTGCACGTCTGCGCGACCCCGTTCTTCTCCCTGCTGGCCGCCGCCTGCGCTCGGCCGGCGGCGCGCTACCGGCTCGTGGTCGACTGGCCCGAGCTCTGGAGCGAGCGCTACTGGCGCTCCTACCTGGGCGCGGTCGGCGGCCGTGTGGGGTACCTCGTGCAGCGCCTGTGCGCGAGGCTCCCGCAGCGCGCCTTCTGCTTCTCGCGCATGCACGCGCAGCGCCTGCGCTCCGAGGGCTGCAGCGGCCCCGTCACGATCCTGCGCGGCCTCTACGCGGGAGCAGGCGCAGCGACAGAGACCTCGTCGCAGCCGGATGCGCCGGTGGTCTTCGCGGGGCGCCTGATTCCCGAGAAGCGCGCCCCGCTCGCGGTCGCCGCGTTCGCGCGAGCCGCCGCGAGGATCGATGGTCTGCGGGGCGAGTTCTACGGCGACGGACCGGAGCGGCAGGCGCTCCTCGCGGCGATCGCCGAGCACGAAGTGCAGGACCTCGCCCTCGCGCCCGGCTTCGTGGAGGAGCAGACGATCGACCGCGCGATGGGGCGCGCGCTGTGCATGCTCTCGACCTCCGAGAGGGAGGGCTACGGGCTGGTCGTTGTGGAGGCCGCGGCCCGCGGCACGCCTAGCATCGTCGTCGCGGGGCAGGACAACGCGGCGACCGAGCTGATCGAGGAGGGCGTCAACGGCTTCGTGGTCGAGAGCGAGGACCCGGAGGCGATCGCGGCCGCGATCGTGCGCGTCCATGCGGCCGGCGAGGCGCTGCGACAGAGCACCGCGTCGTGGTTTGCGCGCAACGCGGAGCCGCTCTCGCTGGAGCGCTCGCTGGCGATGGTGCTCGACAGCTACGGCGCCGGAACGCGGAGCAGCGCGAGCTCGTCTGCCTGAGGCGCCCGCCGGGCGCGGGCCCCCGGCCGCCGTCCGCGCGCCCACCCCCGGCCACCCCGCGGGTGCCGCCACCGCTCAGAAGCGCACGTCGAAGACCCAGGTGGCGTTCCAGGAGATCGCGCCGCGACGCACGACGTAGTCGCCGCGCGGTCGCGGGTGCCCGCGCTGGTGGTAGCCCGTCAGCCGCGTGGCGCCCGCCTGGCGCAGCTTGCGCTTGAGCGTCGAGAGCGGCCAGTCGTTCACATGGTGCGGGTTTATGTGGGAGCCGCCGACGAGGGGGTTGGGGAAGGAGATCAGCAGGCGCGGATAGCGCTGTGCCGCGGCGGCCAGCAGCGCCTCGGGCTCGTGAAGGTGCTCGAGCACCTCGAAGCAGACGGCCAACGAGGCGGCCGGCAGCTCGCTGCTGTCGCAGATGTCCGCGGTGTCATAGCGGGCGCCCGGATAGCGTTCGCGGGCGGCCCCGATCGCGCTCTGGCTTATGTCGAAGCCCTGCGCGGATGACGCGGTCCAGGAGAGCAGGAACGTTCCGTACCCCTCGCCGCAGCCGAGGTCCACGACATGCTTCCCGCCGGCGATCTTCATCGCCCACAGGTACCGCCCGACATGTTCGACCATGTAGGGGGAGGCGTTGCCGCCGGGGACCATGCGCTCGGTGGCGGGCACGCCAAGCGAGGTGCTCTCGTAGTTGGCGAGACCCCGGTCGTCGCCGTGCAGCGAGGCGCTGCTCGGCAGCCGATCCTTGAAGCGCTGCAGCAGCCGCGCCTCGGTGCGCAGCAGCGGGCGAAACCAGGGGGGAGCTGTGTCGAACGCTGACATCCCAGGCACCCTACGGCCAGGTCTCGGTGCGGGCCAGGCAACGGCCCGTTCACGGCGCCAGGACGCCGTTATCGCGTCAGCGTCTGTTTCCATCCCGGCTTGGGAGCCGGCGTTCCCGGATGCGGCCGGAGGCCGCTGGAAGCGATCGAGCGCCGCAGCTAATCTGCTCGTTGGTCGGGTCGGGTCTGGCGGTCCCGTCGCGCCTTCGATCGGCGCCGGGCGCTGTCAGAACGTCCAGTAGGGGCTGTATTCGTCGCCGAGCGCGGAGTCGATCTGGCTGTCGTTTCGCGGGATCGGCTTGTCCGGCAGCTCGTCTCCGGCAGCGCTGCGAAGCCTTACGGCAAGCAGCAGCAGGTCCGTCAGTGCTCTCCAGAAGTCCTTCCCGTCGGTGATGCTTCCGGTGACCACGGCGAGCCGAATCGTGTGGCGCATCATCTGCTGCTGCGGCGTGAGCGCCTGCGAGCCCGAATTGCACGCCTCCTCGTGTGCATCCACCGCGATCTGCAGCTCGCGCCAGCTCACCACGAGCGCGCTGTCGCCGGCGCGGTCGGCGAACTGGGCGGCATAGGAGACGCCCTGCTCCTGCGCGGTCTCCTGCAGCCGCGCGGCGCAGTCGGCGACCACGTCGCGACGCTCCTCGCCGGAACGCAGCTGCGCCTGCAGCCCGATCGAGCCCGCGACATCCAGCAGTGTCTTGGCGTTCTCCTGCCGCTCACCCTGCTGCTCGCAGCGTGCCGCAAGGTCGCGCGTGGCGCATATCAGCAATTCAAAAAACGCGGCTTCTTCTTCTGAGTGCATCTGCGCATCCTGCCACGCAGGTCGGCATCTGGCTCGCGCAAACGCGTGAGCATCTACTGCGATATCATGTCGGGCGGGCGGCCGTGATAACGGCCGATCACCGGAGCGTGTCATGTCTGCGAACCCTCCCTCTTTGACTGACCTCGGCGCCGCGGTCAAAGCGCGTCGCCACGAGCTCGGCCTCACCCAGGACCAGATGGCCGCGCGGTCTGGGCTGCACCAGCGCTGGATCTCAAACGTCGAGACCGGCAAGCGCAACCTGAGCTACAGCAACCTCTGCCGTATGCTCCCAGTGCTCGATCTCTCGCTCTCCGAGCTGATCGCCCGTGCCGAGGCGGCCGCGGCGGAGCGGGGCGCTGGACCGGATGTGCGCACGCAGCGGTGGCCACGCCAGCGTTGGGCATTGCAACCGAGCGTTCCCAATCCTCCGCGTGCATCGTTTTGATTGTCCCCGAGCAGGTCAGGGCCTGCCTGCCGGACGCGTGCGGGGGGACGCATTGGCCCGTGCGCTTATGTTGCGGCGCGGGCACGCCGCTGCGTGGTGTCCACCGAGCGGCGCTCAAGTGTTTCCAGCACCTCGCATAAGCGTCCCATCGCATGCATCTACTCGGATACCGTGCCGGGCTGGCGGGGGCGACGACGGTGGCCGGAGCGTGTCATGCCTGTGAACTCTCCCTCTTTGACTGACCTCGGCGCCGCGATCAAAGCGCGTCGCCACGAGCTCGGCCTCACCCAGGGACAGATGGCCGTGCGTTCGGGGCTGAACCAGCGCTGGATGTCCAACGTCGAGACCGGCAAGCGCAATCTGAGCTACAGCAGCCTGTGCCGGCTGGTCTCCGCGCTCGATCTCTCGCTCTCCGAGCTGATCGCTCGCGCCGAGGCCACCGCGGCCGCGGAGTGCGCGGGCTCGGATCTGCGCTCGCAGTCGTAGCTGCGGCGGCGGCAGCGAGCGGGTGCTCGGCGACCTGCTGTGACCACGCCGTCCGGCGAGTGGTAGCTGTCAGAGCAGATGCTGCACCGCAGCAGAGATCGCCTCTGCCGCCCCGGCGATCGCGCTGGCGGAGCCGGCGGCGGAGGCGATCACGGCGAGGCGGTTGAGTACGTTCTGCTTGTGCGGCTGCGGGAGGGTCAGCTCGCAGAGCAACTGCTCGTGCGCGGCGGTCAGCTGTGTGCGCGTCTGCTCGGGGCCGTGGAAGCGCTCGACGGCGGCCGCGAGCGCGTCGAGCTGTGGCCGCAGCTGCGCCTGCTGCACTCCCGCGTCGATCCGGCTGTTCGGCCCGATGGCGATGTTGACCGCGTTGATCGCCCCGGCGCCGGAGTTGCCGTAGTTGACGCTGCCTGCCCGGGCATCGCCGGCAGCATCGCCCGCCCCGGCGTCGTCGCCCGCCCCGCCGCCGCTCACTGTCGCCCCGCGGAGGCCGGGGCGGGGGACAGCGAGGCGCTGCTTGCGCCGCGCACGCGGTTGACGATCCGTGCGCGGGAGCCGACGGCGATGTTCTCGGCGTTGATCGTGCCGCCGGGAACCATGATGCCGTGGTTGATGATGGTGGAGCGTCGCTCGACGAGCTCGGCGGTGTCGACGCCGTGATGCTCGAGCACCTGCACGATCGTGTCGAGCACGGTGCGTTCGAGGATCTTGACGTGCATCTCCTTGTCGAGCAGCTGGAAGTAGTGGGAGTACCTGTGGGAGCGCACGCGGTCGAGCGCGGTCGGCGGGGCGCCGTAGTCGAAGAACGGGTCGCGCTGCACCCGCTTGGCGATGCTCGCACGCCGGCGCCCACGCCGCAGCGGCCCGGTCATGACGGTCGGCGAGCGCAGCCAGAGCCCGAGCGTCGCGCGCAGCGCGCGGCCCGTGAGCGCGAGCACGTCCGAGAGCTCCTTCTCGCGGCTGAGTCGCTCCGCGCGCCGCAGGTCGGCCTTCAGCGGCGCCAGCAGGAAGCGGCTGAGCTCGCAGAACAGCCGCTGGCTGCCGATCAAGAAGCGAAGGAACATCGAGACCACGAACTCTCCGTGCCAGTCGAGTATCTCGATGCATTGGTAGTGGCGCACGCGATGCGTCGGGCGCTGCACCAGCTCACGCAGCAGCGAATCGTCCACCTGGCAGAGCGGGAGGCCCGCCGGGTCGGGCAGCAGCGCGCGGTCGTCGCGGATGTCCATGCCGCTCACGAACAGGCGGTCGGTGATCTTCAGGTCGGGACGCCCGAGCTTTGCCAGCGCCTCGCGCGTGCCCTCATACAGCGTCTCCACGTCCAGCTCGCGGGGCTGCGCCCCGGAATGCTCGCCGGACCTGCCGAGGTCGACCACGAAGGACCAGCCGCCGAGGTCCCCTCCCGCGCCCGCGAACGGCAGGAAGCCGCTGTAGACGGTGAGGTTGCCCTCCTGCGCGGCCGCGAGTTGCTCGATGCGGGCCGCCGCAGCCGAGTCCGAGGGCGCAGGCGCCTGCGAAGGATCGAAGCTCAGCGGGCTCAGCCGCTTGACCACGACACCGTAGGTCGAGCTCCACATGTCCCACAGCACGACCGCCCACGCGACCAGGAAGCCGAGGATCACCCACCGCAGCGAGCCGCCCGCAAGCACGGCAACGACCGTGCCCAGCAGGTCGAAGGCGAGGAGCGCGTCGCGCAGCACCTTCTGGTGGCGCGCGGCAAGGCAGTGGCGCACCACGGCGACGATGTCGACGCCGGGCGGCACGTGCACCGCGCGGTGATCCTGCTCGACCACCTCCTCGAAGACGTGCTGCGCGAACGCCCCATCGAGATACGCCGCCGCGCACATCAGCCGCGTCGTCTCGGTCCACTCGCCCTGCGCGGCAGCGGAGCTTTCGCTGCTCGGCGCCGGGTCTGCCTCTACCGTCGACATCTCATCCCCCTCGTGGGTCGTCGAGTGCATGTACGACCGGCCGAAGACAGCGCACGTCTGACGATGTGGACTTCGAGGTTTGCATCCGGGCGCCGCTAGCGGCCGCGGCAGTCTCGCTCTTACGCTCTATGGAGTCGGGGGTCTCGGCAGCGAGCAGGGCTTTCAAGCATCGCGCGGGCCAGCACCAGTCGGAGACATTGGGGCGAGCTGCGTCTTGCCGACGGCACGGCGACAGGAGTCCGCGTGTAGAGAGACAGGCCTTTGTCTAATGCCGTATTACCACGGGGTGTGCAGCCCGTTGACCGCCTCCAGCGTCGGCGGCCAGAGCTCTAGGGTCGCGCGCTGATCTTGCGCTCGCCCTTGAGCGTCTTGGGAGCTGTCGGTAGAGCTATTGCTTGGTGGAGGGGTCTGCAGCCGGCCTGCGGTTCCCTCCGGAGAGAGTCTTCCCAACTACGCCGATGTTCGAGAGATTGCGACTGAGATCACCGATGATGGGCTTCCGCCGCGTGGCGGCGGAGGCGGGTGACGCCGACCAAGATTCGTCGGCTGATCGGCGGTGGGCGATGAGGACCGCGGGTCTGACGTTCGCCGTGGGGCTGGTCGCGCTGGCCGCGATTGGCGCTGTCGTGTTGAGCGGCGCTCCTGCGCGTTTGGAGCGGGTGAGCTCGCCGGGGGTCAAAGCGGTGAATGCGAAAGGCGCGCAGATTATTGGGGCTACGCATGGCAGCGCGTCGTTTTGCCAGACCGGGGAAGTGTTGCCGGCTGGCACTTCGGGGGTCAGGCTGTCGATCTGGGGCTTTTTTGGGGCGCGGGTGCATCTGGCTGCCTATCAGGGCTCCACGCTGCTGACTGAAGGTAGGCGCAGCGCTGACTGGACCAGCGATTCGGTGACGGTGCCTGTGCGGCCGCTTGCGCGGGCGCACAGTGGCGTGAGCCTCTGCTTTGCGATCGGGCCCAACAGCGAGACGCAGATGCTGTTGGGCGCGACCGGCTTGAAGACCAGTCATCCGCTGGTCGCCGCTGAAAATGCCAGGACGCTTTCGGCGGTGTTGAGCTCGCCTTCTTCGCAGAAGGTGCCGGCGCGGGTGACGATTGAATATTTGGCGGCCGGTAGCGGGTCGTGGTGGTCGCGGCTGTTGAGCGTTGCGCGACATATGGGGCTTGGCCGCTCCTATAGCGGCACGTGGATCGCGCTGCTGGTGGCGCTGATGATGGCTGGGGTGGCGGCGTTGGCAGTGGGGTTGGCGTTCAGGGAGCTGCAGCAGTGAGCAGGACGCCGGTCAAGAGCCCGCGGGAGAGCCCGAGCGTGGGGGGCATGCGTTCCTTTAGACGCCGTCAGAAGCGTGAGCGGGAGCGTGCCGCCAGGCGGCGGATGCGGCGGGCGGGCAGTATCGAGGTCGGCGCTGTTGCGCAGCTGCGCGGGCTGCTCTTGCGGGTGCCGCTGGCGGCGTGGGTCTGCACGTTGATCGCGGTGATCAACTGTGTGGCGTGGTCGGTGATCGTGCCGCCTTTCCAGGGGCGCGACGAGGTCGACCATTTCGCCTATGTGGAGCTGCTGGCCGAAACGCGCAAGCAGCCGCATCGGATCCCGGGGACGCCCTACACCTATTCCAGCCAGGAGCAGAAGGTGATGGAAGGCCTGCGCTATTTCGAGGTGCGCTTTACCCCCTATGAACGGTCACTGACCTCCACCGCACAGCAGCGGACGCTGGAAGCAGATGCGGCTGGAAGCCTTTCGCTTACGGACTCCCCTCAGGCTAACGGGGCTTCTTCGGCGCCGCCGTTGTTCTATGCGATCCAGACGGTTCCTTATGCGCTTGGCGGCTCGAACATCTTGACCAAGCTGCAGCTGATGCGTCTGCTGGACGCGCTGCTTGGCGGCCTGACGGTGATGCTGACGTTCTTTTTCCTGCGCGTCAGTGTGCCGCGCGTGCCGTGGGCGGCGACTGTCGGGGCGATATGCGTGGCGTTGCAGCCAACGTTCGCGTCGGTGAGCGGCAGCCTGAACCCCGACGCGCTGCTGTATCCGCTCTCGGCCGCGACGCTGCTGATCCTCGCGGTCGGCTTTAGA
>DAHUYQ010000034.1 GCA_027315115.1 Solirubrobacterales bacterium | reverse complement strand
TTGGTCAGCGTCCCTCTAGTCCGGGCGCCGACGGGCGCGTGACGGCGTCCTCGCTCGCTCGCGTGCTAGTGCACGCCACGCTTGCTGCGTCCTTGTCCTGCTTGGTCAGCGTCCCTCCGGGCGCCGACGGGCGCATGACGGCGTCCTCGGTCGTGTGGGCCGGCGTCACTGCCGGATACACTGGTGGCCATGTCTGAGGAGCTTGAGAAGGATCATCCCACCGTCACGGTCGATGACGTGATGGACGCGCTGGCCAACGTCATCGACCCGGAGCTCGGCCTCGACTTCGTCGAGCTGGGCCTCATCTACGGCGTCGAGGTCGATGGGGGAGACGTCGTGGTCACCTTCACGCTGACGACCCCCGCCTGCCCGATCGGACCGCACGTCACAGAACAGATGGAAGAGTTCGTCAGCGAGCTCGACGGCGTGGAAAACGTCGAATGCAACATGGTCTTCACGCCTCCCTGGTCGCCAGAGCGGATGACCGAGGACGCGAAGTTCGCGCTCGGCTTCTAGACGGCCGACAGCCGGCGCGATGCGGCGTCCCCGCTCGCTCGCGTGCGAAGCACGCCACGTCGCTTGAGTGCTTGCCTCGCTCGACCTTCGACCGTCTGGCCGGCGGCCCCGGCAAGGCTTCCGGTCGCCTTCAGGCCGAGGCGACCGTCGCCTCGGCGGCCATCGCCACGAGCGCCGAGAGCTCCAACGCGATGTGCTCGCCGATCGAGTCGATGTCGGGCAGGGCGTCGAAGTCGCCGAGCAGCCCGAAGTTCATCTCGCCGTTGTAGGACATGATCGCGACGGCCAGAGCGTGGTTCTCCGGCAGGAACGCGATCGGATAGGCGTGCAGCATCTCCCGCCCGAGCACGTACAGCGGGAACTGCGGGCCCGGAACGTTGGTCACGATCAGGTTGAACAGACGCGTGGAGAAGTTCAGGCGCGAGGCCTGGGCGAGGATCGTCGGAGGCGCGAAGTTCTGCACGTTGGCGATCATCTCCGCGCCGAGCGCCTGCTTGCTCTCCTTCAGGCCGGCCATCGCGTGGCTGACGAAGCGCAGCCGCTGCACCGGATCGGCGATGTAGGCAGGCAGTGGCCCGCGCATGGCGGCGATCCGGTTGCCGAGATGGCCGCGCTCGTCGGCCGCTCTGACAGACACCGGCACCAGCGCTCGCAGCTCCAGGCCCTCCGTGCGGATGCCTCTGGAGATCAGGAAGGAACGCAGCGCGCCGGTGACGACGGAGAGCACGACGTCGTTGACGGTGCCTCCGAAGGCGTTCTTGACCAGCTTGAAGTCCTCGAGCCTGTTGGTGACACCCACGAAGCGGCGGTGCGGGCCGATCGCGACGTTGAACGGGGTGCTGGGAGCAGGGTTGAGAACCGCCCACATCAGCTCGCCGATGCCCTCCGCCGCTTCACGACCGCGGGCGATCGCGCGATCGGGGTGCGCCATGGCGTCGACCGCGCCGCCCACCACTTCCGTCGCGGCCCGGATCGCTCCGCGCGCTCCGACCGCGACCAGCTCCGCCGAGCTCGGCTCCGGATGCGGCTGCCAGGGACGCCCGGAGTGCTTGATCGGCGGAGGGTCGGGGGAGAGGTCGAAGAGCACGGTCGCCAGGTCGATCCCGGAGATGCCGTCGATCAGGGCGTGATGGTTCTTGGAGATCAGCGCGAAGCGCCCATCCTGCAATCCCTCGATCAGCCACATCTCCCACAGCGGCTTGCTGCGGTCGAGCGCCTGCGAGAAGATGCGCGCCGTCAGCTCCCGTAGCTGCTGCCAATGCCCTGGGGCGGGCAGCGCGGTGTGGCGCACGTGATACTCGGGATTGAAGTTGGGGTCGTCCACCCACACCGGGCGACCGCTGTCGATGGCCGTGTGGGCGAGCTTCTGGCGGTAGCGTGGCACCAGGTGCAGGCGCTGGCGGACCTGTTCGAGCAGGTCCTCGACAGGCGGCGGCGGGCCTTCGATGATGGTCAGCCCACCGACGTGCATGTGCGAGTCGGGGCCCTCCTGATGCAGGAAGGAGGCGTCGATCGCGGTCAAACGGTCGAGATGACGCTGCGGCATGCGCTCAAGCGTACCTTGGAGCGTGGGCGGCAGGACATCTGAGACGCCGTCCGTCGCGTCAGGGACCCGTACAATGGGCAGCGTGACCGGCACAGTCGAGAAGCTCCTGCTCGCCGCTCCGCGCGGCTACTGCGCCGGCGTGGACCGGGCAGTGCAGACGGTGGAACGCGCGCTAGCGGCCTACGGCCCGCCGGTCTACGTGCGCAAGGAGATCGTGCACAACAAGCACGTCGTGGACGACCTGCGCGAGAAGGGCGCGATCTTCGTCGAAGAGGAGACCGAGATCCCGCATGGCGCCACCACCGTCTTCTCCGCCCACGGCGTCGCTCCGAGCGTGCGCGAGAACGCCGCCGAGCGTGAGCTGCAGACGATCGACGCCACCTGCCCGCTGGTCACCAAGGTCCACGTGGAGGCGCGCAAGTTCGCCGAGCAGGGCTACACGATCGTGCTGGTCGGCCACGACGGCCACGAGGAGGTCGAAGGCACGATGGGCGAGGCGCCCGACCGGATCGTGCTGGTGGAGAACGAGGACGACGTGGCGCATCTGCAGGTCCCGGACCCGGACAAGGTCGCGTTCATCACGCAGACCACCCTCTCGGTCGGGGAGACCGCCTCGATCATCGCTGCTCTGAAGGATCGCTTCCCCAACATCGCGGGCCCCAAAACGGACGACATCTGTTACGCGACGACCAACCGGCAGGCGGCAGTGCGCCAGATGGCCGGCAAGTGCGACCTGATGCTAGTGGTCGGCTCGCGCAACTCCTCCAACTCGGTGCGCCTGGTCGAGGTGGCGCGCGACTGCGGCGCCGAGTCCTACCTGATCGACAACGCCGGCCAGGTGCAGGAGGAGTGGCTGGAGGGCAAGCGCGTCGTGGGCATCTCCTCGGGGGCCAGCGCTCCTGAGCACCTCGTGCAGGAGCTGGTGCAGTTCTTCCGCGATCGGGGCGTGAGCGAAATCTCCGAGGTCGACGTGGTGCGCGAGGACGTGCGCTTCATGCTGCCGAAGAAGATCCGCGAAGCGGTCAGCGCCGCTTGAGCGTGGTCGGCAGGGCACCTGTCCCCGGCGTCACCGGTGGCCGGCGATGAGGACGCTGATCGTCTCCGACCTGCACTTCGGCAGCGCGTCGCGCGCCGACGTGCTGCGGCTGCCCCACGCGCAGGAGGTGCTGCTCGGGGCGCTCACCGAAGTCGACAGGCTCGTGCTGCTCGGGGATGTGCTGGAGCTTCGCCACGGCCCGCCGCGCGCCGCGCTGGCGGCTGCCCGGCCGTTCTTCCAAGCGCTTGGATCCAAGATGGCGGGCGCGGAGATCGTGCTCACGTCCGGCAACCACGATCACGCGCTCGTCGACCGCTACGCGCAGCGTCGCGGCGAAGAGCAGCAGCCGTTGCCGCTCGGGCTGGAGCAGCGGATCGCGCCGGAGGATGCCTCGCCGATGGCCAGACAGCTTGCTGAATGGACGGCGCCGGCGAGGATGCAGGTCGCGTTTCCGGGCGTCTGGGTTCGCGAGGACGTCTACGCGATCCACGGCCACTATCTCGACGCGCACATGACGATCCCGACCCTGGAGCGCATCGCGGTCTCGCTGATGGGAAAGATGGTCAGCCGTCCCCAGCAGGCGCTGCTGAGCGTCGATGACTACGAGGCCGTGACCGCGCCGATCTATGCCTGGATCGACGCCGTCGCCGCTCAGGGCGCGACGCGCTCGGCGCTGAACGGCTCCGCGACGGAGAAGATGTGGCGCATGCTCCACGGCGCCGGCTCCGGCCGCAACCGGACCAGGGCTGGGGCCTCCTCGTCGAAGGCAAGCCGGCGCGAGCGCGCCATGGCCCAGATGCGGCAGGGGATGCTCGCGCCCGGGCTCGGTGGCGGGCTGCGCAGCAGCGCGGTCAGACGAGGCTTCCCGCTCGCGGTCGGCGTCCTGAACCGGCTGGGCCTGGGACCGCTGAACGCCGACATCTCGGCCGCGGAGCTTCGCCGCGCCGCGCTGGCCGCGATGGGCGAGGTCGCGGCTCATCTGCGGCTCGGGGACGCGCATGTCGTCTTCGGGCACACCCACCGCGCCGGCCCGCTGCCAGGCGACGCGCTGGCGGAGTGGCGGGGCCGTGCGGGCGCGCGTCTGGTGAACACCGGCTCCTGGACGTACAGCTCAGGCTTCCTGAGCTCAGGGGACAGCGAGAACCCCTACTGGCCGGGCTCGTGCGTGCTCGTCGAGGAGGACCGCGCGCAGGGCCCGCGGCTGATGAGGCTGCTGGCAGCCAGCGACCGCGCGCTGCTGGCGCCGGTCGCGGCCTGATGGCCAGGCTACGTGCGGAGCATCTCGACTGGCTGATACTGCCACGCGCCGGCCATGACCTGCGGGTCGGCGAGGTCTTGGTGCGCTTGTGCGAACCGCTTGAGATCTGCGAGCGAGAGTTTCGGGGCTTCTGCGTCTTGGCGCAGCCGCCGCAGAACGTACTCTGAGCGCGAGAGCCCGAGCGCACGCGCACGGTTATCCAGCAGGCGCAGGTCGGCTTCGGAGATGTCGCGAATCAGCAGATCAGGCATCGTAACGCCATCACTCACGCCTACGCCACGCCGGGCGTGAAGCAGGTCGCCACGCACTGCACGCCTTCGCCCTCCTCGATCGTCACGACCGCGGCGGTGTGGCGCTCGTGCTCCATCAACGGATAGGCGCCGGGCGCCTGCACCACCAGCTCGCTGCCGCCCTTCTGCGGTCCGCCGTTGACGCTCAGCACGCCTTTGCCGGTCACGACCGCCCACACGCCGCCCGCCTCGTAGGGGCCGTTGTAGGGGCCGCTCTGATCCTCGGTCTGGGGAGCCAGCGCCACGCCGGGAACGTCCTCCGGCCGCAGCGGCGCCAGCGGGTCGGGCCGCCGCGCGTCAGGCCCCAGCAGATCCTGGATCGCAAGCTCGGTTTCTTCGTAGCAGCCCTCACCGTAGTGGTAGTCGTAGAGCATGCCCTCGCTGTTGAACAGGTAGCGCGCCGGCCAGCCGAGGTTCTCGTACTCGCGCCAGGTCTCCAGCGCGCTGTCGATCAGGACCGGGTACTCGATCTCCAGGCGCTGCACAGCTTCGATCACCGCGTCGCGCGGCCGCGAGGCGTCGAAGCCGGGGGAGTGGACGCCGATCACCCGCAGCCCCTTGCCGCTGTCGCTGTAGCGCTCGTGCCACGCCTTGACGTAGGGCATCGTCCTGATCGAGTTGGGCCGGCAGAAGTCCCAGAACTCGAGCAGGAACGGTTTGCCGATGAGCTGCTCCAAGCGCAGCCGCTTGCCCTCCACGTTGATCCACCGAAGCTGCGGCAGAAACGGGGGCGCGGCGATCGTGTCGACGGGGGCCTTCAGGGCGCGTCTAGCCTATCGAGCCGATCATCTCGAGCTGGATCAGCCGGTTGAGCTCCACCGCGTACTCCATCGGCAGCTCCTTGGTGACCGGCTCGATGAAGCCGTTGACGATCATCGCGGCGGCCTCGTCCTCGGTGAAGCCGCGCGAGCCCATGTAGAAGAGCTGGTCGTCGGAGATGCGTCCGACGGTGGCCTCGTGGGCGACGGTCACGTTCGGGTTCTGGATCTGGATGTCGGGCCAGGTGTCAGAGCGCGAGCGGCCGTCCATCATCAGCCCGTCGCACTGCACGCGGGCCTTGGAGCCCTGCGAATGCGGACCCATCTTGACCAGCCCGCGGTAGCCCATCACGCCGCCGTCCTTGGAGATCGACTTGGCGAGGATGTTGGAAGTGGTGTTGGGCGCGAGATGCACGACCTTGGCGCCGGTGTCCTTGTGGACCTCGCCGGAGGCCACGCCCACGTTCAGGTGGTCCGCTCGCGCGTGCTCGCCCATCAGGAAGGAGCCGGGGTAGAGCATCACGTACTTGGCGCCCATCGAGCCGCCGACCCACTCCACCGTGCCCTCGGCGTCCACGACCGCGCGCTTGGTGTTCAGGTTGTAGACGTCCTTGGACCAGTTCTGGACCGTCGTGTAGCGGGCCTTGGCGCCCTCGTGGACAAAGATCTCCACGACCGCGGAGTGCATCGAGTTGACCGAGTAGGTCTGGGCGGTGCAGCCCTCGATGTAGTTCACGTCGGAGCCCTCGTCGGCCACGATCAGCGTGTGCTCGAAGGTGCCCTCGCCGGCGCCCTCCATGCGGAAGTAGGCCTGCAGCGGCAGATCGACCTTCACGCCCTTGGGCACGTAGAGGAAGGAGCCGCCGGACCAGACCGCGCCGTGCAGGGCGGAGAACTTGTTGTCCTGCGCCGGGACGCACTTGTTCATGAAGTACTTCTGGACCAGCTCCGGGTAGTCGCGGATCGCGCTGTCCATCGAGCAGAAGAGGATGCCGAGCTTGGCGTACTCTTCCTTGAGGCCCTCGTAGACCGGCTCCTGGCGCCAGACGCCGACCACGCCGGCGAGGTGCTCGCGCTCGGCCTGGGGGATGCCGAGGTCCTCGTAGGTTTTCTTCATCTCCTCGGGGACGTCGTCCCAGCTATTGAAGCGGCCCGCCGTGGGCGGCGAGTAGAGCACCAGCTCGTCGAGGTTCAGCCCGGAGAGGTCCACGCCCCAGGTCGGGGTGGGCTTTCTTTCGAAGATCTCAAGCGACTTCAGTCGCTTCTGGGTCATCCAGTCGGGCTCGCCCTTGATCTTGGAGAGCTCGAGCACGACCTCACGCGAGACGCCGTGCCTGGCTCGAAGCTGACCCTGGTCATCCTCGGCGATCGGGCTTGGCTTGGTGATCTTCGTGCGGTCGACTGTGGCCATGAGGCTCCTCGCTGCGGTTGCTTGCGAATCCTAGCTGTGAGGTAGGGATTCTATCGGCTTGGCGGGTGGGGTCGGGGGCGGCAGCGGTCGTATGTCGGACAAGCGTAGGCGTTCGGCATAAAAATGCAGGTATTGGCGTTTATCAGTATTATATTTCTGATATGCCGTCCAGCCGCCCTCATGTCTACTCGCCCTACACCGCCGATGCGGCGCGGCTTTTGGGCGCTCAGATCCGCCTCGCGCGGCGCGAGAGGCGCTGGTCGCAGGATGAGCTCGCAGAACGCGCCGGGATCACCGCGCGAACCGTCTACAAGATCGAGCACGGCGATCTGAGCGTTCGTCTCGGCTCCGCGTTCGAGCTGGCTGCACTGGTCGGCGTGCCGCTCTTCCATGCAGAGCGTGGGCGGCTTGACGCCGATTTGGACAGAGTGCAGGCGCGCAGCGCTCTCCTACCAAGGCCCACTCGCTCGACCGGCGAGGTGCACGATGACTTCTGAGCCCACCGAGGCATTCGTGTGGACGTGGCTGCCGGGCGCCGAGGAGCCGGTTGTCGCAGGTCGACTGGAGCTGGCCGGCGGGACCGTCGACTACAACTATGGCCGCAGCTACCTCAGCCGAGACGACGCGATCCCGCTCTATCTCCCCGAGCTGCCGCTTCGCGTGGGAACGATCGCGCCGCTGCCCGGATTGACCGTCCCGGGCTGCATCAAGGATGCCGGGCCAGACGCCTGGGGTCAGCGTGTCGTGATGCAGCATCTGCTCGGCGCTGGTGCGCAGGACGGCGACCCGGCGGCGCTGGGGCCTCTCACATATCTGCTTCGATCCGGCTCGGACCGCATCGGCGCTCTCGACTTTCAAGAGCGTCCAGATCTGTACGTCGATCGCGACGAGATGAGCGCGACGCTTGCGGATCTGATGCAGGCAGCCGACGCCGTGAACGAGGGCCGGATCCTTCCTCGCGCGCTCGACCTCGCGCTTCTGCATGGCAGCTCGGTCGGCGGCGCACGTCCGAAGGCGTTGCTGGAAGACGGTGGCCGGGCGCTGATCGCGAAGTTCTCGGCCAGCACAGACACCTATCCGATCGTGAAGGGCGAGTTTGCGGCGATGGAGCTCGCCGCTCGCGTCGGCCTGACGGTGGCGCACGTCGAGCTGAGGCAGGTGATGGGCCGGGACGTTCTGCTCGTGGAACGCTTCGATCGCGTGCCGCGCACCAAGCAGCGCCGTGCCGTCCTCTCGGCGCTGACGATCCTCGAGTTGGACGAGCTCATGGCTCGTTACGCCAGCTATGCGGATCTCGCCCAGATCGTGCGTGAGCGCTTCGTGGATGCCCGCGCGACACTGCGCGAGCTCTTTGCTCGCATCGTCTTCAACATCCTCACGGGCAACAGCGACGATCACGCTCGCAATCACGCGGCGTTCTGGGACGGCCAGTGGCTGGCGCTCACGCCGGCGTACGACATCTGCCCGCAGCCGCGAGCGGGGGGCGAGACCAGCCAGGCGATGATGATCGGCGCGGATGGCTTTCGCATGAGCCAGCTTGCGGGCTGCGTGCAGCGAGCCGCGACATACATGCTCACGGAAGGCGAAGCGCGCGATCTGATCGCCCATCAGGTGCAGGTGATCGAGCGCGACTGGGCCGAGATCTGCGATGCGGCGCGAATGACGGCAGTGGATCGCTCGTTCTTCTGGCGTCGCCAGTTCTTGAACCCCTATGCGTTCGATGGCTACTCCGCGATCCCAGCTTGATCGCTACCGTCCGTGCCGATGGCCACTGATCTAGGAGATGCCACGCGGATCGAGGGCGCAGATGGCCATTACACGGCGACGCTCTCCGACCAGTGGGAGATCTGGGGTCCAAACGGCGGCTATCTCGCCGCGATCTGTCTGCGGGCGGCTGGCGAGGTGGCCAAGATCGGCAGGCCATGCAGCTTCTACTGCCATTTCCTGAGCTCGCCGGCGTTCGGGCCGGTGGAGCTGGAGGTGACCGCGCTCAAGCACGGACGGCGAGCGGAGTCCCTCTCGGTCTCGATGACCCAGGAGGGCCGCGCGGTGCTGCACGCGCTGGTGAAGACCGCCGCGCAGGCGCCGGGCTACGAGCACCAGCATCCGCGGATGCCGGCCGTGCCGATGCCGCAGGAGATCGAGCCGTTCGAGTGGGCGCCCAGGAATGGCCGGCCGCCCTTTCGGTTCTGGGAGAACATCGAGCGCCGCCCGGTGCGAGCGGCAGAGCAGGACGCGAGGGCGCCGGTCATCCGCGAGTGGACGCGCTTTCGGCCGACCGCCTGCTTCGAGGACCCATACCTCGATGCCGCGCGAGCGCTGATCCTGCTCGACACGTTCGGCTTCCCCGCCGCCTACCAGCGCTACCGCTCCGGGGAGCACCTGGCCCCGAACCTCGACACGAGCGTGTGGCTGCACCGCTTCAGCCCGGCCTGCGAATGGCTGCTGATCGAGCAGGAATGCACGATCGCGGCGCACGGTCTGATGGGCGTGAGCGGGCGGGTCTGGGACATGGACGGCGGGCTGCTGGCCAGCGGCGGGGCGCAGCTCTGCTGCATTCCGGGGCCGGGTTGACGCCGATAGCTGGATTCCGGCGCTCGGTGGTACAATCGCCATGTGCTCGCAGAGCTTCCATTCGTCAGCGCTGAGGAGATTGCGGAGCAGTTTCGCCCTGGTGGGACCGCGTCCACCAAGTCGGCGCTCGAGACGTTGCGTCGTCGCGGGCTGCTCAGTCGGGGAATCTCCAGGCCGCTGCGCGACAAGAGCGGCAAGACTCGGGGGACTCTGCGCATCTACTCCTCGCTCGCCCGCGACGCTGCGACGTTCGCGGCGGCGGGTCGCGACGCTGAGGCGATGCGCCTGATTGCCGTCGCAGAGCGCTTGGAGCGCCGTCAAGACGCCAGCGGGATCGCGGATGCGCTGGCGAAAGTCGGTGCGCGGGTCGCACCTGAGCAGAGGACGATCGCCCTCATGATCTCAGACGCCACGAGCGAGCCATCTGTCGCCAAGCAGTTGACGAGCCATGCCGAAGCGGTAGCCCGTGCGCGCGAGACGGCTCCAAGGGCGTGGCAGGTCGCCCTTGGACATGTCGCTTCCATGAAGAGGCCGATGGCGAGCGTGGAGTTGCTCGATGGCGCCGTGGTTGCGCTCCCGCAAGGCAAGCTGCCGGTGCCGGCGGGCGAGGCCGTGGGCGCACCCGTCGCGATCCGCTGGTCCGACCTTGGTCGGGGCGTGTGGATGACCGCCGAGCCCGCGATCGACATACCATCGGCCAGCGAGCCGATCTACCCCTTCGAGCGCCGCCGAGGTGTGCCGATGAGCATCCCGACCGCGGTCCTCAGTGGGAAGCCCACCATGCGCCGATCGTCGCGCATGAAGATAACCGGCTGAGTGTCAGACCCGATCGCGGAGCCTCAAGCGCGCCGAGTGCGCCCCGGCGACTGGCATCGACTGAGATCCTTGGGATGCAGCATGGAGTTTCCACTGGCAGACTACGTTCCGGTGCGTGTGCTTGCGGTTGACTGGTCAGGACGGGCGAAGGCCTCAGAGCGGTCATTGTGGCTGGCCGAGGCGCGTCAGGGGCAACTCGTCTCGCTTGAGTGCGGACGAACGCGGGAGCAACTCGTGGACCGGGTGATCGACATCGCCCACGAGGATCGCGAGACGGTGGTGGGTTTCGACTTTGCGTTCTCATTTCCGCGCTGGTGGTGTGAAGAGCAGTCATGGCGTGAAGCTCGCGAGGCATGGTCGGCCATGGCCAGGGTTGGGGAGCAACTCCTCTCCCGGTGCGAGCCGCCATTTTGGGGGCGTCCGGGGAAGTCTCGGCCCGATCAGGACGGATATCGCAAGACTGAGCTTCAGGGACGCATGGGCTCAGCGAAGTCGGTGTTCCAAATCGGCGGTGCTGGTGCGGTCGGGACAGGCTCGGTCCGTGGCATGCCGTTTCTACTCGCTCTCGGCCGCGCCGGGTTCAACGGCGCGATCGCTGCGCGGAATCCGCAGCGCGTCGAGATCTGCCTCGAGCTCGATGTACTCGCTGCTGCGGCGGGTGGAGTAGAGGATCTCCATGCGCACGATCGGCGTGATCCACATCCGATAGTCATCTCCCGCCGCCCTGACGAGCGCCGCCAGATCCCCGCTGAGCGCCGCGAACCGCCACCACGCCGAGGTGTCTACGACGAACGGCGCGTCGCCGCGCAACAACTCGACAGCGTCCACCGCTGGCTAGGAGTCTTCGCCGGTCAGCCGCTCGATGTGCTCGAGCGTGTGGCGATCCAGTCCATCTGGGCTGAAGACGCGCTCCATGAGCCGCCGCATACGCCTGGCTCGCTCATCATCGCTGAGCCGCGGCGTCTCCGGCCCCGGGATCGTGCTCTGGACTGGATGCTTCATAGCCTCAGAGTAGCGCCTGGACACGCCAGTCTGCGCTGCACGGGTCACGGCCGGGCCTTGCTCAGCGCACGCCGACGCCGCCCTCCCTCCGCCTCACTGCGCGGAAGCGCCCGGCGCAGGCAGCCTTGGGCGTATGTCCGTCCGCCGGCCCGTATAGCTTCAGAGACGTCCCGCGGGCGGGCTGCGCGCGGGCTCCAAACAGGTTCTCGAGCCGGGAGTCGTGTGATGAGCGAAGTCGGGCGCAACGCGCCGTGTCCGTGCGGCAGCGGACTGAAGCACAAGCGCTGCTGTCTTCACAGAGAAGCCGAGGCGGTGCTCGACGCGCTGGAGGCCGAGCGGGTTTGGGGGAGGATGCAGAGCTGGGCGCTGGAGCGCTTCGGCGATGAGCTCGGCTCAGCGCTGAAGAGTCACATGGACACGCGCGGCGTTGGCGGCGAGGACCGGCCGGCCAACGACGAGGATCTCTCGCTCGCGCTCTGCTGGCTTCTGATCGACCGCGAGCTTGCCGGCGGCGGCACTCCGGCCAGCATGTACTCGCGACTGCCGGATCTCGCGGACGCAGAGCGCGGAATGGCCTCACGGATCGCGGCAAGCCGACTCGGCCTACACCGCGTGAGCGACGTGCAGCCGGGAGAGTGGATCGAGTTGGAGAGCGTGTTCGGCGGCGCGCGCGTGCGCGCCGCGAGCCCGAACGTATCGCGCGATGCCGTGCGCTGGCACGTGCTGCTCTGCCGAGTGATGGAGGGCGGGCCGGCGCAGTCGCTGTGGGGTGCGGCCGCCTTCTACGAGCCCGCCGAGGAGCGCGAGCTACTGGCCGAGCTGACGCGCATCGCCGACGAACAGGGCCTTGACAGCCTGGAGGCTGCGCTGCTGGCCGGCACCGGCGAGCTGGTGTGCTTCACCCCGCCCAGCCGATCTGCCGCGAAGGTGCCCTACACGCTGGAGGGCGACCCCGTCGAGATCGCGCAGGCGAGCTGGCGCGTGCGCGACCCGGACGCCGCGTTCGGAGCGCTGCGGGCCGTCGGCGAGCTCACCGTCGACGGCGAGGACGATGACGGCGGGAGCGTGAGCTTCGAATGGCTGGCCTCGCGCCGGCATCTGCTCGCCCGCCGACGGGCGCTGCCTGTGGGGGCGGTCTGCATGGAGAGCGGGCCGGTGAGAATGAGCGAGGCCGGCGAGCTGGACGCCGACGACTCCACATCGCTCTGCACCTTCACGCTCTACGCCGACCGCTTGGAGGCGTTCGCGTTCTCTCGTGCGCGCATCGAAAGCGCCGTCGCACTGATCGAGCCTCACCTGCGCGAGAGCGTCACCGAGCCGACCCTGAGCGTGCAGTCGGTCGATGAGGCCAGGAGCAGGCTAAACGCCGAACGTGCCGTCCCGCCCACGCACGCCGAGCATGCTCACACGCCCGCACCACAGGCGCGCGGCGCCCGGCAGGCGGAGGAGCTCCCACCGGCGTCGGACAGGCAGATGTGGGAGCTGACCTACCGCCGCTGGCTCGACGATCCCAACCAGCACCTCGACGGGCTCAGCCCTCGCCAAGCGGCTGCTCGCCGTGAGCACCGCGACGAGCTCGAGCTGCAACTGCGCAGTATCGAGCACCAAAGCGCACGCGCGCGCGACGACCGCCGGCCGGGGGCCGACATCGCCTGGCTGCGCGCCGAGCTGGCGCAGACGGACAGGTCGTTGGCGGCTTGAGGGCTGGCGACTGCGGCAAGCGCAGCCGGCGCGGCCCGGGTGGGGTCGGAGCGAGTTCCTGTAGAGGGGACCTCGTCCGCGGGGAGCGTGATGACGCCGTCGCCGGCCATCAGGGCTCCATGCGCTGAAGGATGGGAGCCAGCTCCTGTCCCCAGACGGTCAGCATGAGGTTCTGGCACGGGGCCAGCTCTTCCCATCTCGCTCGCGCCCGAGCCGGGTCTGTTGCGGCTAGGTTGGCGAGTTCGTGGACCAGGCTCTCGCCGGCGAGTACCGCTTCGTCGGCCCAGTCGGGCTGGCTTGTCTCCTTCCAGAAGCGGAGCGCCGCCATGAACTCCCTGATTTCCGCGTTGGACTTGTTGGAGCGTCGGAGTTCAAGCTCGGTGTCTCGCAGTTCCTGAGCGGTCAGGCCAGAGCGTCCGGTTTGGGCTAGGCGTTGCTGGACTGCCGCCTCGACCTGGTGGCGTACAGCGGCCTGAGCTTTGGCCGTGCGCTTAGCAGCCTTGCGTCGCCGCTCGTCCGGCGTCGGCTTGAACTGCTTGGCGTAACCTCGCAGGAGGTAGCCGATCATCACCCAACCCCCGTAGGCCACCCCGAATCGCCAGTAATCGCTCTGCGCATCACCTTCAGGTTCAGCAGCGCGCACTTGCGGCGGGTGGGGGAGATCGGGATGCCGAGCAGGTCGATCATCCAGTCGGCGCTGAGACTGCCGGCCTGATCCAGCGGCATTCCCTTCAGCTCGTCTGAGGCGATTGACGCTGCGGCCTGGGAGATCGCGCAGCCGTGCCCGTGGAAGCGGAGGTCGGCGATCCGGCCGTCGTCCACCTGGATGTGGACGCCGAGCTCGTCGCCGCAGAGCGGGTTCTGCTCGAAGGCCTCCAGGTCGTGGGGGGTAAGCTCGCCGAAGTTGTGCGGGCGCTTGTAGTGCTCGAGGATCTGCTCCCTGTAGAGCTCGTCTTCGCTCACAGACCGAACACCTCCCGGCCCTTCCTCAGAGCGGCGGCGAGCGCGTCTATCTCCCGCGGCTCGGTGTAGACGCCGACGCTTGCGCGGGCGGTGGAGCCCACGCCCAGGCGTCGCATCAGCGGCTGCGCGCAGTGGTGGCCGGCGCGGACGCAGACGCCCTCGCGGTTGGCCAGCTCGGCGATGTCGTGGGGGTGAAGGCCCTCGATCGTGAAGGAGGCCAGGCCGCCGCGGCGCTGGGGCTCCGGCGGCCCCACGACGCTCAGGCCCTCCACCTCGGCGAGCGCCTTGAGCATCCTGGCGGTCAGCTCCTGCTCGTGCGCGCGCACGCGCTCCATGCCGAGCCCGGCGAGGTAGCGCACGGCGGCCGCCAGGCCCACCGCCTCGGCGATCGGCGGGGTGCCCGCCTCGAACTTGTACGGCAGCTCGTTCCAGGTGGAGCGCTGGAAGTCGACCGCCGCGATCATGTCCCCGCCGGTCAGGAAGGGCTCCATCGACTCCAGGATCTCGCGGCGGCCGTGCAGCACGCCGATGCCGGTCGGGCCGAGCGCCTTGTGGCCGGTCCACGCATAGAAGTCGGCGCCCAGCGCGCGCACGTCCACGGGCATCTGCGGCACCGCCTGCGCGCCGTCGACCACGCTGATCGCGCCCGCGTCCCTGATCGTCGCGGTCATCTCCGCGACGGGGTTGATGGTGCCGAGCACGTTTGAGACGTGGGCGAAGGCGACGAGCTTCACGTCGCCGCGGGCAAGCTCCTGCGCGAGCTCCCCCGAAGAGAGCTCTCCGCGCTCGTCCACATGCAGGTAGCGAAGCTCCGCGCCCGTGCGCCGGCAGATCTGCTGCCAGGGCACGACGTTGGCGTGGTGCTCCATCTCGGTGATCAGCACCGCGTCCCCGGCGGCGAGGTTGTCGAGCCCCCAGGCGTAGGCGACCAGGTTGATCGTCTCGGTCACGTTCTTGGCGAAGATCGTGCTCTCGGGCTCCCAGCCCACGAAGCCGGCGATCGTCGCGCGCGCGCCCTCGTATGCGGCGTCGGCCTCCTGCGCCAGCGCGTAGACGCCGCGATGGACGTTGGCGTTGTGGGCGCGCAGGTGCTCGTCCATCGCCTGCATCACTACGGCCGGCTTCTGCGAGGTGGAGGCGCTGTCCAGATAGATCAGCGGACGCCCTTGCAGGCGGCGCGCGAGGATCGGAAAGTCCTCGCGCACCGCGAGCGAAGCGGGCGCCCCGCCCTCGGCGAGCCCGGCCGCCGGCTGCCGCGTGCTAGCGGCTTGCGGCATAGGTCTCGATGTCCTGCTCCGCAGCGGCGAGCTTGGCCGCGAGCTTGCCCCTGATCAGCTCTTCCAGCGGCTCGTCGCGCAGCTCCGCCAGCAGCGGCTCGAAGAAGCCCTCCACGATCACGCGCACGGCCGTGGCCCGATCCAGGCCGCGGCTCTGCATGTAGAAGACGAGGTCCTCGTCCAGCTCCCCGACGGTGCCGCCGTGGGATGCCGAGACGTCGTCGGCGGACACGAGCACCGAGGGGATCGCGTCCAGACGCGCCTTGGGCGAGAGCATCATCGTGTGGATCTGCAGGTAGGTGTGGGTCTGCTGGGCGCCCGGCTCGATCTTGATCAGGCCCTCGAAGCTCGCCCTGCTCGCGCCCGTGGCGGCGCCGCGCCAGTGCACGTCGCCGCCGGAGGGGCCGGTCTCGTGCAGGTCCACGGCAAAGGCGTCGAGATGCTCCTCCTTCTCGGTGAAGAAGATGCCCCGGAAGCCCATGTCGCCGCCCGGCTCGGTGACCGCGAGCTCCATGTGCGGGCTGACCAGGTGCCCGCCCAGGAGGGCCGGCAGCCAGTGGCAGTACGCGTCCCTGCCGACGATCACCGTGCGCGTGGAGACGTCGTAGACCTCGCCGGCGCCGGCGCCCCAGTCCTGCACCTGCGCCAGGCGGCAGCGCGCGCCGTCACGCAGGTACATCTCGAACGCGCCGGCGTGCAGCGCCTGGCCCTCGAAGTCGCCGCCGAGCTCGTACTCGTGCACGCGGAAGTCGCTGCCGCTCTCGCCCACGATCAGCGTGCGGCCGTACTGAGCGACGCCCGCGCGGTCGATCGCGTAGACGATCTCGAATGGGTCCTCAATCACAACGCCCTGCGGGATGTGCAGGAACGCGCCGCCGGTCCAGAAGGCGGCGTTGGCCGCCTCCAGCTTGTTGCGGTCGAGCGTCAGGCGCTTGCTGTACCACTGCGCGAAGGTCTCGGCATGGTCGGTCGCCGCCTGCTCCAGCGGGCAGAGCACCACGCCGCGCGCGGCGAGCTCGGGGTCCAGCTCGACGTGCACGACCGAGCCGTCGAGCTGCACGATCCGCCCGGCGCGCGGGCGATCCGGCAGCGTCGCCGCCACGATCTCGGGCAGCGGGCGGGCGGGCTCGGAGGCGTGGTGGCGCACCTCCAGCGCGTCGAGGTGCAGCGAGGTCAGGCTCGTGCTCCAGAACCCGGAGCGTCGCCAGACCGGCAGCTCCAGGGACTCGTAGGCGCGCAGCGCGGCCTCGCGAAGCTGCGCGAGCGTGCGCCCGTCGCCCGCCCCGGCGCCCGCGAGCGCCTCGTGCAGGGTCGCCTCCTTGTGACGGCCCGGCTTGACGGCGACCGCGCCGGCCACCTCCGTGCTCTCGTTGGTCTCAGCCTCAGACATGCGCGCCGAACTCCTGGCGGATCGAGTCGTAGCCTTCGCGCTCCAGCCGTTCGACCAGCTCCACGCCGCCCTCCAGCACGATCCGGCCCTCCAGCATGATGTGCACGAACTGCGGCTTGATGTAGTGCAGGATGCGCTGATAGTGGGTGATGATGAGCGCGCCGAGGCCCTGCTCGTCGTGCAGGCGCTGGACGCCCTCGGCCACTGTGCGAAGCGCGTCGATGTCAAGGCCCGAGTCGGTCTCGTCGAGGATCGCGACGTCGGGCGCGAGCATCGCCATCTGCAGGATCTCCGCGCGCTTCTTCTCGCCGCCGGAGAAGCCCTCGTTGAGGTGGCGGGAGGTGAAGGAGCGGTCCACGTCGAGCAGGTCGATCGCGTGCTGGAGCTCGTTGCGGAACTCCTTCACGTTGATCGGCTCGTCGCGCTTGGCGTTCATCGCCATGCGCAGGAAGTTGGCGACCGAGACGCCGGGGATCGAGACGGGGTACTGGAAGGCGAGGAACAGGCCGGCCTTGGCGCGCTCGTGCGGCTCGGCCTCTGTGATGTCCTGGCCCTTGAAGACGATCTGGCCCTCGGTGATCTCGTAGGCGGGGTGGCCGAGCAGCGTGTTGGCCAGCGTCGACTTGCCGGAGCCGTTGGGCCCCATCAGGGCGTGCACCTCGCCCTTGTCGATCGCGAGATTGACGCCCTTGAGGATCTCGCGATCCTCGGTGCGCACGTGCAGGTTGGTGATGTGCAGGTCGGCCATGGTCTCCTTGCGCTCTTTGCTGATGGTTCAGACGGTCGTTGACAGGGGTTGCGAGCCGGCTGCCTGCGGCAGGGCCGGGCTCTGGGCCAGCTTGCCCGCCGGCTCGGCGTCGCCCGCCAGGGGGTCGCCCTCGGCCGCGGCTGCCTCCAGCGCGGCCAGTGCGTCGGCGGCGCGAGTCGCGCCCGCCGGCAGCAGCAGATCGGCAAGCGTCGTTTGCAGCAGCGTGCTCACTATCGCCAGGCGCACCTTGGTCCAGAGGATCTTGGTCGGGCAGACGTGCGTGCTGTCGGACTCCCGCGAGCAGACGATGTTGCCGTCCGGCCCCTGAGAGATGCACTCGATCGGCGCGATCGTGCCCTCCAGCGCCTCCACGACTTCGGCCATCGTGATCTGATCCGCGGGGCGGGCGAGCATGTAGCCGCCACGGCTGCCGCGCCGGCTGTCGAGCAGGCCCGCCTTGCGCAGCCGCGCAACCAGGTGCTCCAGATACGCGAGCGGCATCCCGTCGTGCTCGGCGATCTCCGCGAGCGGAATGACCGGGTCTACACCCGCCCCGCCGCCGTCCAGGGAAGCGTCGCTCGCCCGGCGGGCGAGCTCCACCATCACACGTACGCCGTACTCGGCCTTTGTTGAGAACATCATCGCAATCCCTACCTGCGAGCTAGGATATCAGGGCGCCGCTGCGCACCGGTGCCCGGCCGCGTCGCGATCACGGTCAAATCCGGCTTCCAGAGCGGCATCTCGACATCGCAATCTTCTCGTCGTGCATCGGTTGGCAAGCTTTGTCCGGTCGCTATACTCCGTGAAGTACATGAATCCCGACAGTCGTTCAGGAGTATTCAGATGAGCACTTCCAGCGCAGAGCTGCTGCGCCAGATCAAGAGCCAGATCGAGGAGATCGACCCCTCGGAAGTGAAGGAGCTGATCGACGAGGGCGTCGTGATCATCGACGTGCGCGGCAGCGAAGAGGCGGCCGCCGGGCATCTGCCGGGGGCGAAGCTGATTCCGCGCGGCCACCTGGAGCAGAGGATCGAGGGCGCCGTGCCCGATCGGACCACGAGCCTGATCGTCTACTGCGCCTCGGGCGTGCGCTCCGCCTACGCCGCGCGGACGCTGCGAGAGGACCTCGGCTACGCGAACGTCAAGTCGATGACCGGCGGGATCACGCTGTGGAAGGACCGCGGCTACGAGGTCGAGGTTCCGCGCAGCCTCTCGGCCGAGCAGCGCGACCGCTACTCGCGGCACCTGCTGATCCCGGAGATCGGCGCCGAGGGCCAGCAGAAGCTGCTCGACGCGAAGGTACTGCTGCTGGGCGCCGGCGGCCTCGGCTCGCCGACTGCGCTCTATCTCGCGGCGGCGGGCGTCGGCACGCTCGGGATCGTCGACGACGACGACGTCGATCTCTCCAACCTCCAGCGCCAGGTGATCCACAACAACCAGCGCATCGGCACGCCGAAGGTCGACTCCGCCGAGGAGTCGATCAGGGCGCTCAACCCCGACGTCAACGTCGTCAAGTACCCCGTCCGGCTGCGCGCCGAGAACATCATGGAGATCATCGAGGGGTACGACGTGATCGTCGACGGGGTCGACAACTTCCCCACGCGCTACCTGCTCAACGACGCCACGGTGCGCCTGAAGATCCCCGTCGTCTCCGCATCCATCCTCGGCTTCGACGGCCAGCTCTCGGTCTTCGCCCCCTACGAGGGCCCGTGCTACCGCTGCCTCTTCCGCGAGCCGCCGCCGGCTGAGCTCGCGCCCTCCTGCGGCGCCAACGGCGTGCTCGGCGTGCTGCCCGGCACGATGGGGCTGCTGCAGGCCACCGAGGTCGTCAAGCTGATCGTCGGGATCGGCGATCCCGCGATCGGGCGGCTGCTGCTCTACGACGCCCTGGGCGCGACGCTCACCGAGGTGAAGGTCAGGCGCGACCCCGAGTGCCCGATCTGCTCGCGCGATCCCTCCGAGATCACCGACGAGGAGATGGGCGTCTTTCCCGATTACGAGGCGTTCTGCGCCGCCGCCGGTTAGCGGCTCGCTGGCCTTCGCCATGCTGCGTCCTCGCTCGCTCGCGTACCGTGTACGCCACGCTCGATGCGTCCTTGCCTGGCTTGACCAGCGAACCGCTAACGAGCGTTGTTGCGACTTCAGTGGCTACCTGCTCTGCAGGGCCTGCTAATCATTCACCGAACCACGACCCCTCAAAGGACAGATGGCGACGATCAAGATTCCCCCAGTGCTGCGCAACTCCGTCGGTGGCGAGAAGGAGGTCACCGCCGTGGGCGCGAACGTCGGCGAGGTGCTTGCGGACCTCGTCGCCACCCATCCGGCGACCAAGACCCAGCTCTTCTCCGACGACGGCGAGCTCAACCGCTACGTCAACGTCTACCTCAACGACGAGGACGTGCGCGTGCTCAGCGGGCTGGACACAGAGGTCGGAGAGTCTGACACCCTCGTGATCCTGCCGGCGATGGCCGGCGGGCGCTAGGGAGACGCTCCGCGGCCCGGCTTCACGGGCTCCATAGGGCAGCGACCGGGACTGCCCAGAGGCGCTCGCCGAAGGGCAGCGTCCTCCGGCCCGCGTGGACGATCGCCCCGGCTGCGAAGCGGTCGCCGAGCTGGTTCCGCAGATACGCCAGGTGGCGGAAATCGTCTGCGCCCACCGCCTCGCTCAGCTTGTGCTCGATCGCGACTATCGTCCCGTCGCGACGCTCCAAGAGCAGGTCCACCTCGCGGCCGCTACGATCTCTCCAGTGAAACGCCTTCACGTCGGCGCGGGACCATGCTGAGGCCTTCACGATTTCGGTCGTGACGAAGTTCTCGAAGAGGTGCCCCGGTCCCGGCCTCGTGTCGGGTCCGCCCACGAACTTATCGGCGGAGCATTCGACGAGGTGGGCCGCCAGGCCGCTGTCCACGATCACGAGCTTTGGGCTGCGCACCGCGGCTCGGGCGAGATTCACGCCCCACGCCGGGATCTCGCGCACCAGGTGCACCCGGCAGAGCAGATCGAAGTAGCGGCGGCCGGTGCTGAGCGAGATCCCGAGGTCGCGCAGCATCGCGTCCACGTTCGTCGGGCTGCCGATGCGGGTCGCGCAGAGCCGCAGCAGGCGCAGCAGGTCCTCGGGGCGTCGCAGGTTGGCGAGGTCGCGGATGTCCCGGTCCAGCACGAGCGCGAGGTATTGAGAGAACCAATCCTGCATCCGCGGCTCGCTGCGCGCCTGCGCCTCCGGGTAGCCGCCGCGCACGACCAGCTTGGCGATCTGGGCGCGGCTCAGAGGCAGATCGCCTTCGTAGCTCGGCGGATCCCCGTCGAAGAGAGCGTCTATGAAATGCTCGCGGCGGCCGGCGATCTCGCCCTGGGAGAACGGCCACAGCTCGACGCGCTCGATGCGCCCGGCGAGCGACTCGGGGCTTTCGAGGGTGTCCCACGTGCTGGCCGAGCCCGTCAGCAGGAAGGAGCCGGCGGCACGCTCTCCGCCGAGTCTGAGGCGATCGACGGTCTGCTTGATCGAGTAGACCAGCTCGGGCGCCCGCTGGACCTCGTCGATCATGGCAGGCAGATGCAGCCTGCCGATGAAGCCGCTCGGGTCCTCCCGGGCGGCGGATCGAGTCGCGGGATCGTCGAGCGAGACCACCTGCGCCCGCATGCGGGCTGCCATCTGCTCGCCGAGCGTGCTCTTGCCGACCTGTCGCGCACCCGTGAGCATCACGACGGGCGTGTCTGCCAAGGCTGCTTGGACCTGCTGCTCCTGATTGCGGGCTATCACAGCCATATGGTGGCATATCCACCACTAAGTGGAGGAATTTACACCACAATGTGGTGGAATCTATTCAGTTGCCGCCCGCGCGCGTCCGTGCCCCGCACGCCCGCGCGCGGCCGTGCGGGGCGCTATCCGGCGATGCTCTGCTCGGCCACGCCCGCCGTCGTCTCGCCGCTTTGCCCGGCCGCTCCCGCCGCCGGCACGAAGCTCATCGCGTGCTCGGCCAGCGCGGTGATCGTCAGGCTCGGGTTCACGCCCACGTTCGCGGGGATCACCGAGCCGTCGCAGACCATCAGGTTCTCGTAGCCGAAGACTTTCTGGCGGCCGTCCACGACGCCGCGGCTCGGGTCTGAGCCGATCACCGCGCCGCCAAGGATGTGGGCGGTGGTCGGGATGTTCAGCAGCGACTCCATCACCGAGCTCTGCGCGATGCCGCCGGTGCGCTTGGCGAACCATTCCGCGGCTTCGTTGGCGACCGGGATGAAGGTGGGGTTGGGCCGCTGCGGGTCCTGTTCGGTCTGCAGCCAGAAGCTGCCGAGCGGGCCGCGTTTGGGGCGCAGCGCCATCGCGTTGTCGAGCGTCTGCATCACGAGGATGATGATCGTGCGCCGCGACCAGTTCTTGGTCCGCAGCAGCTTGAGGAAGCGGCCGGGGTGCGTCAGCGCCTGGCCGAGCAGCTTGAGCGGCCTCGTCATGCGCGTCCCATCTCCTGTCAAAAGCGTGTACAGACGCCGCATCGAGTCCCCGTCGTTGCCGTAGGTGACCGTCTCGATGTGGGTGTTGGCGTCCGGGTAGATGCTGGAGGTGATCGCCACGCGCCGCACGAGGTCGTCGCGGTAGTCCTCGGGGACGGTGACCGCGAGGATCGCCTCGCTGTTGGTGCGCACGAGCTCGCCCAGGCGCTCGGAGACGCGGGCCAGCGAGCCTGAGAGCTTGCAGCGCTGCAGGAGCGTGTTGGTGCCCAGTGGGCCAGCCGAGATCACGACCGACCTGGCGCGGTGGACGCGGCGGTCCTTGGCGAGCCAGGCGCCTGAGCGCACGCTTTCGACCTCGTAGCCGTCGCTGCCGTCGCCGCGGCCGAGCGGCCTGATGTCCACCACGGTGCGCTCGGGCGTCACCCGGACGCCGTGCTTCTCCGCGAGATAGAGATAGTTCTTGACGAGCGTGTTCTTGGCGCCGTGCGGGCAGCCGACCATGCAGCGGCCGCAGAGCTGGCAGCCCGTGCGATCGGGGCCCTCTCCGCCGAAGAACGGGTCGCTCACGGTCTTGCCCGGCTCACCGAAGTAGACGCCGACCGGAGTCTTTTTGTAGGTATCGCCGACGCCGAGCTCCTCGCCGAGCTCGCGCAGAAGCTGGTCGGCCGGATCGTCGTGCTCGTTCATGGTCACGCCGAGCATCCGCTGCGCTTCGGCGTAGTGGGGCGCGAGCGCCGACTCCCAGTCCTGCATCTCGCCCCACTGGCGGTCCTCGAAGAACGGCTTCGGCGGCACGTAGAGGGTGTTCGCGTAGCCGAGGCTGCCGCCGCCCACGCCACAGCCCGAGACTACGGCCACGTCCTTGAAGTTGGAGATCCTGAAGATCCCCTTCATGCCCAGCCTCGGCCGCCAGAAGTAGCGCCTGAAGTCGCCGGTGGACTTCGGGAGCTCATGGTCGGCGAAGCGCTGCCCGCACTCCAGCACCCCGACGTCATAGCCCTTCTGAGCCAGCCGCAGCGCAGAGACGCTGCCGCCGAAGCCGGAGCCGATGACCAGCCAATCGTGGTCGAAGCTGTACTGCGCAGACTGCATCCTGGCGACTCCTCCTCGTGAGGTGCTCGGTCGAACGTCCGCTGAGCGCGGGACGATGCTGCCATCTTAGAGGCGTGCTGGCCGCACGGCCAGCCGGGTCGCCGACGGCCGCTTCGCGCCTGGCCCCAGCCCCGCTATATTCCGTGAAGTAATGGCTCTCGAAGGTCTCCGGCAGAAGGCGTCAGGCGGGCGCTACGAGGACATCGTGCAGTCGATCGGCAACACGCCGCTCGTGCAGCTCAAGCGGCTCTCGCCCAAGCCCGGCGTGAAGATCTGGGCCAAGCTGGAGTCGCGCAACCCGACCGGCTCGGTCAAGGACCGGGTCGCGCGCGCGCTGATCGAAGACGCCGAGGAGAAGGGCGCGATCGAGCCGGGCCAGAGCATCCTGGAGCCGACCTCGGGCAACACGGGCATATCGCTTGCGATGATCTGCTCCCGCAAGGGCTATCCGCTGAAGGTCGTGATGCCCGAGAACGTCACGCCCGAGCGCACGCAGCTACTGCAGATGTACGGCGCTCAGATCGTCTACTCCGAGGGCTCCAAGGGCTCCAACGGCGCCGTGGAGAAGGCGCTTCAGATGGCGCAGGACGGCCGCTACTACATGCCCTACCAGTACGGCAACATGGCCAACCCGAACGCCCACTACAACGGCACCGCGCTGGAGATCATCGAGGAGCTCGACGAGGTCTCCGCGTTCGTGGCCGGACTGGGCACCGGCGGCACGCTGATGGGCAACGGAAGGCGCCTGAAGGAGACATTCGGGGATGCTGTGAAGATCGTCGCCGCGGAGCCGATGCAGGGCGAGCCGGTGCAGGGACTGCGCTCGCTCGACGACGGCTTCATCCCTCCGATCATCGACATCTCGATCCTAGACCGCAAGATCTTCGTCACCAACAGCGACGCGATCCTCTGGACGCGCAAGCTGCTGGACGAGGAGGGGATCTTCGCCGGAGTCTCCAGTGGCGCGATCGCGCGCGTGGCGGTGCGGATCGCCGGCGAGCTGGACGAGGGCAACGTGGTCTTCGTGGTCGCCGACGACGGCTGGAAGTACCTCTCCAGCGGAATCTACACGCGGCCCCTGGACGAGATCGAGAACCTCGACTCCACCGTCTGGTGGTAGCGCCGCATGGACATCGCTCAAGAGCTGCTGGACCAGGTGGTCGCGCACGCGCAGGAGCTTCCCGGCGAGGAGTGCTGCGGCGTCATCGCGGTCGATGACCTGACCGCTCGGCGCGCGCAGCGCGTCTATCGCGCCGAGAACGTGCACCGCAGCGATCTGCGGTTCGAGATCGAGGGGACCGAGCTGCTGAAGCTCTGCGAGGCGATCGAAGAGCAGGGGTGGGAGCTTGGCGCCATCTATCACTCGCACGTCCGCTCGGCGCCCTACCCGTCCCAGACCGACGTCGGCTTCGCCGCCCTTTGGCCCGACGTGGAGTGGCTGATCGTGGGGCTCTCGGACCCGGCCAATCCAGAGGTGCGCTCCTACGTTATAGAGGGAGCGCAGATCAGCGAGGTGCCGATCGACGTGCGCGAGGTGCCGGTCTGAGCAGGCGCCCTCGCCCGGCCGGTGCGACGGGCGGCGGGTCGCTCGTATGTCCTGGCTGCGGGGCGAGCGCCGCCGAGTCCGAGCGCTTCTGTCCCAGGTGCGGGCTGCCGCTGGTCCACCGTTCGCGGGCGGCGGGCGCCGCGAGCATGGAGGCTGGCGAACACGATAGGCATCGGCTCGCGCGCAAGATCGACCCGCGCTACGCCGAGGGGCAGCCGGTGCGCCTGGTCGGCGCGCACAACCAGGTGGAGGCCGAGCTCATCCAGAGCCTGCTCATGGAGCAGGGCATCCCGAGCATGCAGCGGCGCGCGCGAGGCTTCGACGTGCCCGAATTCCTGGCCTCGGGGCCACGCGACGTGCTCGTGCCGGCCTCGGCGCTGCAGGCCGCGCAGGAGACGTTGATGCAGAGCGATCTGCTCTCCGAGCAGCAGGCAGCTCCTATAGCGGCCCCGTGGCGGGTGATGGCGCTGCTGCTCGTCGCGCTGGCGATCGTCGCGATCGTGATCGCGATCGCCGCGCGACTGTGAGTGTGGGTCCTGCTAGACGAGCGCGGGCGTGCTCGCCGAGCGTGTGATCGCTTCGATCTCCTCCGAGGCGCGCTCGAACTCCTCGTCGGAGAGGACGGGAGTGCCCTCGAAGGGCAGGTCGCGCTGGAGCTCGATCCAGGATCGGCAGCCCAGATACTCGTCCTTGATCTTCACCGTGACCGGTCGCGGGATCCGGTAGGTGCGCAGCAGCAGGACGTGCAGCGGGTGCCTCCGCTTCCAGGCGAGCCGCTTCTCCGCATAGTCGGTCGTCCAGACGTAGAACGGCGACAGCGCATCCACGCAGCGCGGATCGGTGATGGTGAAGTGGCCCGCCACCTCGGCCCACGCCCTGATGCGGACGCGGTCGGGTTGGGGCAGACCTTCGGGGGAGGAGAACTCGGACACTGACGGCTCGCCGTCGCTCCAGACTCCTTCCTCCAGCGCGCGACGCAGCTCCGGCCTGTGGGACTCGCGCACGAGATCGTGTCCCTGATGGTCGAAGGTCGGATAGAGGAAGAAGCGTTCGTGGTCGAGCTGGAAGTGCTTTTCGGGCTCGCGGATTCCACCCTTTCGGAGCGTGAGAAGCTGCTCGCCTTCGGCGAGCGCCCGGACGGTGACCGCCCATTCCTTCAGAGCAATTGGCATGGTGAGGCTCTTCGAGTGGTTGCAGGCTATTTCGTTGACCCGGCCGGAGAATGATCGCTGGCGCGGGGCGCGCTTAAAGATACGAAATCCGGCCGAAAATCCCAAATCCCCTGCAAATCGAGGGTTTTTTTGAGGCGTATGCGGCCGCAAGTTGCTGCATTCCGGTGCGTTGTGGCTGCCTCAGGGGTCCCCGCGAGCGCTGATCAGGGCTCCCCGTGACCGCCTCCGCCGGGGGTTTCGATGCGCAGACGGTCCCCGGGAGCGAGGTCGCCGTCCGCCTTTGGCCCGAGGTTGGCGGCGTCCCGGCCGGGGGCCCTGAGCAGCAGGTTGACGCCCGCCATCCCCGGCTTCCCGCCGGCCGCTCCGGCCGGTCGATGCCGCCTGCGCTCGGTGATCAGCGAGAAGGACATGGGCGCGAGCGCCTGCATCTCGCGCACGACGCCCTCGCCGCCGGCGTGCCGGCCGGCGCCGCCTGAGCCGCGTCGCATCCTGTAGCCGGTGAGGCGCAGCGGCAGCTCGCGCTCCAGCGCCTCGATCGGCGTGTTCAGCGTGTTGCTCATCGCGACGTGCACGCCGCTTGGACCGTCGGCGTCCGGGCAGGCGCCCTGCCCGCCGCCGATCGTCTCGTAGTAGCTGAAGCGCTCGTTGCCGAGCGTGAGGTTGTTCATCGTGCCCTGGCCCTGCGCGCGGCCGAAGGCGGCGAGCACCATGTCGGCCACGCGCGATGAGGTCTCCACGTTGCCGGCCGCCACGGCCGCGCCCGCCTGTGCGCTCAAAAGGCTTCCGGGCGGCGCGATCACCCGCACCGGCCTGAAGGCGCCGGTGGAGGCGGGGATGTCGGGGTCGGTCAGGACGCGCACCGCGAACATGCACGCAGAACGGGTGACGGCGAGCGGACAGTTGAGGTTGCCCTCGTCTCGCGCGGCGCTGCCGGTGAAGTCCAGCGTGAGCCGATCGCCCTGCACCGTGGCGCGCAGCCGCAGCTCCAGGTCTCTCTCGCCGGCCTCAAGCACGTCCTGGGCGTGCCGCGTCCCGTCGGGCAGTTCCGCGATGCAGGCTGCCATCCGACGCTCGGCGTAGTCGAGCACGGCGGCGTTGCCCTCCCGCAGCCGCGCCAGCCCGATCCGCCGCGCCAGCTCCAGGAGCCGCATCGCGCCGGTGCGGTTGGCGGCAAGCTGCGCGCGCAGGTCGGCGCGACGCTGATCGGGCTGGCGCATCGCGGCGACCAGGCGCTCGATGCTCTCCCGACTGAGCGGCTGTGGGTGGATCAGCACGCCCTCCTCCTGGATGCTGCGGCTGCCCGCCGGCATCGAGCCCGGGCTCGCGCCGCCCACGTCCGCGTGGTGGGCGCGGTTGACCGCGAACCCGAGCAGCGTCCCATCCTCCATGAACACCGGCGTTATCACGGTGATGTCCGGCAGATGCGTGCCGCCGGCGAACGGGTCGTTGAGGATCCACGACTGGCCGGGGCGATGGCGCTCGCCGAGCACCGCGGCCACCGCCGCCGGCATCGAGCCGAGATGGACGGGAATGTGCTCGGCCTGCATCACCATCTCGCCCGCCGGATCGAACAGCGCCGCCGAGCAGTCACGACGCTCCTTGATGTTGGGAGAGTGGGCCGAGCGGATCAGCACCGCGCCCATCTCCTGGCAGGCGGCGCGCAGCGCCCCCGCGATCACCTCCAGCTCGATCGGGTCGATCATCGCGGCTCCTCCTGCGCCCGCATGATGATTGTCCCCATCTCGTCCACGTCCGCCGACCAGCCTTCAGGGACCAGCACGGTGGTCTCCGGCAGCGCGCACAGCGCCGGCCCCTGCAGCCGGGTGCCGGGCGCAGGCTCGCCCTGCAGGCAGAGCGCCCGCACCGGGATGCCGCCGAGGATCATCTCCCGGCTCAGGCGCTTGGGCGCGGACCCGGCCCGCGGGGCAAGCGTGACCGCGGGCGCCGCCCCGAACACAGAGGCCCTGAGCGTGACCAGCTCGATCTGCCCTTCCGCGTCGCGGTAGCCGTAGCGCGCCTCGTGCTCCCTCGCGAACGCCTCCTGGAGCTCCTGCGGCCCGCTGCCGGGCGGCGCGTCCACGGCCAGCTCGAAGGACTGCCCGCGGTAGCGCAGCTCGGCACGCACGCGGACGCTGTGCGGCCGCTCGCCGAGCGCGCCGGTCGCGGCCGCGATCAGCTCGTCTCTGGCCGCATCCAGGCTCTGCTCGTCGAACGCCGCGCCGCGGAGCATCACAGTCCGCGCCGTGTCCCGCCGGGGCGCCGCTGCCGCCAGGCCCAGGGCGCAGAGCACGCCGGAGGCGCGGGGGCACAGCACCCGCCGTATGCCCAGCTCCGCGGCCAGCGAGGCCGCGTGCAGCGGGCCGGCGCCGCCGAATCCCATCAGCGCGAAGGCACGCGGGTCGTGCCCGCGCTGCACGCTCATCACTCGCAGCGCGCCCAGCATCTCGGCCTCCGCGATCCGCACGATGCCTTCAGCGCAGGCGATCGTGCTCAGGCCGAGCGACCGCGCCAGCCGCGCGACGGCCCGGTGCGCCGCATCGGCGTGCAGCGCGACTCCGCCTGCGAGCGGCTGCTCGGCCAGCAGCCGCCCGAGCACCAGGTTCGCGTCGGTGACGGTCGGCTCCTGGCCTCCAAGCCCGTAGCAGGCCGGTCCAGGGTCCGCTCCCGCCGACTGCGGGCCCACGCGCATGGCGCCTCCCGCGTCGCGCCAGGCGATCGATCCGCCTCCGGCGCCGACCGTGTGGATGTCCAGCGCGGGGAGCGCGAGTGGGCGCCCGGCGACGGTGCGCTCGACGCTCTCGGCGACCGCGCCGTCCGCGACCAGGCAAACGTCGCATGAGGTGCCACCCATGTCGACGCACAGGACGTTGGGCTCCGCGGACGCGCGGGCGAGCATCTGCGCGCCTGCGGCTCCGCCCGCGGGACCGGAGAGGACCGTGAGCGCCGCATGGGAGGCGGCGCGAGCGCAGCTCAGCAGCCCACCCGAGGACTGCATCACCTGCGGCTCGGGCAGGTCTCCGTCGCTCGCACGGGCGCTGAGATGGCCGAGATAGCGGCCCAGCAGAGGGGAGAGCGCCGCATCGATCTCGGTGGTGGCGGCGCGTTCGTACTCGCGGAAGGTGCCGACGAGGTCGTGGGAGAGCGAGATGTGAGCATCCGGCAGCGCCGCGGCGAGCATCTGCGCCAGCGCGAGCTCATGCTCCGGGTGGGCATAGGAGTGCAGCAGGACCACGGCGACCGCCTCGGGATCGCATGCTGCGAGCTCGGCGACCGTCTCCCGAGCGACCTCCCCTTCGAGGGCTTCTATGACGCCTTCGGGCCCGGTGCGCTCTGGCGCCTCGAAGCGGCGCTCGGGAGGCGTCAGCGGCGCGGGGGGAGCGGCGCAGAGCCGGTAGAGCTCCGGTCTGGCCTGCCGGCCGAGCTCGATCAGGTCGGCGAACCCCCTGGTGGCCAGCAGCGCGGTCCTTGCGACCTTGCCCTCCAGCAGCGCGTTGGTGGCGACGGTCATGCCGTGGGCGAAGCGCCGCACCTGCGCGCCGGAGGCATCTGCGCGCTCGAGCGCGGCGGCCACCGCGCCGAGCACACCGACCGACTGGTCAGCGGGAGTCGTGGGCGCCTTCGCTGTATGGATCCTTCCATCCTGACCCAACAGGACGGCGTCGGTGAAGGTGCCGCCGACGTCTACGCCGAGCAGCATCGCTCATGTTCCGCCATGCGCTCATTCTGGCAAGCCGTCCGTGAGCACGGCGGCCTGCCGGCCGCCGGTCTGGCCGGCGCCGCCGCCAGAGCCGGAAGGCTCAGCCTGCTGGAAGGCTCGGTTTGCCGAGCCCGCTCAGGCCGCCGCGAGCTGCCTGGTGGCGAGGTCTCCCCGGCCCTCCAGATCCCGATCCTCTGTCTCGGCCAGATGCTGATGCGAGGGGCAATAGCCGTTGTGCGGCAGGGGCATCCGCTGGCAGGCCTCACCCTTGCGGGTCGTGGCACGGCACTGCAGCGGCTTGCCGCTGACCGCCATGTAGGCCGCGACGGGGTTCTCGGACAGGTACTGCTGAGCCAACGCGATGTACTTCGTGACCACCTGATAGACGCGCTCCTGCGCGCTCATCGGAAAATGGATGCGGATGTCCGCAAACAGAGTCCGTGCGGGCTTTGCGAAATAGAACCGGTCGGTGGCAAGCCGCTCGACGGTGGACTCGCAGGCGCTCAGGACCTGCCGGTGGCTGTCAAGCGCGGATGAGCCTGACTTCGTGTCATTCAGATGCGGTGCGAGCTCACGGTAGATGGCTCGACTGAACTGGTACATGGCGACTCCTCGCCTTTCTCGTGTTCCTGATGCGCATGCCCGCCTTGAGCAGAGAAGCCGCTCTCTCTCCGTGTATGAGCGCCAACACCTCTCCCAGGCGAAAGGTCCGGTGAGCAGACCTTCAACAGCGCTGCTCAGCAGTTTTGAGCGCTATGTAAAGCGGGAGATAAGAAAAACGTTAAGCGCAGGTTAGGCGCCGCTGGGAATTTGCGAAACTCGTTGAGAGCGCAACGTTTGCGGCGCGGAGATCTACTCCCAGATCTCCCAGCGCAGCTCTTCGTCACGCTCCACGACGATGTGGTGGAGGTCGAGCTTGGGGTTCGTGTCAGGGTGGTCGGTGCGCTGATGGGCGCCGCGGCTCTCCTGTCGCCGCAGCGCAGAAGCGGCGATCAGGCGGGCGAGGGGGTGGGGATCGTCGGCGAGCGCCTTGCACCCCGCGGCGTCCCGCAGCACGTTGGCGTGGGTCCAGAGCGCCTCGCGAGTCGACTTGGCGACTGGAGGCGGCGGCGCGGTCCTGGCCGCGAGGCGAGCGTCGGACGGGCCTTTGTGAGCCGACTCCTGAAGAGCGGCCTCGATCGCTCTGTGGGCAAAGACGAAGCACTCGCTCAGCGAGTTGGAGGCCAGTCTGTTGGCTCCGTGCAGCCCCGTGCACGCCGACTCGCCGAGCGCGAAGAGCCCGGGCACGGTGGTGCGAGCATCGAGGTCGGTTGCGATCCCGCCCATCGTGTAGTGCGCGGCCGGAGCCACGGGGATGAGCTTCGTGGCAGGATCGATGCCGGCCTTGCGCAGCGCATCGACGACGTTTGGGAACAGCGCAGGGTCGATACGGCGCATGTCCAAGCCCACCGAGCGCGCGCCGGTGGCGTTGAGCTGCATCTGGATGGCACGCGAGACCTCGTCCCGCGGCGCCAGCTCATCGACGAATCGCTCGCCGTCGGCGCCATGCAGGGTCGCGCCCTCGCCGCGGATCGCCTCCGTGATCAGGAAGCCCTCGCGGCCCCGCACGCCGATCACCGCGGTGGGGTGGAACTGCATCATCTCCAGATCGGCGAGTCGCGCGCCGGCGGCCGCGGCCAGCATCAGGCCGGTGCCCACCGAGCCCGGCGGATTGGTCGTGCGGGCCCACAGCGCGGCGGCCCCGCCGGTGCTGATCAGAACCGCCCGAGCGGCGATCACCGCCTCGTTCTCGCAGGCAACGCCCACGCAGCGGCCGTCCAGCATCAGGAGCTGGCGCACGCGGCCCGCGTCGCCCTCTAGCACCGTGATCGAGGTGTGCTCAGCCACCAGTGCGGAGAGCTGGCGCAGCATCCGCCTGCCCGTCGCGCTCCCGCCGGCATGCACGATCCTGCGCACCGAGTGGCCACCCTCCAGGCCCAGCGCCAGGGCCCCGAAGCGATCGGCGTCGAAGCGCAGCCCGAGCGCCTGCAGGTCGCGTAGGCGATCCGGCGCTTCGCGCACCAGCGCTTCGGCAGCAGACTGCCGCGTCGCATCGCGGCCGGCGCGCTGCGTGTCGGCCAGGTGCAGCTCGAAGGAGTCGTCGGCTCCGACCGCCGCCGCCAGACCTCCCTGCGCCCAGTAGCTCGCGGTGGCGGCCAGAGGCGCCGCAGTCAGCAGCGCGACCGTCGCGCCGCTTCGTGCGGCGCAGAGCGCGGCGTAGAGACCTGCCGCGCCGCCGCCCGCGACCGCGACGTCCACGAACTGCACGTGCTCATCGTCGGCGGGCGGCGTCGGCGCCTGCCCGCTCCCCCCTCTGACCGCCCGGCTCATCCGATCAGCTTCACCAAGGAGGCGATGAGGATCGCCAGGGAGACCAGCAGCACTATCGCCACAGCGGCCACGGGAGCTCTCCAGCGCGGTGTCGCGGCTAGGCGCGTCCTGGCCGCGGCGCCGCAGTGCAGGCACCAGTCCTGCTCACCCAGCAGAGCCGCGCCGCACAAGGGGCACCATTCGCCGACCGCGGCCGGCGGCGACCACTGGGCTCCTGGCGCCGGTGGGGGGCTCGCAAGCGAGCTCACCGGCGGTCCTGGCCGGAGTTGGGGCTCTCGGCGCTCTCATCGCCCTCGCGGCCGCCGCCGAGCTGGGAGATCGGATCGAAGGCGACCGTCCGCTGTGGCGAGTCGCTGCCTTTCAGGCCGGATCTGATCACCTCGGTCGGCGGGTCGCTCGCGCGCTGGGCGAGCCCGGGCGCGGCCGGCAGCGCCGCGCGCGCCGAGTCGGGCTCGGGGCTCGGCGCCGCGCCGGGTGGCGGCATCGCGCCGGGTGGCATCGCGCCGGGTGGC
>DAHUYQ010000027.1 GCA_027315115.1 Solirubrobacterales bacterium | reverse complement strand
CGGGCGGCGGGCGCGGGCGGCGGGCGCGGGCGGCGGGCGCGGGCGGTCCTGTGTGGGCGGCGGGCGCGGGCGGTCCTGTGTGGGCGGCGGGCGCGGGCGTCCTGCGTGGGCGGCGGGCTCTGCCGGTCCTGCGCGTCCGGGGCGAGCCGCCATCGTTAGCACTTCGACCGGCGCAACGGACGGATTTGTCACGTCCGGGGTTGGATCTAGCTTCCCGGTCGATGAGCGCAATATCCGGCATCCCGGAGCTGCAGGAGCAACTGCACGGTCCGGCGCGGTCGATCGAGGCGATGGAGGCCGATCTGCGTGAGCTGCTTGCCAGCGTGCGCGAGCCGCATCTGGCGCTGCTGCTGGCCCGGGCCTTCGGCGAGTCATCGGCGCTGTGGGCCCGTTACCGGACGGCGCCGGCCGCCAAGCGCTACCACCAGGCCTACAGGCACGGTCTGCTCGAGCACTGCTTGACAGTCGCCGAAGCAGTCAGCGCCGTCGCCGCGACGTTCCCCGAGATCGACCGCGACGTCGCCGTCACCGGCGCGCTGGTGCACGACATCGGCAAGCTGGAGGCCTACAGCGATCAGGAGGCGCAGATCGATCTCACCGACGTCGGGCGCCTGCAGGGTGAGATCGCGCTCGGCTACTACATCGTGCGTCGCGAGATCGAGCAGATCGAGGGCTTTCCCGAGGAGCTCGCCTGGCAGGTGCTGCACATCGTGCTCTCCCACCACGGGTCGCTGGAGCACGGCAGTCCCGTCGTGCCCTGCACCAGGGAGGCCACGCTGGTGCACATGATCGACAACCTCGGCGGCCGTCTCGGCAGCTTCGATCGCGTGCAGCGCGAGCTGCATCCGGGCCAGCGCTGGGCCGCCTTCGACCGCGCGCTGCGCGCCAGCGCCTACTTCGCTGGCGGGCCGGGTCTCGCGGGCGCCGCGGGCGGGCCAGTCGCACCGGGCGCCCCGGGCACCACGGTCACGCAGGCGCCCCAACAGCGCGCCGCATAGCGTCACGGATCCGCAAATAGCGGGCCTCGCGCGGGCACACGCGCGGGCGCGGGCCGTCAGGGTTCTATCTTGTGCCCCGATGGCAAAGGACACCGAGAAGCTGATCCGACAGCTGTCGCTGATCTCCTATCTGATGGCCGAGCGCAGGCCGGTCACGGCGATGGAGATAAGGCGCGACGTCGAGGGGTACAGCGGCATGAACGAGGACGCGTTCGCGCGGCGCTTCTACGCCGACCGGGCCGAGCTGGACTCGCTCGGCATCCGGCTGACGGTCGAGCGCGCCGCCGACGGCGCCGCCGAGCAGGAGAACTACTCGCTGCGCTCGGAGAGCTTCCATCTGAAGCCGATCGCCTTCAGCGACCAGGAGCTCGCGGCGCTGCGCACCGCCCTGCACCTGCTCGACGGGGAGTTCGCCTACGCCGAGCCGCTGCGGCTGGCGCTGCAGCAGATCACCTGGGGGCGTCCCTCGCCGCTGCAGGCCCCCGAGCAGCAGACCGTCGCGCTCGGGATCACGGCCTCCGCGGGCGGGCACGATCTCTCGGCGAGGCTGGCGAAGATCGAGACCGCGATCTTCCGCAACAAGACGATCACCTTCGACTACTACACGATGGCGCGCGACGAGACGGGCTCGCGCCGGGTCGATCCCTATCACCTGCTCTTCCAGGGCGGCCAGTTCTACCTGCTCGGCTACGCGCACGAGCGGGAGGCGATCCGGGTCTTCCGGCTCTCGCGAATCCTGGGCAAGGTCTCGTATGCCACCAAGGCCGAGCACGACTTCAGGCGGCCCGCGGACTTCGATCCGCGCTCCTACGCCGGCAGGGCCGAGTGGCAGCTCGGCGAGGAGCAGGGGACCGCGGAGATCCTGCTCTCGGGCCGCATCGCCTGGCAGATCGAGCGCCACTTCGGCCGTTACGGGGAGACCAGGAGCACCGAGAGCGGCGATCCTGAGCAGCGGATCTTCATCACGTCCTACGCCAATCCGCGGCTGCTGATCTCCTGGGTGCTCGGCCTCGGCGAGCAGGCGCAGCTCGTCGGGCCGTCGAGCCTGCTCGAGGAGATGCGGCGCCGGATCGCGCTGGTGCGCGATCGTCATGCCGAGATGCCCGACCTGGCGCCGCGCGTGGCGCCCGGCGCCCGCGCGGCCGGAGCCCGCGCCGGGGAGCACGGAAGGCGCCACTCCGCGCGGCGCGGCAGCGAAGGCGAAGGCCGGACGGACACCGTGATCAGACCCGAGCGCTTCGCGCGGCTGGTGACGCTGGCGGGAATCCTGATCGACGCCGGCCGTGCCGCCAGGCGGCTCTCGGTCGCCGGGGTCTGCGAGGCGTTGCAGGTGACCGAGGAGGAGCTGCGCGAGGACATCGCGGTGCTGAACGTCGTGAACTTCGGCGGCGGCTCCTACGTGCTCTACGCCGAGATCCTCGAGGAGGAGGGGGAGATCGAGGTCGACCCCGAGCCCTACAGCGACAACTTCGACCGTCCTGCGCGGCTGCTGCCCGTCGAGGCGAAGGCGCTGGTGGCGGCGATCGACCTGGTCGGAGAGCACATACCAGAGGGCTCGCTGGCCTCGGCGCGCGAACGGATCGTCAACGCGCTCGGCGAAGACCCGATGGAGCAGGGCCTGCAGGTCGCGCACGGCGGCGGCGACGACGCCGAGCTCGCCCGCGCGATCTCGAGCGCGATCGTCGGTCGCCGGCTCGTGGAGATCGACTACTACAAGGAGAGCGAAGACCAGTTCTCGCTGCGGCGGGTCGAGCCCTACGCGCTCGTCAACGGCCGCGAGGGCTGGTATGTGGCCTCCTTCGACCCCGACAAGGACGCGATGCGGCACTTCCGGCTCGACCGCATAAAGCGCGTGGAGATCTGCGAGCAGAGCTTCCAGCCGCGCCCGGAGGTCAACCCGGCGGCCGGGATCGACGGCTGGATGCGGACCGGCGAGGTGCCGGCGTCGCGGACGGCGCGCGTGTGGATCTCGCCGGAGCGCGCGCGGTGGGCGCGCGAGTCGCGGCGGGTGGTCGAGGAGCGCAAGGACGGCTCGGTGGTTGTCGAGCTCGGCTTCGCCGGAACCGACTGGCTGGTGCGCGAGATCCTCAAGGAAGCGGGCGACGCGGTGGTGCTCGAGCCGCAGGACGCGCGCGAGGCGGTCCATGCGCTGGCCGTCAAGCTCGCCGACCGCGAGCCGTCCGCCGTCGCGGTGTCCTGAGCAGGCGCGATCGGTGAGCAGGCGCGATCAGATCAAGATGAGCCCCGAGGAGGTGGCGGCGTTCCTGGCGGAGGAGCGGACCGTCACGTGCGCCACGATCGGCCCGCGCGGATGGCCCCATCTGATGCCGCTCTGGTACGTGGTCAGAGAGGGGGAGGGAGGAGGACCGGAGATTTGGGCCTGGACCTACGCCGCCTCCCAGAAGGTCCGCAACCTGGAGCGCGAGGCGAAGGCGAGCCTGCAGGTGGAGGCGGGAGAGGTCTACGCGGAGCTGCGTGGCTTGATGCTCGAATGCGACGTGGTGATCCACCGCGACCTGGAGGTGGTCAGCGCGCTCGGCGGCGAGATCATGACGCGAAACGCGCTGCCGCCCGGCCAGCCGCCACCTGCGCAGCTCGACGCGCAGGCGCAGGCGGCGATCGCCGCGCAGGCGCCAAAGCGCGTCGGCCTGCAGTTCGTGGAGCGCCGGCGCGCGAGCTGGGATCACCGCAAGCTCGGCGGCATCTACTAGTCTCCCGGACAGATGCAGCCGCTGAAGGGACTGATCCTCTCCGGGGGGAAGGGCACGCGTCTGCGGCCGATCACGCACACGAGCGCAAAGCAGCTCGTGCCGGTCGCCAACAAGCCGGTGCTGTTCTACGGCATCGAGGCGATGGCACAGGCAGGGATCGAGCAGGTCGGCATCATCATCGCCCCGGAGACCGGAGATGAGATAAGAGAGGCGGCCGGCGATGGCTCGCGCTTCGGGATCGACATCGAGTACATCGTCCAGGACGAGCCATTGGGGCTTGCTCACGCGGTGCTGACCGCGGAGCCCTTCCTCGGCGAGAGCCCGTTCGTGATGTACCTGGGCGACAACCTGCTCCAGGGCGGGATCGTCGAGCTGGTCGCGAGCTTCCGCGAGCGTGAGCCCGAGGCGCTGATCCTGCTGACGCCGGTGCATGACCCGCAGAGCTACGGGATCGCGGAGCTGGACGGGCCGATCGGGGACTCCGCGGGTGGGGGCCAGGACGCGCTGCGCCAGGTCGTCCGCCTGGTGGAGAAGCCGAGCGAGCCCAAGAGCGACCTGGCGCTCGTCGGCGTCTACATGTTCACGGCCAGCATCCACGACGCCGCACGCGCGATCGAGCCCTCCGGCCGCGGAGAGCTGGAGATAACCGACGCGATCCAGCACCTGGTCGATGAGGGCATGCGTGTGGAGCCGCACATAGTCCAGGGCTGGTGGAAGGACACCGGGCGCCTGCAGGACATGCTGGAAGCCAACCGCCTGATCCTCGACAACCTCGACGCGCGCATCGACGGGGAGCTGATCGACTCGCAGGTCGAAGGTCGGGTCGTGGTGCAGGCGGGAGCGAGACTGGAGCGAGCGACCGTCAGGGGGCCCGTGATCATCGGCGCCGGCGCGAAGCTCAGCGACTGCTACGTCGGCCCCTACACCGCGATCGGAGAGGGCTGCACCGTCACCGGCGCGGAGGTGGAGCATTCGATCCTGCTCGCGGGCTCCTCGGTCTGCGATCTGGACGGCCGCATGGAGTCCTCGCTGCTGGGGCGAAACGTGACGGTCCGGCGAGGGGAGCGGCAGCCGCGCGCCTACCGCTTCATGGTCGGCGACAACTCCGACATCTCGATCCTGTAGCGGCCCTCCGCTCGCCCGTCAGAGCCAGATGAAGATCCTGATCGCGGGCGGGCACGGCATGCTGGGGGGCGACGTTCAGCGAGCGGCGGCGCGCGCCGGGCACGAGCCGGTCGCGGTCGCTCACGCCGAGCTGGACGTGGCCGACCGGGATTCGGCCGAGCGCGCCCTGGCCACGGCAAAGCCCGATGCCGTGATCAACTGCGCCGCCTGGACCGATGTGGATGGCGCCGAGTCTCATCCGCGTCAGGCGGCGGCCGTGAACGCGCTGGGCGCCGGCAACCTCGCGCGGGCCGCGGCGCATGCGGGGCTCCCGCTCGTGCACGTCTCCACCGACTACGTCTTCGACGGCACGCCGCCGCTGGACGGCGCCGGGCGCCCGCGCCCCTACGTGGAGTCGGACCCCACCGGGCCGCTGTCGGTCTACGGAGCAACCAAGCTGGACGGGGAGCGGCTCGTGCTGGCCGCGTCGCCGGCACACCTGGTCGTCAGGACCGCATGGCTCTTCGGCATCGACGGCGGCAACTTCGTGGCCACGATGCTGCGCCTTGCGCAGGAGCGCGAGGCGGTCCAGGTGGTCGACGACCAGACCGGCAGCCCGACCTGGACCGGGCATCTGGCGCCGGCGCTGATCGGCCTGCTCGAACGCGAGGTGAGCGGGCTCGCGCACCTCGCCGGCGGGGGAGCCGTGAGCTGGAACGGCTTTGCCGAGGAGATCTTCCGGCAGGCCGAGAAGGAGTGCGAGGTGCGGGCGGTCGGCAGCGCGCAGATGGCGCGGCCGGCGCCCAGGCCGGCATGGTCGGTGCTTGCGAGCGAGCGTGCCGAGGTGCTGCCGATGCCCGACTGGCGCGACGGGCTGGCGGGGTATCTCGCGGCCCGGGATGGGATGATGCGGGCATGAGGATTCTGATCTGCGGGGGCGCGGGCTTCATCGGCTCCCACTTCACGCGCATTCGCCTGCGCGAGCACGGCGACCAGGTGGTCGTGCTCGACAAGCTCACCTACGCCGGGCGCGAGGAGAACCTCGCCGACCTGCGGGGCGATCCAGGGTTCAGCTTCCACGCCGGCGCGATTGAGGATGCGGCGGCGGTGCGCGCGGCGGTCCAGGGCGCCGACGGGCAGGCGGCGGTGGACGCGATCGTCAACTTCGCCGCCGAGACCCACGTGGACAGGTCGATCTCCTCCTCGGAGGACTTCGTCAACACCAACGTGGTGGGCACCAGCGTGCTGCTGGACGCGGCGCTGGCGCACCGCCTGCGCTACGTGCAGGTCTCGACCGACGAGGTCTACGGGTCGATCGAGGAGGGCACGTTCACCGAGGAATCGCCGCTAGCCCCCTCCTCTCCCTATTCGGCAAGCAAGGCGGGGGCCGACCTGCTCGTGCAGAGCTATGCGCACACCCACGGTCTGCACACGAGCATCGCGCGCGGCTCCAACAACTACGGTCCCTACCAGTACCCGGAGAAGCTGATCCCGCTGATGGTGCTCAACGCGCTGCACGGCGAGCGGCTGCCGGTCTACGGCGACGGGCTGCAGGTGCGCAACTGGATCCACGTCACGGACTTCGCGCGCGCGATCGGCTGCGTGCTGGAGAGCGGCGCGCCCGGCGAGGTCTACAACGCCGGTGGCCCCGACGAGTGCCCGAACATCGAGGTTGTGCGGCGGATCATCGAGCTGACCGGCGCCGGCGATGAGCTGATCGAGTACGTCACCGACCGGCCCGGCCACGACCGTCGCTATTCGCTCTCCTCCGAGCGGGTCAGGGGGCTCGGCTGGGAGCCGCGCGTGCGCTTCGCCGACGGGATCGGCGAGACCGTCGAGTGGTACAGGGAGAACCGGCCGTGGTGGGAGCCGATCCGCTCAGGCGCCTACCGCGAGTACTACGAGCGTCAGTACGGGCGCGCGCTAGGCTGAGGCCCGGCGCGCGGCTCGGGGCGGCCCGGGCGCGCGGCTCCCACGCTCAGCTAAGGCCCGAGACCTTCCAGCGGCTGCCTTCCTTGACGAAGGCGACTTCGTGGACGCGTTCGTTGCCGGACCACGTGCTCTTGACCTTCGCCGTGGCGCTGGTGCCCTGGACCGAGATCGATTCGACTTTCAGGGCGTAGGTGTCGATCTCCTTGAGCTGGCCTTCGAGCGCCTTCTTGCAGCTCGTGCCATCCGCTTCGAGCTTCTTGACCACGGTGGCGGCGAGATCGCGGCTGCAGACCTTGCCCGCGTTGACGCTCGTCGCGTCGCTCTGCAGGTTGCTGATCGTTTCGGCGACCTTCTTGCTTTCGCCTTTGTAGTTGCCGGTCCCGGTGGTTTCGCCGCATGCGGCTACGCCGATCGCGACGCAGAGCGCGCCGAGGGCGGCGATCGGGGCTCTCAGTCTGGAGGTCATCGAGGTCCAGGTTATGCGAGATCGGGACCGCGCGGCGGCACTGCGCATAGCCAGGCTAATATTTAGCCTATGCACGCAGTTTCGCGAGGCCAGGCGGCGCCCGCCCGAGATCGGGCGCCCGGCGCAGCCGACCGGGCGCCCGCCGCCGGCGATCAGGCGCCCCGCGCCGGCGAGCCCGACACCGACCAGGTGATCGAGGCGGCGCTGGCGGCAAGCCGCGCGCTGGTCGCGCTCGCGGCGCGCTCGGTCGCCGAGGCCGGCGAGGACGTGACGCTGCCGCAATACCGGATGCTGGTCGTGCTCGGCACGCGCGGCTCTCGGCCCGTCAGCGCGCTGGCCTCCGCGCTGCACGTCTCGCCGCCGACGGCCACGCGGATGTGCGACCGGCTGGTGCGCAAGGGCCTGATCAGCAGGCGCGCCGGCAGCAGCGACAGGCGCCAGGTGCTGCTCAGCCTTACCCCGGCGGGACGCGAGCTGCTGGACGCGGTCACCTCGCACCGGCGGCGAGAGATCCTGGCGCTGCTGGAGCAGGTGCCGGGCGAGCGCCATCGTGCGCTGGTCGAGGCGTTCACGCTCTTTGCTGACATCGGAGGCGAGCTGCCAGATCCCGACTGGGCAGCGGGCTGGCGGCTCTGAGACGGTGGACGTGACGCTGCGATCGAAGGCGCGCCTGCTGGGCGCCGGGCTCGCCGGCCGGGTACGCCGGATGAGCTACCTGCGCAAGTGGCTGCTGCTCGGCGCGGTTCTGGGCGTGATCGCAGGCCTCGGCGCGGTGCTCTTCTACACCGCGCTGCATCTGGCGACCGAGCTCTTCATGGAAGTGATCGCCGGCTACAGGATGCCCACGCCGCTTGCCGAGGGAAACGTCGCGGGGCTCGCCGGCCCGAGCCGGGAGTGGCTGCTGCCGCTGATCGTCGCCGCCGGCGGCCTGCTGTCGGGCATCCTCGTCTTCACCTTCGCGCCCGAGGCCGAGGGTCACGGCACCGACGCGGCGATCTCGGCGGTGCACCACAACCCGCGGGGCGTGCGGGTGCGCGCGGTGGCGGTGAAGATCGTGGCCTCGGCGCTGACGATCGGCGCGGGCGGCAGCGGTGGCCGCGAGGGTCCCACGGCGCAGATCAGCGCCGGCTTCGGGTCGCTTCTGGCGCGAGTGCTCGACCTCTCCCCGCAGGACGGCAGGATCGCCGTGTCGGTCGGGATCGGGTCGGGGATCGGCTCGATCTTCGGCGCGCCGCTCGGCGGTGCGCTGCTGGCCGCCGAGCTGCTCTACAGAGAAGACATGGAGGTGCAGGCGCTGATTCCCGGGATGATCGCCTCGGTGATCGGGTACGCGGTGTTCTCCGCCTTCTACGGGTTCACGCCGCTGTTCGGCTTCGCGGGAGCGGGATACCATCTCGACCAGCCCTTGCAGCTTCTGTGGTTCGCCCCGCTGGGCGTGCTCTGCGGCGCGGTCGGGCTGCTGTACGCCAAGTCGTTCTACGGCGGCGCGGCGCTGTTCGCGAGGCTGCGCTTCGGAGGGTGGCGCGGCCGGCGGCAGGCCGGCGAGCCGGGCCCCTCTTCGCTGGTCGGCCGGATCGCGAAGCCCGCGCTGGGCGGCTTGGCGGTCGGTCTGATCGCGCTGGCGATGCCGCAGGTGCTGGGCACCGGCTACGGATGGATCCAGAAGGGCCTCGGCCACGCGCTGCTGAGCATCCCGCTGTGGATCGTGCTGCTGCTGCCCTTCGCCAAGATCCTGGCGACAACGCTCTCCATCGGATCGGGCGGCTCAGGAGGGATCTTCGGCCCGGGCATGGTGATCGGCGCCTTCGTCGGCGCCGCCTGCTGGCGGCTGCTGGAGCCGATCGCACCCGGGATCCCCCACGATCCCGCCGCCTTCACCGTCGTGGCGATGATGGCCTGCTTCGGGTCCATCGCGCGCGCTCCGCTGGCGGTGATGGTGATGGTCGCCGAGATGACGGGGAGCCTGCAGGTGCTCGCGCCGGCTATGGTCGCGGTGGGACTGGCGACCCTGCTCGTCACCCGCTTCGACGAGACGATCTACCGCAGCCAGCTGCGCAGCCGCTCCGACGAGCCCGGGGCCCACGCCGCGCAGGCGATGCCGATGGCGGGATCGATCCTCGTCAGAGAGGCGATGGGACGGCCGGCGCTGGTGGTGGAGGCATCGTGGCAGGCGGGCAGGGCGCAGCTCCAGATGCAGGCGGCCGGCGTCTCGGGGGCCCCGGTGGTGGACGAGCACGGCGTCTACGTGGGCGTGCTCGACCGCCTCTCCGAGGGCAGCGAGCCTGACCGTGGCAGCGCCGGCCGCCTGGCCGACCCCACCGCGCCCGCGATCGAGGGCAGCTGGACGCTGGATGACGCCCTGCAGGCGCTGGCAAGCTCCGGGCGTGGATGGCTGCCCGTGCTCGACGAGGCCAAGCGAGTGTGCGGGATGCTCGGGCCGCGGGAGATCGCGGACGCTCACCGCGCGGCGCTGGAAGCGATCGTGAGCGGTGGCGCAGCCGGGTCGAGCGCGAAGGCCGGCACGAGCGCGACGGCCGAGGACGTGTCGCCCTCGGCCGTGTAGCGCCTGCGCGCCCGCGAGCCTTGCGGCCCGCGGGGCCCTATACCTGCAGAACTGCCGGCTGCACGACCTGATCGCGCTCGTCCTGGCGGCGGAAGCCCAGGCGAGCGGAGATCCGGTCGGCGGTTGCAACCAGGTGCGGTCCCAACGCCCCGACGAGCTCTTCCAGCGGGATCATCGAGGTGTGCGCGGACATGTTGATCGCCGCGATCACATCGCCGTTCTCGCCTCGCACCGGCGCCGCGATCGAGATCAGCTCGGGAGCGAGCTCTTCGTCGTTGACGGCGAAGCTCTCCTCTCGAACCTGCTCGAGCTCGGCGCGCAGGCCCTTCTTGCTCGTGATCGTGTTGGGCCCGTGCTTGGTCAGTTGCATCTTGGCGATCAGGTCACGCAGATCCTCATCCGGGAGGTAGGCGAGCAGCACCTTGCCCATCGACGTGCAATAGGCGGGCAGCCGCGAGCCGGGGCGGAGGCTGAGATCGATCTTGCTCTGGCCGCGCCTGAAGCTGCGGGCGCGGTCTACGTAGAGGATCTCGGCTCCGTCGAGGATCGCGAGGTTGACCGTGTAGGAGGTCTGCTGACGCAGCTCTTCGAGATAGGCGTGCGAATGCTCTCGCAGGCCCGTCGAGGAGAGCGCCGACATTCCCAGGTCGGTCACGCGCAGGCCGAGGCGATACTTGCGCGAGGCTCCCTGTTCCAGATAGCCGAGTGCGACCAGCGTGATGACATAGCGATGCGTCGTGCTGCGGCTCATGCCGAGCTCGTCCGCGATGTCCGCTATGCCGAGCACGGGACGCTCAGGGGTAAAACAGCCGAGGATTGCCAGGCCACGCTCCAGGGACTGCGAATAGCGTGGCTCTCGCAGGCTCGGCACCGACCATAATTCCTCCCCGTCGATGCCTCGGCGCTTTAGGGGTTTAGAACTCATTCTTGGCATTGTGCGGCCCTCATCCTTAGGTGCTGGTGCTCCGTGCTTGGAGTCTCGACATTGCCGCCATATACAAGCTACGACCAGCAGCCAAAACGGTTATGCAATGGCAGCGAGGGCGATTATAGACACGGCCGTCGCGGGGCCTGGAGGGTAGACCCGCAATCTTGATACCGCGAACGCTCGTCGGCCATGCATGTCCGGCGGCATCCCGCTAGAACGTTCGTTGATCGAGCCTGGGAGCCTAAGTGCTCGAAAGTGGCTTGCCGATGCGGCATATCGAAGACCGGCTCCGTGTCGATGCAATAGTTCTTTCTCGCGATCCGCGCGCGATGCGGCGCGAAGAATCGTGTGTGCGTATGAATAGTGGCGTATCCACTAATTCGGATGGCGCACGGTCCTTTTTGGGCGTTGGCGGGTCGATTTGGGCGCTGAATCGTCTCCGTCTTGCGCGCTGCCGCCCGGCCGGGCGAGGCGCCCGCGTCTGCGTCCCCGTGTCTGCGTCCGTGCGTCTGCGCGTCCCCGCGCCTGCGCCCGTGCGTCTGCGCGCCCGCGCGTCCCCGCGCTCGCGTGTGCGCGCCCGCGCGTCCCCGCGCTCGCGCGCGCCCGCACCTGCGCCTGCGCGCCCGCGCGCGCGTTCG
>DAHUYQ010000011.1 GCA_027315115.1 Solirubrobacterales bacterium | reverse complement strand
CGGCGGCTGAGATACCGCTCAACGATGCCCACAGCGCCCACCGGCAATCCGGTCGGCGCCCCAAAACACCAAGACCCCACCACGACCCGCGCGGACAAAGCCAAACGTGAACAAGGGAGGCGTTCGAACGTGAACACCTCTGAGTGGAGCCAGCCGGGATCGAACCGGCGACCTCCTGCTTGCAAATTGAGTCGGCACCGGTGCGGAAGGCCGTGGATTTGGCTTCAATACAGGGATCGTGGCTGGCTGCGTGACGCTCGGCGGGTCGCCGATCGTGGCGGATCTGTGCCCATTTCCGGGCTTTTGGGCACAGATCGCGGCTTGTGCCCATTGCCAAGAGTGGCCGGCGGTCGCTTTCGGCGTCGTTGCTGGATCACACGATCATTCGCATCGGCAGCCCGTGCTCGTCGCGTTGCCCGTCTCCGAGAACGACGTGATGGCCGAGACCGTGCGAGAATCGAAGGGCGGACCAGAGCGCCACGTAGGCGTCGAGCATGTCGTCGTGGGCAACCTGGCGGCGGAGCCAACGCGCATTGTCGAGGCGCTGGTCGATGTCCGGGAACGTCTTGCGTAGCAGGCTGAGGCGGCGGGCTCTTCCTGCCGTCTTCTTCTTCGGTGGCAGGTCTTGACCAGCCAGCTCGCGGAAGGAGACCTCGGGATGGACCTCGATGAGCCACTCCCGTCGTGCGGGGTGCTCGCGCAGCACGCGATCGACTTCCGCGATCTTCGGCGTGACCTGGATGCTCTGTTGGCTGAGCACGTGGAAGGTCTCTCCGGGTGCGGCCGCGCGGCGTTTGTAGACGACTTGGCGAGCCGCCTCGAAGTCGAGGCCGAAAAGCTCTCGGTCCGGAGGCGCAAAGACGCACATCCATCGCTTGCCCAGGCGACGGCGAGCTTCCTGGTCACAGAGTCGTGGGCCGGCCGCGGCCGGCAGGCCGATCGGCACGTCGATGGCGACCGCGGCTCGCACGCTGCTCGCTTCGTGCCATTGAACAAGCTGGTTGACATCATCGAACAGGTGCAGGCACGTTTCTGCAATGCCGCTGGTGCCGCCGATCGCCACGGCAGCGATCCAGCCGGCGCGGCAGCCATCGAGGCCCACGCCGCAGATGGGTCCAGGTGCGATCTCGGCGATTTTGACCTGCTGCACGCGAACGATCTTACGAGCCCGCAGTCGTTGGAGCCATCGGTCTGATGCTTGCCACCAAACGGGATCGTCACAGGGGCGAGGCCTCGCCGCCGACGGCCGTCAGTGTCCTTCGCGCCGCCGTCGGGCTCGTGCTCGCGCCAGGCGTGCGTGTGTTGTGTGCAGCGTCGCAATCGACGGCGGCACGGCGGCGAAGCCGACGTCCCGTGTGATGAAGTCCGTGAGGCCGGCGACGATCAGCGTTGAAGTGTGGACCGCGTCGTAGGACTGCAGGCCGTAGTCGCGCATGAGTTTGGGGGCGCCCGGCGCTGCGCGGTGGATCTCGACGCACGATGACGTCAGCGTGTCGCGCAAGCTCTCCCATGCGATCTCGGCTTGTCGCAGCAGCCGTGCGGCGCGCGGCCGGATGCGGTTGTCGTAGCGGACGTGGCGGAGGTCCTTGCGTGGATGGCGCTCGCGCAGAGCGATGTTGAACGCGACCTCCCACAGCTCGATTTCCAGCAGGCGGCTGAAGATGACGCGGCTGCGGGCGTCTGCGAGGCGGCGCATCACGTCTGCGCAGGCAGCGTGCTCAGGCTGGCTGGGCAGCAGCGCCTCGACGACGACGCTGGTGTCGAGCAGCACTGCTTTGGGAGGGCTCCACGCGGGATCGTCGAAGGCCAGCACGCCGCGTTGCAGCGGCGGGCGCCCGCCTTGCCGGCGGGGCTGGCTATCCGCGGCCGCGGGTTGTGTCGACCTGGACGGTCGTTTTGATGAGCGAGGTTGCTCGGTCGATCGCTTCTTCGCGGAGCTTTGGATCGGTGATCTTCGGCTGCCTGACCTGCTCCCGCCAGCTTTCGTCAACGGGGATTCCGAGGCGGGTGCGGGCTCCTCGGGCCTTCTGCTGTCGCCTGGCGGGCATGGGCTCATGCTACCAGCGGCTCTGCACGGTGCTCGGGGGCGCCGTGGTCGTGGCTTTCCTGCGTCCAGCGTGCACCGCCGAGGACTGATACGAGCCCTGCGCCGGCGCCGCGCCGACGTTGCTCTCCGACGACCTTCGTGTAGATGCCATCAGCGCCCCTCCGATCGATAGCTGGTGCGCCGGCAGTTCGCAGAGCACCGCGACCGTCAACAGGCAGACCGAGTCGATCGAGACGCCGCGGCCCAGATACCTCGCCAGGCGCCGCAGCATTGAGGCGAGCCGCAGGGCGGGTTGGCGGCGAGATGCGGCGGTCGGCGAGAGGATCTGAGGGTTTGTGGCGTTCATGAGAGATCCTCCTTGCGCTCTGGGATCTCACTCTCATCCGACGGTGGCGGGCCAAACGGGACACTTTCCTGCCGGCGGCCGTGCCTTGCACGGCGCGACCCAACCTGGCCGTCAAAGGCCGGCCCTTGCGCTGTCTGGGGTCAAGACCGCGGCGCCGGCCCGCTGGTCACCGACGACGGTGGAGCCGCCAGTCGAGCCACGCGCGCAACGTCACCGTCGATGTCTCCTCGACACCGATACCGCTGGGAAGCTCGCCATCGACTCGTTACCCGAGTCGCCTATAGCTGTACCCAAAGCTGGCTGGCCCTGGTTGGAACCCCGACCGAAGTGCAGCCACGAACACGAAGGACTTCTGCGGGCCGGGGCCGCCCCTGCGGTCCGGCGACGACCTCGAAATCGTGCGGAAGACGCCGATGGTCAATCCGCGGTCTCGTTATCAGCGGCCACCGGCTCCGCGGCATCCTTGACGTGAGTCCGCGCCCATGCCACGGCTGCTGTTGCCCAGCGCAGCGCGGTCTCGCGATCGACCGATTTCGGATCGTCGGAGTCGTAGCGCAGAGCGCCCGCATAGGCCGTGAGCAGATGGACGTCACGCAGGTCGTCTGGCAGTGGAGCTCCAGCGTCGCTCGCGAGAGTCGCGAGGCGGCCGATGTCATGCACAAACGGGAACCTCACAGCGTTGACGGAGAGAACGGCCTTGATCGACTTCTCGACCGCTTGTTGAGCGAGCGTTCCGACGATCATGTCCGTGACGGAGCGAGCCGGCAGCATCGCCCTGGCTGCGGCCTCGTCGTCGCTGGCGCGCTGGAGCAGTCGCTCGGCGAGGTCGCGCTCGGTGGCCATCAGGCCACCAGCTCGCGTCCCTCGGACAGCGCTGAGTGGATCACGTGGCCGTACACGTCACGCCACTCGCGGACGCTCGCCTCGCTGACGACGATGATGTCGGCGAACACTTCGAGGTCGTCAAGCTCACTGCCCAGCCGTGCCGACTCGCATCCCCAGCTCTCGACCTCCGGCTCGATCACGAGGAAATCCAGATCGCTGTGCTCGCCTGCCTCGCCACGGGCATGGGAGCCGAACAGGATCACCCGTGCGCCTGGCGGTGCGGCCGCCCGCAGTCGTCGGCCCGCCTCGGCTATGACGGAGTCGTCGAACATGGACGAGATTGTATCGGCGGCGCTGGCCGCTCATCCGTCGACCGGATCTCAGTCGGCGGCTCGCGAATCGCTCAACAGAGACGTAAACCAAGGGAGCGACGGGCCTTCGACGCGCGGTCGGCGCTACCCATCGAGGTCCGGGCGTGAGGTGGATCGTGAAGTCAGCACGCTTGCCCCACGCACGAAGGGACACATGGCTCCGGTGCGTCCTCCTCGTCCATTGCGGGCCTGCCGCAGCCAGCGTTCTGGATTGCTGCACCGCCACGAAAGGAGGAGCCTGGGCCGCCCAAACCCCGGGTGTCAGATTGACACGTGGCCCGGCGGTGTCGCATCTTCGCCTAGGCTGACCTGTCGCGCGTGCGGCTCGAGGTCAGGATGGCTCAGCAACCGCTCGATGAGGGAGGCCGGACCACCTATGCAGGTCCAGTCGTCATCCCAGAGCGTCGAAAGGAGCCAGGATCGGTCGGCGGGAAAGATCACGTCCGGCAGACGCCGAGGCCTGGAGTCGCGGGCGCGCCAGCTCGCCGCCTGTGAAGGTCCCGCCTGCACGAGCACGTAGCCCTCTTGCTCGTAAACGGCCACGCGGGCTGCGCGGGGGAACACCACGTCGTCGCCAGGACCCCTTTCGAGGTATGCCAGCCACCAGGGCTGCTCGCCGGCCTGCTCGCCCAGGATCTCGACTAGGGCTCGGTCTTGAAGCTCTCGCTCCGCACCGTCGTCCGGCACCACGACCGTCGCGTAGGCGTCGAACACCAAGGGCATCGAGGACTGGATCGTGCGATCGATCACGGTTCCCTGTCTGATCCACGCGACATCGGCTGAAGTCCCGAGCTGCCATTCCGCGCCATCTCGATGAACGTACGACATCTCGCCTGGCATCACCAAACGCCGCCGAGAGCGCCCCGAAGGAAGGCGAACGGTATTGCCGCTAAACCAACTCCATCCCGGCCAAAAGACGCCCATTTGCAGGGGTTTCCTGCGATGGAGCCAGCCGGGATCGAACCGGCGACCTCCTGCTTGCAAAGCAGGCGCTCTCCCAGCTGAGCTATGGCCCCGCAGAAGTCAGTCTATCGGCCGATGCCGAACGGCACCAGCGGACGGCCCGGCTGCGCCGGGCGGCTCAGGCGGCGCCGGGGAGCCGCTGTCGGACTGGAGTCTCCCACTCGAAGCTGCTGGCGGGATCGCCGATGTCGGGGCGGCTCGCTGCGTCTGCGCTCCAGTCGTAGGCGCGGTGCTCGGTTGCCGGATCGATACGGCTGGCGCTGATGTACGCCTCCATGTCGATCTCGACCGTCTCTTGGCTGAGGCTGGAGCGGTGGGCGGCGTAATGGCCGTCGCCCGGCCAGCCGGCCGCGGCGTCGCCCGAGTTGAGAGCTGCGACGTCGAATGGAGACGTGGCGGGGCGATCCGGGGCTTCGAGATCGCCGCCGAACGCCTCGCGCTCCAGGTCGGCGACCACACGGGGGTCGGCGCCTTTCCTGCGCTTCAGGTCGAGGTGCTGGCGGATCGCATCGTCGAACGAACCCACGGCCGTGACCATACACCGCCCACCACACGGAACTTTTGCGCGCCCGACGAAGCTCGGAGCGGCGCGCGTTCTGCGGCCACTTCGCAGGCCGTGCGGCTCGCCACTAGACTTGGGTCTGTACCGCGGGGCTATAGCTCAGTTGGGAGAGCGCCTGGATCGCACCCAGGAGGTCGTCGGTTCAAGTCCGACTAGCTCCATTCCGCACAAGCTGGGCCGCTTGTCGGCGCTTACGCGCCCGTGAGAGGGGCTTGCGGCGTCATATCTCGCCCAGCTCCGTCGGACCTACGACGAAGCCGAGGTGCGCGCTGTCGCTCGGCGCATGCGCGCGTCGAGCGTGACGAGCCTGCAAGCCAACATCCGCGCGAGCGCAACGTAGTTGGCGTCGTAGGTCTTCGCCCACCCCATCTCCTCGGCGACCTTCCAGGCTTCGCGCATCAGGCCACCCAGCTCGACGGCCTGCACAGGCGCTCCGAGCAGCCGGTCGAGCATGGGCCCCGTCTGCTCCCTTCGCAGCTCACCACGTCACTGCATCGCATGCAGTGTCGAAGTCGCCTCGATCCACATCAGCGGCGGAGCGACGAGCTCATACCGGCGGAAGCGGTGGAAGCCGACCGGGTTCGCCGACGCGGCGACGGCGACGCTCGCGTCGATGACGAACTTCAACGCCCCTGGCGCGACAGGGCGATCGCCGCAACCCAGTTCGGTGCGGGCGAGCCGTCCTCCAGCTTCTGCCACTCTGGCGGCAACGGCAGCATCGGGTACATCTCGTCACGCACCTCATCGATCGTCGCTGGATCGATCATCTGCCTGCCATGGCTTCTCGCTGCTGGCAGGCGACCCTCGCGGATCCAGCGACGGACCGTTCCCTGGCTCCTGCCGACTCTCTGGGCGGCCTCCGCGATCGTAAGCATGGAGCGATACTACGCCCCAAGGAAGACGGCGTCGGCTCTGACAGCACGCAAGCAGACGATCCAGCCGTCAGGCATCCTCTGCCAACGCCCGTCTCGGGTCATGTCGGTAGAAGTGGTGTAGCGGGCGTCGCGGTCTGAGCCTTCGTGGAGAGGGTTCGGCCACCGTGGCGCCGAACTCGTCGGCTGTTCTGGCAGTTCGACGTGAAGGAGACACCACGATGGCCGAAGAGCGAAGCA
>DAHUYQ010000009.1 GCA_027315115.1 Solirubrobacterales bacterium | reverse complement strand
CGGCCCGCGTGCGCCCCGGCCCGCGCGTGCCCGGGCCCGCGTGCGCCCGGCCCGGCACGCCGGGCGCGCCCCCGCAGGCGATCACCTGCTCAGCGCGACCGCCGCCTCGGGCGTGGCGGACTGGAAGCTGAAGCTCTCTTGCAGGTAGAGACGCACGAGATCGGCGTCGTGCGAGTCGTAGCCGATCGAGAGATCCTGGCCGCACTCGAGCAGGAAGTCGCCCCCGCGCCGGCTGACCAGCACGCCGCCACGCACGCCGGGCGCCCACACGATCGGCCCGTCGAGGATCTCGCGCAGGTGGTCGAGCAGGGGGTAGCCGCCGCGCTGCGCGGTCTCCACCACGCGCCGGTGCTCCTCGGAGCCGAGCGCAAGGGCGTACGGGCCGCCGATCCCGCCTCCCAGCAGCAGCTCGATGCCTGCGGCGACCGCGCTCAGATACGCCTCCGCCGCGTCTCCGAGTGGGATCGGTGGATGCGGGCAGCTCTCTGTGATGCCGCTGATCGCATCGCCCCATCCGTGGAAGACGGCGATGTTCTCGGCGACGGCGATCCGGTGCGCGGCGGTGTCGAGCGCGTCGAGATCGGGATCGGCTGCGCCACGATCGGCGTCGCGCAGCTCGGCACGAGCGATCTCGAAGTCAGCGCGGGCCTCCACCAGCGGCAGCACGCGCCGCCGCAGGCCACTCACGCCCTCACCCGCGGGGGGAGGCAGCGGGCTCGTCCGTCCCAGGTTGCTCGCCGAGTAGGACCAGCCGTGGGGCCCGGAGAAGTCGACGAGTCTGCGCGCCGCCAGCGCCGGCAGCAACCTCTGCCTGGCCTCTTGGTCGAGCAGCTTCCAGCCGGCGTCGCTGATCGGCGCGTGCGACCTCAGCAGGTGGCCATCGGAGGTGGTCTCTTGGTCTTGGGCCACAGCTTCCTCCTTGCTCGATGCGTTGCCAGATCGTGCGGCGAAGCGGTCGGGATCCCTGCAAGGACACTGTATTGCGGCACCGCGGGCTACGATTGATTGACTAGTCAGTCAATCGCAAGTTCCGGTAGGCTGGACGCCTCAACCCAGCTAGGAGGTGCAGCGATGGACGTCTCATCTGGCGTGGCCCCGGCGACGGTGGCTCCTGGGGTGGATCAGCGGGCGGAGTTCGTCAAGCGCGACCTGGACGGCGCGGAGGACGCGGTCGAGGTGGGCGTCGCGATCGTCGGAGGCGGCGCCGCGGGCCTCGCGTGCGCCAACCGGCTGCTGCAGCTCCTGGCGCAGGATCCGCAGACGGCCGAGCGGCTCGGGGAGGTGCCGGTCGCGGTGATCGAGAAGGCGAAGGTCTGCGGGGGCCACAGCCTCTCCGGCGCGCTGATGAGCCCGCGGCCGCTGCAGGAGCTCTACCCGGAGATGACGCGTGAGGAATGGCGCAACGAGGGCTTCGCGTTCGGCGAGGTGCGCAAGGACGCCGTCTACGTTCTCCCCAACGCCAGCAGGAAGCTGCGCGTGCCCACGCCGCCGCCTCAGCGCAACCACGGCAACGAGGTGATCTCGGTCTCCGCCCTGGCGCGCTTCCAGCAGCGTCGCGCGGAAGAGGCGGGCGCCTATGTGCTGACCGAGACCGCCGCGAGCCGGCTGATCGTCATGGACGGCCGCGTGGTCGGTGTGCGCTCAGGCGAGAAGGGGAGGAGAAGAGATGGTTCTCCCCTGTCGAGCTTCGAGCCGGGCACGGACGTGATCGCGCAGGCAACCGTGCTCGCCGAGGGCTCCTGGGGGCACCTGACGGGGGCCGCGATCGAAGAGTTCGACCTGGCGCACGGGCGCGAGCCGCAGGTCTTCGAGCTCGGCGTCAAGGAGGTGTGGAAGGTCCCGCGTGCCCTGGACCGCGTCGTTCACACGGTCGCGGGCTGGCCGCTGAAGCTCTCGCCGAGATACGGCCAGATCGGTGGCTCGTGGATCTACCCGATGAAGGACCCGAGCACCGGGGAGGACATGGTCAGCATCGGGTTCATCCTCGACCTCGACTACGCGGACGCGACCACCTCCGCGCACGACCTGCTCCAGCAGATCAAGAGCCATCCGCTGTTCGCGGAGGCGCTGGAGGGCGGTGAGCGGGTGGCGTGGGGAGCCAAGGCGCTGCCGGCCGGCGGGCACTGGGCGATGCCCAAGCTCTCGATGCCCGGGGCCGTGCTCGTCGGCGACGCGGCCGGGCTGATGAACCTCGCCTCGCTGAAGGGCGTCCACTACGCGATCCAGTCGGGCGTGCTCGCGGCGCAGTCCATCTACGAGGCGCTACGCGACGGAGGGCGCTCCTTCGAGCGCTACGAGCAGGCGGTGCGGGACTCGTTCATCGGGCGCGAGCTCTGGCAGCAGCGCAACACCAGGCAGCCCTTCCAGAAGGGCGTGCTCGCGGGCGGGCCGATCGTGGCGGCGATGATCGCCACCAAAGGACGACTGCCGGGCGGCCGCTGGCGGCTGCACCGCAACGACTCCAAGCCGATGTTCGTGGGAGACACCAAGGACTCCTATCCAAAGCCCGACGGCCGCTACACCTTCGACAAGCTCTCCTCGGTCTTCATCAGCGGCAACGCCACGCGCGACGATGCGCCCAACCACATCCGGGTGCGCAGCCGCGTGCCGAGGGAGATCGCCGAGACCTGGAGCTGGATGTGCCCGGCCGGCGTCTATGAGATCCCGCAGGACGCGCCGGCGCAGGGAGACGTCGACCTGATCGTCAACTACACCAACTGCGTCCAGTGCGGGGCGATCACCGCCAAGGGCGGTCGCCTGACGCCGCCCGAGGGCGGGGACGGGCCGCTCTACCGCATCACATGAGCGACGAGTCTGGCCTTTTGATTTTTTGGGGTGTACCCTCCGGGACGACGTGAGCTCCCCGGCGGCCGCAGTCGAAAGGACGCATGCGCAGGGCGGTCCCCCGACCGCGGTGGTGGGCGACGCCGAGCTCCCGCCCGGTCCCCGGTGGCCGCGCCTGCTGCAGACCGCCCTGTGGGCAACCCAGCCCGGCCTCATGTCCCGCTACGCCGCGCGGCGCTTCGGCGACACGTTCACACTGCGTCCGTTCGGCATCGGAGATGTGGTGGTCATCACCTCGCCGGAGACGATCAGGGAAGTCTTCATGGGAGATCGGGATGTGTTCCACGCCGGGGAGGCGAACGCGGTGATGGAGCCGATCGCGGGCGCCAGCTCCCTGTTGCTGCTCGACGGCGAGCGCCATCTGCGGCATCGCAAGATGCTGACCGGCCCGTTCCACGGCGAGGCGGTGCGCTCCCATCGCGAGCAGGTCGCCGCGATCGCGGCCGATGAGGTGCGGCGCTGGCCGCTTGCCCGCGCGTTCCCGATCCGCCCGCGCATGCAGGAGATCACGCTCGAGGTGATCCTGCGCGCGGTGATCGGCGTCAGCGACGAGCGCAGGATGGCGCGCCTGCGCGAGCTGTTGAGGCGGCTGACGCAGGTCGGGCTCGTGGAGATGTGGCTGCTGTGGGCCTACCCCGGCTTGGCCAGACGGCGCCGCTTCAGGGCGCTGACGACCCTGCGGATCATGCCCGAGATCAATCGGCTGCTTTACGAGGAGATCGCCGCGCACCGCCTGCAGCGTGACGAGCGCCACGACGTGCTCTCGCTGCTGATCGCCGCCCGTGACGAGAACGGCGAGGGGCTGAGCGACGAGGAGCTTCGCGACCACCTGATCACGCTGCTGATCGCTGGACACGAGACCACGACGACCGCGCTGGCCTGGTGCTTCGAGCGGCTGCTACGCCACCCGCAGGCGCTTGCGCGCCTGCGAGCAGAGCTTGCCGCGCAGGACGGCGAGTCCTACCTGGATGCGGTGGTCAACGAGACGCTGCGGGTGCGTCCCGTGGTCGACGCCGTCTGGCGCAAGCTGGCCGAGCCGGCGATGGTGCAGGGCCGGCTGCTGCCCGCGGGCGCTGTGGTGATGCCCTCGATCATCCTCGTCCAGGAGTCCTCTGACTCCTACGAGGACCCGTCGAGCTTCCGGCCGGAGCGGTTCCTGGAGGAAGGCGCGCCGCCCTACACGTTCATCCCCTTCTGCGGCGGTCCGCGCCGCTGCATCGGGGCGAGCTTCGCCACGATGGAGATGAAGGCAGTCCTCGGCACGGTGCTGCGCGCGGTGGAGCTGCGCGCCCCGACCCAGCGGCCCGAGCGCGCAAAGGTTCACCACATCACGCTGGTGCCCTCGCGCGGAGGACGTGTGATCGTCGAGCGCCGCAGGCCGGCGGCGGCTACCTGAGGCCGCCGATCCCCAGCGACTCGTCGCGCGGCGCGGCGCTCGCCCGCTGTGCCGGCTGCGAGCGTCCGGTGTCCCGCGCCGGCAGGTCTTCCAAGAGATCCAGCGCCGGCACGAAGAACAGCGTCCCCGTGCGCGCCGTCGAGAAGTCCAGGATGCGGTCGGTGTTGCCAGGCGGGTTGCCGATGAACATGTTCTGGAGCATCTGCTCCAAGACGCCCGGGTCGCGAGCGTAGCCGATGAAGTAGGTCCCGTACTCGCCATCGCCGACCCGGCCGAACGGCATGTTGAACCGCAGCACCTGCCGCTGCTTGCCTTCGGCGTCGAGGATCGTGTTCAGCGCGACATGGGAGTTGCGCGGCTTGACCTCGTCGGGCAGCTCGATGTCGCTGAGCTTGGTGCGCCCGACGATCAGCTCCTGCTCGGCGACCGAGAGCGCGTCCCATGCGCTCAGATCGTGGAGGTATCGCTGCACGATCACGTAGCTGCCGCTGGCGAAGGCTGCGTCCTCCGCGCCGATCAGAGCCGCGGCCGGCGCCGCGCGCCCCATGGGGCTCTCCGTGCCGTCCACGAAGCCGAGCAGGTCTCGCTCGTCGAACGACTTGAAGCCGTGCACCTCGTCGACCACGCGCACGCTCGGGCCGAGGCGTCCCACCAGACGCTGCGCGAGCTCGAAGCAGAGGTCGGCTCGTCCGGCGCGGATGTGCAGCAGCAGGTCGCCCGGCGTCGCCGGCGCCTTGTGAGACGGCCCGTCGAGCTCGACGAACGGGTGCAGCGAGGCCGGACGCGGCCCGCCCACCATCCGATCCCACAGCGCCGAGCCGATGCCGACCACGCAGCTCAGCCGCCCGTCGGGGATCCGAAAGCCGACCGAGCGGATCACCCCGCCAACGTCGGCGAGCGCGTCGCGAACGTGGTCCTCCGCGCTCTCCTGAACGCAGAGCACGAGGAAGATCGCCGCCTCACTCGGCGCCTGGAGAATCGCCTGGGGCTCCGGGGTCTGCGCCGTCGGCGTCGCCATGCCTCCAGCGATTCTGGCAGCCGCGAGAGCGCGCAGGTCCGTAGACGGCCACGGCGTTTCATAATTGCTGTCTGTGATCTCGCACGACCTCGGGCACGAGCGCGCTGCGGCACGCATGATCCGGCGTCTGCTCGGGGAGCAGACGTGAAGCTGCTCGCCTACACCACGCCCGCCCGCGGGCATCTCTATCCAATCGTGCCGATCCTTCAGGAGCTGCGCCAGCGCGGTCATGAGGTTGCGCTGCGGACGCTGCCGTCCCAGGTTCCACTGATGCGACGGCTTGGCTTCGACACGGAGCCAGTCGCCCCGGCGGTGGCCGAGATCGAGCTCGACGACTACAGGGCGCGCACGATCGCGGGCAGGAGCCGGCGGACGCTGGAGACGTTCCTGGCCCGCGCCGACCACGAGGTGGGCGACCTAGCCGAGGCGATCCAGACGCACCGCCCCGACGCGCTGCTGATCGACTGCCTGGCCTGGGGCGCCGCGGCGGTCGCCGAGGCGTCAGGCATGCCCTGGGCGCAGTTCGCCCCCTTCCCGATTCCGCTGCGATCGACAGGCTCGCCGCCGCGAGGTCTGGGGCTCGCCCCGGCAGCGGGCTTTCCCGGGCGTATGCGCGACGCCGCGATCTGGCCGGCGCAGAGCGCGGTCATGAACATGCAGCTTCGCGGGCGCCTGAACCGCATCCGTCGCCGAGCCGGCGCGCCTTGCCTGCGCAGCGCGATCGACGTGTTCGTGGGCGCGCCACTGGTTCTCTACATGAGCGCCGAGCCGTTCGAGTTCTCCCGCGAGACATGGCCCGCGTGGCTGCGGATGATCGGCCCATGCGCGTGGGACCCGCCGTCAGACACCTCGCTGCCGACCACGCCCAGCGGTCGGCCGATCGTGCTCGTCAGCACCTCCTCGGAGCACCAGCGCGACAAGCGCCTGGTGCGCGTCGCCTTCGAGGCACTGGCCGACTCGGAGCTGGACGTCGTGGCGACGATGCCCGCCCATGCGCTCGACGGGCTGCGCGTGCCGGACAACGCGCACCTGGAGAGCTTCGTGCCGCACAGTCCGCTGCTGGCCCAGGCCTGTTGCGCGATCACGCACGGCGGAGCTGGCATAACGCAGAAGGCGCTGGCGCAGGGCGTCCCCGTCTGCGTGGTGCCCTTCGGACGCGACCAGGTCGACGTCGCCCGCAGAGTCGAGCTCGCCGGAGCCGGCGTGCGACTCTCCCCTCGCCGCCTTACGCCGGCGCGCCTGGCCGACGCGGTGTCGGCGGCGATCGAGCTTCGCGACGGCGCACGGCGCATCGGTGAGGCGTTTGCGGCGGCCGGCGGCGCCGCCGCCGGAGCGGGCGCCATCGAGGGCATCGTAAGCCGAGATCGCCTGGTGCAAGGAAGCTCTATGCGGATCTAGCTCCCTCTAGAGCTCGGTCGACGGTCAGCGTCTTATGCGCAGCGCCGGGGATCGCGGGATCCCCGCCGCTCAGCGCAGGCGGCCGCTCGCCTCGCGCTCGCGCAGCCGCACCATCAGCCCACGCGGCTCCATCGACAGCGGCCCGGCGTGCTCGATGACGGTCTCGCTGTCCAGCTCGACGTGGAAGTTGCGGACGATCATCGCAAGGGCCGTGGTGGCCAGCATCAGCGCGAGCGTCTTGCCGGGGCAGAAGCGTGCTCCCGATCCGAAGGCGAGGAACGGACCCCCTTCGGGCGTCTGCGCGTCGTTCAGCCACTGCTCGACGTTCACCGTCTCGATATCGCCGTCGGTCGTGGCGTAGCGCAGCAGCAGGCACACCGGGGTGCCGGGAGGCAGCGTGATGTCCATGATCGTCGTGCGGACGACCGGCTGCACCGCGAGGATCGGCGTCGCTGGCTTCAGGCGCAGAGCCTCGAGCACCACCGCCCGGCAGAAGCGAAGGCGCGAGACGGTGCTCAGATCCGACGGTGAGGGGGAGTCTCCGAGCGCCTTGCTGGCCTCCCTGGCGATCCGCGCCTGGATGTCGTGATCGCGCGCGGCGAGCCACAGCGCCCATGCCGCCGCCGAGGCGGTGCTCTGGCTGCCGGCTAGCAGCAGGCCGGCGGCGGTGCCGAGGATCTCGCCATCCTCGAAGTCTCCCTGCCTTCCCCGCGCGGCCAGCATTGCGGAGACGAAGCTCGCCGTGCCGTCCTGCGGGCTGGAGTCGGCGCTGGCGCGGCGGCGCGCGTCCGCCAGCAGCGTGGCGAGTGCCTCCTGCAGCTCGCCGAGCGCCGGCGGGAGAGCACTCGCGGAGGCGCGCGCCGGCCTGCGGGCGGCCACCACCGCGCCCGGGAAGCCCGGCAGGGCGGCGCTCGCGGCCTGGACGAGAGCGCGCAGGTCGCCATGACTGCGCTCCAGGGACCTCAGCTCGAAGCCGAACGAGAGCGCCAGGCACGCGTCGACGGCGAAGTCCGCGAGCTGCTCGCCGATCGCCAGTGGACCGCCGTCCCTGGCGCGCTCCTGCAGTCCGCGTCGCAGCCACCCGCTGGCGACTCGTGTGGCGTGGAAGTAGCGGTGCAGGTGATCGGCGTCCAGGGACGCGATCGCAAGGCGGCGCGTGCGCCGCCACTGCTGGCCCTCCTGCCACAGCGGCCCCAGCGCGGTGGCTGCCTCGGGCCGCAGCGGCGCCGGCCAGATGCGTGCGAAGACGTCGGGCCGCTCTCTGAGCACGCCTGCGATCGCCTCCATCTCGCCGATCGCCATCCAGCGCCGGCCGCCGGTGTCGAACCTGAAGATCGGGCCGTGGCGCTCGCACCATTCCTCGAGCCGCAGATGCGCGGTCTCCGGAGCGAGCTGGCGAGCGCCGAGAAGCGGAATGCCACGCGGCCCGGGCAGGCTCGCGATCGACTGCATGTGGGCCCCTCCTTGGGAGACGTTGCTGTGACGCCCGCCACCGTGCAGGCGGCCGGCACGCTACATCGGCATGCTCGGTGCTGTCGCTATGTACCCAGCCTTGGTCAGCCAGATGACGATTGTGTATATGAAATGTTTAGCGTTGCTCAGCTTGGGGCGCCGATGCCGCACGAGCGTGCGTTCGCGAGCACCTCGGCGCCGCGAGCGTTGACGCGGCGCTGGATCCTCCTACAGCCGCAACGCGGGGATCGCAGAAGGCGCGTTGTCCATCACCGCGACCTGCGGCTCGACGACCACCGGCTCGGCGTCCACGACGGGTTCTTCGGCGCCCTGCAGCGCCGCGTTCAGGGAGGCGGCGATCTGCAGCAGCGCCTCGTCGCTGCGCGCCGGGTCGCTGCGGTCGCTGACGCGCTGGCGCAGGAACGCCTCGATCTGCTGCTTGTGGGCCAGCGCGGCGTCGAGCGCGGGGTCGGTGCCGGGGCGGTAGGCGCCGATCGAGATCAGGTCTTCCTTCTCGCGCAGCGCCGCCAAGGCGGAGCGCACGCTCTGCCCGGCGGCGATCACCTCGGGGGTGGCGATGTCGGAGATCAGGCGCGAGACGCTCTGCAACACGTCGATCGCGGGGTAATGGCCGGCGTGCGCGAGCGAGCGGGTGAGCACCACGTGGCCGTCGAGGATCGAGCGGACCGCGTCGGCGATCGGCTCGTTCATGTCGTCGCCGTCGACCAGCACCGTGTAGAGGCCGGTGATCGAGCCCTGCGGGTTGGTGCCGGCGCGCTCCAGCAGGCGGGGCAGCAGGGCGAAGACGCTGGGCGTGTAGCCGCGGGTCGCGGGCGGCTCGCCGATCGCCAGGCCGACCTCGCGCTGGGCCATCGCGAACCTGGTCACCGAGTCCATCATCAGCATCACGTCGTGGCCTTCGTCGCGGAAGTGCTCGGCGATCGTGGTGGCGGTGAAGGCCGCCTTGATGCGCACGAGCGCCGGCTGGTCGGAGGTCGCCACGACCACCACGGAGCGCTCGATCGCCTCGCCGAGGTCGCGCTCGATGAACTCGCGCACCTCGCGGCCGCGCTCGCCGACCAGCGCGATCACGTTCACCGACGCGCTGCTGGATCGGGCGATCATGCCCATCAGCGAGGACTTGCCCACGCCGGAGCCGGCGAAGATGCCAAGCCGCTGGCCGCGGCCGCAGGGCACGAGGCCGTCGAGCGCGCGCACGCCCAGGCCGACGCGCTCGGTGATGCGGGGCCGGCTTAGAGGGTCGGGCGGCGCCGCGATGGTGGAGCGCGGAACGGTGGTGCTGCGGCGCGCGCACTGCTCGGATGCGCCGAGGTCGTCCTGGAGCGGGCGTCCCAGCCCATCCAGCACGTGCCCGAGCAGGTGGCTGCCGGCGGCGACGCGAAACGGCGCGCCGGTGCCCTGCACCTTGGTGCCGGGGCCGATGCCGTGCAGCTCGCCGAGCGGCATCAGCAGCGTGCGTCCCTCTCTGAAGCCGACGACCTCGGCGCTGACAGGCGGCCGGTCGCGGCCGGCGCTGATCTTGCACACCTCGCCGACCTCGGCGACCAGCCCGGTGGCCTCGATGATCAGGCCGATCAGGTTGTTGACGCGACCGTGGCGGCCGAGCAGCTCGGCGCGGCGCAGGGCTCCGGCCGCTCTGCCCATCAGGTCGGTCGGGACCTGGGACTCCGCGATCATGGCGCCGGCCTGACGCCGAGCTCGGCGACGATCACTTCGCGCGCCTTCTCAAGCTGGGTGGCCACGGTGGCGTCGACCTCGCCCTCGGAGGTGCGCACAATCGCGCCGCCGCGCCCGACGCGCCTGTCGGCCTGGACCTCGCAGAGCTCGATTCCGCCGGCCTGGCCGCGGAGCTGGTCGAGCGAGGAGCTGACCAGATCCAGGTCGGCGGGGTCCACGAGGATCGTGAGCCTGCGCCTGTCGGCGATCGGGCGCAGGGCATCTGTGACCACGTCGAGGATGCGCTCGGGCTGGCTCTCGATCGTGCCATGGACGATCTTGGCCGCGAGCTCGAGCGCCAGTTCCACCGCGTCGTGGGCGAGCGCGACCGTCATCTGCTCGCGCTGGGCGAGCGCGTGGTCGAGCGCCTGGCTGAGCGCCGCGGCGGCGGCCTGCGCCGCGCTGCGCCCCTGCGTCTGACCTTCGACCAGACCCTGCTGGAAGCCTTCGCCGCGCGCCTGCTCGCGGATCGCGTCCGCCTGCGCCTGCGCGCGCTCGAGAACCTGCTGCGCCGCGCGCGGGTTCGGCGGCGCGGAGGACTGCAGGTGCTCGAAGGCGTAGAGCGTCGCGGTCGGCGCTCCCGGATCTGCGGCGCTCTCAGACAACGTCGCTCTCGGCGTCGTCCTCGCCACGCGCGATCACGATCGTGCCGTTTTCCTCGAGCCTCCTGACCACCGCCACGATCCGGCCCTGGGCAGCGTCCACGTCGCGCTTGCGCTGGGGCTGCTGGATCTCCAGCTCCTCCAGCAGCATCGCGGCGCCGCGCTCTGACATGTTGGAGAGCACACCCTGCTTGACGGCCTCCGGCGCGCCGCGCATCGCCAGCACCAGATCTTTCTGGTCGGCCTCGCGCAGCACCTGCTGGATCGCGCGATCGTCGAGCTTGACGATGTCCTCGAAGACGAACAGCATGCGCCGAACCTCCTCGGCCAGCTCCCCGTCCTCGCTGCCCAGGTGGTCGAGCACGACGCGCTCGGTGGAACGATCGGTGTGGCCGAGGATGTCGGCAAGCGCTTTGACGCCGCCCGCCGTCGCGTACTCCTGCCGCACCACCACCGAGAGCTTCTGGCGGACGATCTCCTCGACCTGGTGGATGATCTCGGCGCTCGCCTCGCCCATCCGTGCGATCCGCAGCGCAACCTCGGGGCGCATGGTCTCGGGTAGCCGGGCGAGCACCTGGGCCGCGAGGCTGGAGTGCAGGTTGGCGACCACCAGCGCGACGGTCTGCGGCGACTCGGTCTTCAGGAACGCGGAGATCTGGTCGGGGGGAGTGCGGCGCAGGAACTCGAACGGCCGCATTTCGGTGATGCTGGAGAGCCGTCCGAGCAGCTCGGCCGCGCGCTCGGAGCCGAGCGCCTTCTCCAGCACTTCGCGAGTCAGCTCCATGCCGCCGGAGACCGCGATCTGCTCCTCGGTGAGCGATGCCAGCTCGACCATGATCGACTCGGCGGTGCGCTCGCCGATCGTGTCGAGCTTGCTCATTTCCAGAGAGAGCGCTTCGACCTCGTCCTCGGCGAGATGCTGGATGACGCTGGCGGCGCGCTCGGGGCCGAGCGCCGCGATCAGCACCGCCGCCTTGCGGCGGCCTGGCATCCGCTCGAGCGTCTGAACCGGGAGGGCGGGCGTCTCCTGGGCGCCCGGCAGCTCGATGCTCACCGGCTCAGCTCTCCTTCATCCAGGAGCTGAGCTGCTTTGCGACGGTGTCGGGGCTGCTGGCCGCGAGCTCCTCGACACGCTGGCGCGCCGGGCTGCCGCTGGCGACCAGCTCCGGCTCGGGAGCGGAGCTGGCCGTTTCGCGCTCCAGCTCAGACAGCGGCACCGGCATCTCCAGCTCGCTCAGCCAGATCGGCTCATGGTCGATCTGCTCACGCTCGCGCTTGCGCAGGAACCGCGTCGTGAAGAACAGGAACACGATCGCCGCGATGCCCAGCAGCACGTCCTTGGCGTAGCCCAGCATGCTGCTGGTGGAGGACGCGCTCGCGGTCGGCGTCTTGGCGAAGGCCATCCTGCCGATCGAGAGCGTGTCGCCGCGCTTGGGTTCGATCCCGGCGGCATTGGTGATCGCTTCCTTGACGGCGGGGAGCGCGGAGGCGGGCACCGAGTTGTCCAGCAGCACCGAGACGTGCTCGCTGGTGACCGCGCCCGGCGCGACCGTGTTGTGCAGGACCGTCTTTTCGACGCCGAGCGTGGTGTTGGTCACTTCGTGCTTGTAGTTGGACTTGCCCCCCGAGGTGGTCGCGTAGGTGGGGATCGTCGCGGTGCCGGTGCCGTTGCTGACGCCGGAGCCGTTGCCGGTCAGCGTCTCCAGGTTCTTGGATTCCTGCAGCGGCACGCCCTTCTTGCCGTACTTGAGCTGTTCTTCGGTGGTCTTGTTGAGATTGAGGTTGGCGTAGACCTGGATCTGGGCCTTGCCGGGCCCGAGCGTCTGGGCGAGCATCGCCTCCAGGCCGGCCGCGGTCTGCTGGTCGTAGTGGGTCTGCGCCGCCTGGATGCTGTCCGCTTCGCCGCCTTCACCGCCTTCTGAGCCCTGCGTGGGCCACAGAAGCTGGCCGGAGCCTTCGGTGATCGTGACCTGGCTCAGCTTCAGTCCCGGGACGCTGGAGGCGACCAGGTGCGCGATGCCGCGCACCGCGCTGGGTTCCAGCGCGCCGGCGGTGGTCAGCAGCACCGCCGCGGAGGAGGGCTGCTGGCTTTCGGCGAAGACCTGGCTCTGAGGGCTCGGCAGCACCAGCTCGACCTGTGAGCCCGAGACGCCCTGGATCTGGTCGATCGTCTGCTCGAGCTGCCCCTGCAGCGCCCGCTGATAGGTGACCTGCTGCTGGAAGCTGCTTTCGCCGAGGCTCGTTTTTTCGAACAGGGAGAAGCCGGGCTGGCTGCCGTCGCCGAGCATGCCGGCGCTCGCGAGTGCGATGCGCGCTTGCGCGACCATGTTGGACTGGACCGCCAGTGCCGTGCCGTTGTTCTGCAGTTCGTAGGGGATGCCCTTCGCGCTCAGCGCCGCGGTCATCTTGCCGGTCTGCGCAGGTTCGATGCCGGTCATGAGCGTCGAGTAGCTCGGCGCCGAGATCATGTGCATGAACAGGTAGATGACGAGGATCCCGCCGATCGTGGCGCCGCCGGCGACGAGCCAGCCGCGGGTACTCAGGCGTGAAGCGAGCTGGGCGAACTTGGGCATGGTCTTGAGGGTCGGGTCCTTGTTCTAGATCTGGGTCTGGAAGATGTTCTGCAGCGCTTCGGTGGCCTTGGCGCGCATCTGCGAGGCGAACTGCATCTCAAGCTGGGCGTTCTGAACGGTCACCACCGCGGCCTCGGGGTTGGAGGTCGTGCCGGTCGCGACCCCCTTGGCCGCCGCTTCGGCGGCGTTCTGGGAGGCTTCCAGCGAGGAGATCGCTTTGCCGAGCGCGCCCGCGAAGCCGCCTTCGCCGCCGCCCGTGCCGACCGCTTCCGGGCCGCCGGCTTCGGCGGGCGCGGAGGAGGTGAGCGGCGCGATGTGAAAGCCGCCGCCGATGCCGCCGACAGGGGGGATCACTTGAGGATCCCGAGCGTCGAGTTGAACATCGCCTTGGAGGTCTGCATCGCGGTCACGTCCGCCTCGTAGGCGCGCGACTCGGAGATCAGGTCGGTCATTTCGGTCACCGTGTCGACGTTGGGCATCCGCACGTAGCCCTGAGCGTTGGCTTCGGGGCTGCCGGGGTTGTAGACGAGCTGGCCGGGGGTCTGGTCGCTGACGATGCCCGCGACTTCGACCCCGCTGGCGGGGCCGCCCTGCCCGGTGCTCGCGGGCATGAGCGTGCTCGCGTTCGCGGAGGCGCCTTCGGAGCCTTCGCCGCCTTCCTGTTCGATCGCGCCGGCCAGCGCCGAGCTGAAGCTCGAGGAGCCGATCTGCCGCAGATCCACTTCCTGGCGCTGGTAGGGGCCGCCGCTGGCGGTGCGGGTGGTCTGCGCGTTGGCGAGGTTCTCGGAGGTGACGTCCATCCGCACCCGTTCGGCGCTCAGGCCGCTGCCGGCGATGTCGATCGCGTCGAAGAGTCCCATCAGAGCCCCATCGCCGCCAGCAGCGTCGTGTTCTCGGCGCCGAGCATCTGGCTGAGCGTCTCGTACTGCAGCCCGTTTTCGGCCAGCAGCGCCGATTCCTGATCCACGCTCACCCCGTTGCCGTTCGGCGATACGACCTGCGGCTGGGCTTCGGGCGTGAACTGCACCGATTCCAGCGATTCTTCGCTTCCGATCGCGCTGCGCAGCGTGGCCTGGAAGTTGACGTCCTGCCGTTTGTAGTCGGGCGTGTTGGCGTTGGCGATGTTGTCGGTCAGCAGCGTCTGCCGCTGCCATGCGCCGCGCATCGCCGCTGCAAGGATCGCCTGGGTGCTGTCAAGGGAAGACATGTGTGGTGTGGTGCATGCCCGTCCCTGGGCTGCACGGCGCTCTTCCCTGAGGCCGTATCCCCGGCTCCTGCCGAGGCTCATCGAGGTCTAGCCCCGTGATCGGCCGCGGTCGCGAGATCTTGAGGGCGGCGCGCCGGGCCGGGGCACGGCCGGTCGCCCTAGGCGCAGTGATCGACGCGCCGCGCGCGCTGGGACTGCAGCGCGTAGGAGTGCGCGGCCCGGCCTGCTTTGGCCGCCACCGCGACATCCTGCATCAACGCCTGCTGCATCTGGGCCAGCCGCTCCTGCGTGCGCTGGCTGATCAGAGCCGCCCGCCCCAGCATCGCGGCCGCCGCCGCCGGCGGGTTGGCGGGAAGCGTGGCTGCCAGCTCGTCGAAGCGGCTGCCGAGCGGCGCGAGCGCCTCCAGCCGGCCGCCCTCGGCGAGCTCGGCCTGCTGCTCGGCGATCCGCAGCATCTCCGCATAGTGCTCGAGCGTCTGCATCGCGGTCATCCCGCCACCTCGTTCCAGGCTTCTCTGAGCTGGCCGAGCATCGTGGCCACCTCGCGCACCTTCTCGGGATCCTGGGTCATGCGCGCCTCGTTGAGGTGGGCCAGGTAGAAGGCGTATACGGCGTGGAGCTGGGCGGAGATCTCGCCCTGATCGTCGTCGATCACGCTGTTGAGGTGGTCGATGATCATTTCGGCGCGACGCAGCTTCTGGTGCGCCTGCTCGATGTCGCGCGCGGCCATCGCGTCGGCGCCCTGGCGCAGGAAGCGTCGCGCGCCGTCGTAGAGCTCGACGATGAGCTGGGCGGGGGAGGCGGAGAGCACCGCGTTCTGGCGGTATGCCTTCGAGGAGGTGAGGGGGGAGGCCACCGAGGTGCTCATCGCGTCCAGGTGATCGGACGCGACCCGCGAAAGTTGAGGCTCAACCGAGGGTGCCAGTGCTCGAGCCGCCGGCGGAGCCGCTCGGCAGCGCGGCGATCTGTTTGGTCAGCCACGAGCCTTGCGAGCTGATCTTGCTCATCGCGGTTTCCAGCGCCACGTAGCGGGCTTCCAGAGCCTGCTGGCGCACGGCCAGCGATTCGCTCAGCGTGGTGATCTGCTGGGTGATGTAGGAGGACTCAGATTCGGTGCCGGAGATCCTGCTGGCAAGCGTGCCGACACCCGGTTCGGCATACGTGTTGATCGTCTTTTCGAAGCTCGCTCCCCACTGCTGGAGCATCTTCTCCACTTCGGTGGGTTTCGACTTGATCGCTTCTTCCAGCGTCGATTCGTCGATCGTCAGCTTGCCTTCGACCGCGGACTGGGAGTAGGGGCTGGACCCCGATGCGGCGCCGGTGCTCACGCCGATGCTCGCGAGGCTGCTCATCTGTTCGGGCAGGCCGGCGATGGGCGTGTACACCGCCTGCCGCATCGTGGCGAGCAGGTTGCCCAGTTCGGAGTCGCCGAAGAGCCGGCCGGCGGTGTCTTCCGCCTGTGCCCGCACGCCGATCGCGGGCTTGGTGCTCATTTCCTTGTTGATCGCTTCGAGCGCCGTGTTGTGCTGCTTGACGAACGTCTTGATCTGTCCGGCGATCTTGCTCACTTCCGCCGCGGGCGGCGCGACGTTGATCGTCACCGGGCCAGCCGGGGTCAGCGCGCCCAGCGTCAGCGTGACGCCCGGGATCGCTTCGGTGAGCGTGTTGGAGGCCGAGCTGCCGGCCACGCCGTTGATCGAGTATTCGGCGTTGCGGCCTTCCTTGGCGGTTTCCGCCTTTTCGGTCAGCGTGCCGCCCGGATCGGAGACTTCGATGAAGCTCGAGCCGGTGTTGCCGGTGGCGCGGTTGGAGAGCACGACCGTTTCGCTGTTGAGCGCCGCGGCGTAGACGCTCGCTTCGCTGTTGGAGTTGATCGAGCTCACGAGTTCGCTGATGCTCTCGCCCGCGGTGAGCTTGACTTCGTGCCCGTCGATGGTCATCGATTCTTCCGCGGTCGGGCTCTTGAACGCGAAGGTGCGCTGCGCGGCGCTCGCGAGCTGCTTGACTTCGACCTCGTAGCCGCCGATCGCCGCGCCGGTGCCGCTGATGCTCGCGCCCACCCGCGAGGATTCGCTGGAGGTCACGGCCTGGGTCTGCTGGAAGAGAGCGGGGGACTTCAGTTCTCCGCTGGTCAGGGCCAGCGAGAGCAGGTCGGTCTGGATGCCCTGCAGCGCCGTCTGCTGCGCGTGGTTGATCGTCTGTTCCTCCTGCAGGCGCGTGATCGGCGCGCGTTCGATCGACATCAGCTCCGAGATGATTTCTTCGGTTTTCAGGCCGGAGCCGAGACCTTGGATTTTCATCAGGGCGCCGTTGGCCGCGCCGATCGCGGAAGTGGTCATCAGCCGGCTGCCATTCCGTGGCCGCCGCCCATCGCCAGGTCCACCGCTTCGGCGGGCGAGAGCGTCTTGAGCACCGTGCCAGCGCCGTCCACCAGCTCGACGGTGGTCTTGCGCGTCTGCGCGTCGTGGGAGTAGCGCACCTCGTACCCCTGCGCGCGCAGCGCCTCGTAGTTGGCTCCCGCGGTCTGGATCTGGGCGACCACATCCGGCGGAGGAGCGCTGGGAAGGGCGTCCAGGGACACCGAGGCCTCACTTTCGCTCATCGGCGGGATGTCTGGCGCGAGCAATCCGCGCAGCGCGCTGCTGGGGGCGACCGATTTCGTCCCCTGCGCGTTGGGCAGGGACTGTGAAGGCTGAATCAGCGAGCTCATGTCTTGTTCCTCCTGGAAGCACTCGTGCGGTCCCGTCCTTGGGCCGCCTCGCCGGGTTTCTGTCAACCGTTCTGATCGGCAACAAATCGCAGGACTTTAGCCCTGCGCGCAAACCAGTTGCCGGGCCTCGTCGTTCTCGGGCTCGCAGGCGAGGGCCGCCTGCGCGAAGTCGAGGGCCTGCTCGGGCATCTGCTGCCGCTGGGCGACCTTCGCGAGGCCGATCCACGCTCGGGCGTCCGGGGAGTCCGCGCACACGGCCATCCACTCTTCGGCGGCCGAGGCCAGAAAGCCCTGACGCAGGTACATCCTGGCCAGCAGCTCACGCCGATCGCGAACGCTCCGCGCCCCGGCCTCCAGCAGCGGCAGCAGGCGCTCGAAGGCATTGAACTCGTGGATCGCCAGCAGCGCCTCAAGCAGCGGGGCGAGCGCCTCGGCCGCCTCGCGGCTGCCCTCCAGCCATGCCTGCAACACCGCCTCGGCGTCCTGGCGCCCTGACAGCATCGCCTCGGCGTCCTGGCCGGCGGCAAGCAGGCGCGCGAGCAGCTCCGTCTGGCCTGCGATCGCGGCGATCGGCTCGGGCGCCTGCCGCGCTGCGCCCTGCCGGGCGCTAGAGGCGCCGGCGGCCACGGACGCGATCGCGGCGGCATGCCGTTGCGCCTGGCCCTCGCCAAGCAGCAGCTCGGCGATCAGCATCCGCGGCAGATGAGATCCGCAGCCGGCGCTCGCCGTGTAGGGGCTGCCGGCATCCCCCATCTCGATGCAGCGCTCGCAGAGCCGCAGCGCCTGCCGATGGTCTCCGAGCGACGCCAGCGAGCGCGCCTGCTCGAAGAGCAGGTCGGTGAAGTCGGGGAAGCGCGCGAGCGCCGACTCTGCCAGCTCGGCCGCCTCCTGGTGGCGCTGCGCGTCCCGCAGCGCCCGCACGTGCCGGATCGCCAGCGTCGGCGCCCAGCGCCGCCTGGCCTGTTCGGGATCCTGCTCGATGAGCTGCGATGCGCGCTCGAACTCGTCGATGGCCTGCTCCGGCTCCCCGGCCGCGTGGAGCTCGCAGCCGCGGTTGTAGTGCAGGAACGGGCCCTGCTGCCCATCGTCTGCTTCGGCGTCCAGCAGCTCGGCGTTGCGCTCGCTCTTGCCGCGGCTCTCCCTGACCGGATCGAGGTACCCGAAATGCTCGATCCGTATCCCGGTCGCCTCGATGCGCTCGGGGATGTGGGTCGGCAGGCTCCAGGCGATCTGCTCGTGCAGCGCGCCCCGGAAGCGGTATTGCGGGCGGTTGCGCACCATCCGCAGCGCGTCGCTGCCGACCGCGGAGGTCCGCTCGCTCGCGCCGGTGTAGTTGATCTCGCGGAGCATGAACGCCTCGCGCCAGGTGCGGGCGGCGAGCGCGCGCAGCGCGGGGCCGTCCTCGCCCATCAGAGCCTCGTCGGCGTCCAGGTAGAGCAGCCAGTCGCCGGTGGCCGCGTCGAAGGAGACGTTGCGGGCCTCGGCGAAGGAGCCCGTCCACTCGCGCTCGATCAACTGCGCGCCGAAGCAGCGCGCGATCTCGATCGTGGCGTCCTTGGAGCCGGTGTCGACGATCACGATCTCCTCGACGAAGGGCGCGACCGTGCTCAGGCAGCGGGGCAGCATCTCCTGCTCGTCGCGGACGATCATGCAGAGGCTGATGCGCATGCCGGTCGCCGGCTGTGCGCGCGCGGCCAGCTTCTTGGCGTGGCGCGCGAGCGCGGGAGACTCAGGCGCCAGCGCCGGCATCGGACGGCCCCCGAGCTGCGCTCTGCGGCGGCGCAGCGCCTCCAGGTTGCCGGCGAGATTCGCCAACTCGGGGTCCAGTCTGTGGGCGGCGCCGAACAGCGCCGTCGCGCCGTCAAGCGCCCACAGCTCGTACATCGCCACGCCCGCCCAGTTGAGCAGCAGCGGCTCGCGCGGCTCGTCCTCCAGAGCCTGCAGGGCGCCGGCGGCAACCGCCGCGAAGGCCGCGGGCAGGCGCTTGGCCGGGAAGCTCGCGCAGGCGGAGAGCCCCTCGCGGACCAGCCGCGAGAAGGCCTGGTAGCGCGCGTCGCGATCCTCGATCGCCGCCGCCCGGTCGAAGAGCGCGCGGTAGGCGCCGATCTCGCCGGAGGCCAGCGCGCCGCGCGCAGAGCAGGGGAGATCCTCGTCCTGTGCCGGCCCGAGGGTCGGCGACGGGCTTGGCAGACGCAGAGCCATGTGAGCGGGTGATCGACCGAAGGCGCCGATACATGAGGCCCGCGGGTCGCTGGCCCGCGGGTCGCTGGCCGCGGGCCGCGGGCCGCGGGCCGCGGGCCGCGGGCCGCGGGCGACGGCGAGACCGACGCTCGCGCGTCCCCATAAACGCCGCGTTTCAAACAGCCTTCGTCGAGATCTCCGATTCAACGCTCAAGTCGCAGGCGCATGGCACCGATTAGGGCATCGCTGAGCGAGGCGTGGACGGGACGACCGACCATCTCTCGGCAGCCGGCTCCACGGAGAGGAGCCGCCTCACCTGCACGCTCGGGCCAATGGAGAGGGCCGGGCTGTTCCCTCGAAAATGGCCGGAGGACTCGATGCAGAGCACAGAGAAGGGCACTGCCCGGATTTCAGCGCCGGAGGTGCTCGAGCTGTGGCAGCAGTACCGCGCGACGGGCGACCGCCGCCTGCGCGACCGGTTGATCTTCACCTTCACGCCGATGGTGCGCTACATCGTCTACCGGAAGGTCAGGGAGGTCCCCGCGCAGTGTGACGTCGAGGACTTCCTCTCCTGCGGGCTGGAGGCGCTGATCCGCTGCATCGACAGGTACGACCCGGACAAGGGCGCGACGCTGGAGCAGTTCGCCTGGACCCGGATCCAGGGCGCGGTGCTGGACGAGCTGCGCCGCCACGACTGGGCGCCGCGCTCGCTGCGCCGCACCGAGCGAGCGATCAACGGGGCGCGTCGCAGCTTCGCCGCCCAGCATGATCGCCAGCCCAGCAGGGACGAGCTGGCCGCCGAGCTGGGAATGAGCGCCGGCGAGCTCGCGGCGAGGCTGGACGAGCTCGCGCTGGCCGACGTCGGATCGCTCAATCAGACCGTGCGCTCCGAAGACGACACGACGATCGAGCGGATCGACACGCTGGAAAGCGGCGACCTGGACTGCGACCCCGTGATCACAGCGCAGCGCCACCAGGCCAAGGAGCGCTTCCGCGTCGCCTTCAGGAAGCTCTCTCCGCGCGAGCGCCAGGTCGCCGTCCTGCTCTACGTGGAGGACTGGACCCTGCGCGACATCGGCGCCCGACTGGGCGTCTCGGAGAGCCGCGTCTGCCAGATCCACTCCGAGCTCCGCCGCAAGCTGCGCGGTCAGCTCGCCGAGGAGGAGGCGCTCTTCACGCTCGCCTGCTGAGCCTGGCGCGGCAGCCCGGGGCCGCGCGGTGAGCCGCACGGCGAGCGCTCGCCGACGAGCCGCTAAAGATCGGCGCACTGGCGACGATCACCTGGGCGAGATGGACCTCGGTCTCTTCATCGCCGCATCAGGGATGGTCGCCGAGCAGGCCCGCCAGAGCCAGCTCGCCAACGATCTTGCCAACGCCTCCACGCCGGGGTACAAGGCGGATCAGTCCTCCCAGCACAGCTTCGGGCAGATCCTGCTCTCCAACACCGCAAGCGGAGCGCAGGTGGGCTCGATCTCGATCGGCGTGGAAAGCGGCAAGTCCCATACCGATCTCGCCCCCGCGGCGATGCACGAAACCGGCGATCCGCTCGACTTCGCGATCGAAGGCGAAGGCTTCTTCTCGGTCAAGACCCCGCAGGGGGTGCGCTACACCCGCGACGGCCAGTTCGCGGTATCGGCCGGCGGGCTGCTGACCGACAGCTTCGGCAACGACGTGCTCGGTCCCGAAGGCGCGCCGATCAAGGTGGGCGCCAACGGCACGGTGGCCCCGACCGCGATCGGCGTCTACAAGGTCGCCGGCGCGGTCAAGCAGGGCGAAAACCTCTTCACCGGCACCCAGGAAGGCAAGGCGAGCGGCACCGTGCGATCGGGCGCGCTCGAAGAATCGGGCGTCAACCCCGTCGAGACGATGGTGGAAATGATGGCTTCGCTGCGCACCTTCCAGTCGGGCCAGCAGGCGATCCAAGCGATAAACGAAACGCTGCAGGCAGCCTCCACCCAGGTCGGCTCGGTCAGCTAGGGAGGACAGAGAGATGATCGACGGTCTCTTCGCGGCGGCAGCCGGCATGAATGCCCAGCAGCTTCAGCTCGACAATGTCGCGGGCAACCTCGCCAACATCTCCACGACCGGTTACCACGCCCAGCGGACCGCCTTCAGCGACCTGGTCTACAACCAGATCCACGAAGCGGGCACCAACACCACCGACGGCGCTGGCGCCTCCGCGCGCGACATCGGCAACGTCGAAGCCGAGGGCTCGCTGCAGCGCACCGAATCGCCGCTGGACCTCGCCATCGAAGGCGGGGGCTTCTTCGAGCTGCGGCGCGCGAACGGCAGCACCGTGCTCACCCGCGACGGCTCCTTCCAGCTCGACTCCAACCGTCAGATCGTCAGCGCCGACGGCAGCGTGCTGCAGCCGCCGATCACGCTGCCCGCCGGCGTGCAGGCGCAGCAGGTGAAAATCGCCGGCGACGGCGAGGTGACCGCGGAAGGTCGCACGCTCGGCAGGATCGCGGTCGTCGACGTTCCCGCGCCAAACGCCATGCTTGCCGCGGGCAACGGCCAGTTCACCACCACAGCGGCCAGCGGAGCCGCGGCGCCGCTGGCCGGCGCGAGCGTCGTGCAGGGCGCGCTGGAGGGATCCAACGTGGACATGGGCAGCGAAATGGCCACGATGATCGACACGCAGCGCAGCTACCAGATGGGCTCCAGCGCGGTGAAGCTCGAGGGCGAAATGATGGCGATCGCCAACCAGCTTCGGGCATGAGCGTGCAGCCGGCATCCGCGATCGCCACGCCCGCTCTGCCCAGCGGGCTGCCGACGGTCGCCGCGAGCGTCGAACCGGCCTTCGTGCGCGACGGCTCCACCGCCGTCAAGAACGCCTACAAGGAGGCCGTCGGCTTCGAAGAGATGCTCGTCGAACAGGTCTCCAAGGCGATGAGCCAGACGGGTGGCCTGGGTGAAGGCGGCTCCGAAGGCGGCGAAGGCGGCGAAGGCGAAGAAGGCGGCGGCTCCATGAGCCTGGTCTCCTCGATGCTGCCCCAGACGCTTGCGGAATCGCTCACGCGCGGCGGCGGGCTTGGGCTTGCGACCCAGCTCACGACCGCGATCGACCCGAGCGCGCTCGACCAGGCCGTGCCGGCCACCGGGAAGGCCGGCTCATGAGCACGCTCGCGCTCGCGCCGCAGCCTGGGGCGCTCGCGGGGCGCGCGCTCAGCGGCGACGAGATGCTGGCGGCCGACCTGCTCGCCCACCTAGCGGCCCAGATCGGATCCGCCGAGCGCCTGCTGGAGATCGTCCTGGCCCAGGGCGCCGCGATCAGGCGGCACGAGGTCCACGAGGTCGTGCGCCTGGCGGGGATGCTGCAGGCCGAGCTGAGCCACCGCCGGCAGATGGAGGTTGAGCGCAGCGAGCTGCTCGCGCGCAGCGGGCTGCGGCTGGGCGTGCCGCCCGAGGCGGTCAGCATCTCGCGCCTGTCGGCGATCCTGCCGCCGCACAGCGCGGCGCAGGCGGTCTCCCGCAGCGCCCAGCTTTCCGGAATGCTGCACGAGCTGCAACGCGAGCACCTCGTCAACCGGGCGTTGATGAAGGTCGAGCTCTCCTTCCTGGATCACCTCATGAAGACGCTCTCGCTCGACGCCAACCACGTCTACGACGCCACCGGCGCCGGCGCCACCTCGGCCCGCACCGACCCGACCGCGGGCATGCGGCTGCTGGATCTGGAGGCATAGGCGGATGTCGATCCCGACGTTGCAGGGTCTTCAGACAGCGCTGAGCGGGCTGCTCGCAAGCCAGGAGGCGCTCGATGTCACCTCCAACAACATCTCCAACGCCCAGACGCCGGGCTACACGCGGCAGACCGCCGTGATGGAGACCAGCCGGCCGCTGACCATCCAGGCGCTCTCACTGGTCACCGGCGACGGCGCGAAGCTCGGCACGGGCGTGGGCGTGGCGCAGATCACGCGGATCAGGAACAGCTACCTGGACGCTCAGTACCGCGGCGAGAGCTCGACGCTCGGCGAAGCGAGCACGACCGCCGAAGTGCTCGGCCAGGTGCAGAGCTCCCTGGACGAACCGACGAGCTCCGGCCTCTCCGCGCAGCTCTCCGCCTTCTGGACGGCCTGGAACGACCTGGCCAACTCGCCCAGCAGCGCCGCGGCCCGGGAAGGCGTCGTGACCGCCGGCAGGAATCTCGCCACCACCCTCAACCAGCTCAGCTCGCAGGTCGAAGCCGCCTCCGGCGAAGCCACCTCGCGCTACGAAACGATCACCGGCGCCAAAGGCGAAGTGCAGAGCGACGCGCAGCAGATCGCCTCTCTCAACAACCAGATCAAGCTCGCGCTCGGAGCGGGCCAGCAGCCCAACGAACTGCTCGACCGGCGCGACCAACTGATCGACAACCTCTCCAAGCTCGCCAACGTGTCGGTCACCGAACACGAAGACGGCACCATCACGCTCGGCTTCGGCAACGCGGCCGAACCGCTCGTCGAAGGCGGCACCGTCCACTGGCCGCAGGCGCTGAGCACCACCTCGGGCGGCCAGCTCGGCGCGCTGCTGAGCCTCACCTCGGCGTCGGGCGCGCTGGCCGGCTACAAGACTTCGCTGAACGAAGTCGCCGCCGGCCTCGCCGAATCGGTCAACGCGCTGCAATCGGAAACCCCGTTCTTCAGCGGCACCACCGCGGCGAGCATCGCGGTCAGCGCGACCGGCGAACAGATCCAGACGGGCCCGGCCGGCGAACCGGGCGCCAACAACCTCGCTCAGTCGATCGCCAACCTGCGCGGCGGCACCGCCGACCAGCGCTGGTCCGCGTTCGTGACGAAGGTCGGCAGCGACGTCCAGTCGGCCAAGCAGACCGAAGCCGGCGCGCAGGCGATGGTGACGGCGGTCGAAGAACGCCGCCAGCAGGTCTCGGGCGTCTCCACGGACGAAGAAATGACGCAGCTCGTGACCTTCCAGCGAGGCTACGAAGCATCCGCGCGCGTGATGACAGCGATGGACCAGATGCTCGAAACGCTGATCGAGCACACCGGGCTGGTGGGCCTGTGATCCGCATCACCCCCCACATGGTGACCAGCTCCACGGTCCGCGACGTCAACAACGCCTTCGCGGCGCTGCAGCGCCGCTCCACCGAACTATCCAGCGGCAAGTCGATCCTCGAACCCTCCGACAACCCCTACGGCACGGGCAAGGCGATCGACCTGCAGAGCACGCTCGACGGTCTCGCCAACTACAAGACCAACGTCAACGAAGCGATCTCCTGGGAGCGCACCACCTCCGGCGCGCTCGGCTCGATCGGCCAGGTGGTCCAGAAGGCGCGCGAACTGGTCCTGCAGGCGACCAGCGGCGTGAACGGCAAGTCCGACCTGGAAAACCTGGCGACAGAGGTCGAACAGCTCACCGAATCGGCCAAGCAGGACGCCAACGTGCAGTACGCCGGGCAGTACGTGCTCTCCGGCACCCTCACGGGCACCGCCGCCTATTCCGCCGGCGCCGAAGACGCCTACCACGGCAACGAAGGCACGATCACCCGCACGATCGCGCCGGGCATGACCATCCAGATCAACCAGCCCGCATCCACGCTGCTCGGCAACGGCGAAGCCGCCAAAGACGGCAAGCTGCTGGACACGCTGCGCACGATCGCCAAGAACATGCGCGAAGGCACCCCGGCGGCGCTGGAAGCGCTGAACGGGGAAGACCTCAAGAGCATCGACTCCAACTTCGAAACCCTGATGCAGATGCAGGCGCAGGCCGGCGGGGCGATCGATCAGCTTCAGCTCGCCGAAAGCCGGATCGAAGAACTGGCCACCAGCACGACCGAGGCGCTGTCCAACACCCAGGACGCCAACTACGCGCAGGTGGCCACCGAATACACAAGCGACCAGGTCGCCTACGAAGCGGCGCTGAAGGCCGGAGCGAGCATCGTGCAGATGTCGCTCCTCGAATTCCTGAAGTAGGGTCCAGAGAGGCATGCCGATGATCATCGAAAGCGTCAGATTCGGGACGGTCGAGCTGGCCGAGGAGGCGCTCGTCGACTTCCCGCTGGGCCTGATCGGCCTGCCCGGCTCCGGCTACGCCTTCCTGGAGGCCGAAGGCGAGGGCAGCATCCGCTGGCTGCATTCGACCGAGGATCCTGCGCTCGCGCTGCCGGTGATCGATCCGCGCGGGGCGTTCCCGGGCTTCGAGCTGGCCGTCGGCGAGGAGGAACGCGAACGGATCGGCACCGAGGACCTCGACCAGGCCCAGGTCTACGTGACCGTGCGCGCGAGCCCGAACCCGGCGCAGACCACCGTCAACCTGCGGGCGCCGCTGGTGATCTGGCAGGGCCGCGGGCACCAGGTGATCAACACCGCCCCGGGCGCGGACCTGCGCGCACCGCTGTTCGCGGAACAGACCTCCGAGGCGTAGGAGAGCGGGCACCGGGGCCGCCTGCCGGCGGTCCGGGCAGCGCGTGCGCAGGGGCTCTGCGCGGTCGCCGGCAGGTGCGTCGGACCGGCTCTGCGCGGGCGCATATGCGGCATTGCGTCCCGATAGGGCATAATGGTCGACGATGCTGATACTTACGCGTCGTCCAGGTGAGCGCGTTGTGATCGGCGAGGAGATAACCGTCACGGTGATGGAGGTGGCCGGCCAGACGGTACGTCTCGGGATCGCGGCCCCCAAGGACATGCCCGTCTACCGCGAGGAGATCTGGCTCGCCGTCCAGGCCGAGAACCTCGCTGCTGCCGAGTCGGGCGTCGACGCCCTGCCAACGCCGCCGCAGCAGGCCGCCGGCCAGGAGTGAGCAGCCGGCCCGGCCAAGAGGGCGCAGGTGAGGAGTCGGCGCTGCTGCAGCGCCACGACATCGTGAGGCTGCGCGCCGAGAACCCGGGGCCGCTCTCCCTCTCGGGCACCAACACGTGGGTCGTGGGTCACGAGCCGGCCTTCGTGGTCGATCCGGGGCCCGCGCTTGGCGAGCACCTCGACGCGCTGGTTCAGACGCTCGATCGACGCGGCGGTCTCGGCGGCATCGTGCTCACCCACGACCACCCCGACCATTGCGAAGCCGTGGAGGAGCTGCGTGCCCGGCGGCCGGCGCCGCTTGCGGCCGGCAGGGCCGAGCATCTGCGCCGGCCGGGAGACGTGCGGTTGCGGGACGGGACCCGCTTCGGCCCGCTCGTGGCACTCGCGAGCCCCGGGCACGCCCCCGACCACTTCGCGCTTCTCACGCGGTCCGCCCGTCCGGTGTGCTTCACAGGGGACGCAGTGCTGGGCGAAGGCTCGGTGTTCATCGCGCCGGACCCCGGCGCCCTCACCGGCTACCTCTCGGCCCTGCGAGCGTTGATGGAGATGCCACTGGATCTGCTCTGTCCGGGTCACGGGCCACCCGTCACCGCGCCGCGGGAGAAGCTGCGCGAATACATCGATCACCGCCTGGACCGTGAGCGGCGACTTCTCGCCGCGCTCGACGCCGGAGAGCGCGAGGTGCACGGCATGCTCGACGCCGCCTGGAGCGATGTGCCGGAGCAGGTCAGGCCGTTCGCGGCGGTCACCCTCACCGCGCATCTGGACAAGCTCGCCGAGGAAGGCCGCCTGCCAGACGGCGTGCAGCGACCGTCATGGGACGCGCCGGGAGTCGCGTGAGCGCTACGGTTCCGGCACGATGAGCCCCGAATCCGCCTCGTCGCCGGACGGCGGCGCGAGCGCCAGCGCCCCGACCCGCCCACCGGAGGCCGCGGGCGCTCCCGATGCCACCGTAAGGCAGCGCCCCGCGGCATCCCAGAGCACCGGCACGGAGTCTCCGTTCCCGCCGATCGCCGACTTCGGCTTCCTCTCGGACTGCCACACCTGCGCGCTGATGGCATCCGACGGGTCGATCGAGTGGATGTGCCTGCCCCACTTCGACTCGCCCTCCGTCTTCGGGGCCATGCTGGACCGGGGTGCGGGCAGCTTCCGGGTGGGTCCGTACGGCATCTACGTGCCGGCCGGCAGGCGGTACCTGCCGGGTACCAACGTGATCGAGACGACCTGGATGACCCCGCAGGGATGGATTCGCGTGCTCGACGCGCTCACGATCGGGGAGTGGCGCGACGACAAGCACGGATTCAGCCACACCAGGCCGCCGACCGACAACGACGCCAACCACATGCTCGTGCGGATGATCGAATGCATCCAGGGTCGCGCTCAGATCGAGATCGTCTGCGAGCCGATGCTCGAATATGGCGCGCAGGCGGCGAGCTGGACGCACGTCGACACCGTCCAGGAGGGGACGTGCGCGCTCGACGCCACCAACGACGAGTGGGTCTTCCGGCTCTACTCCGACGTGCGGCTTGGAATCGAGGGCAACCGCGCGCATGGCAGGCACACGATGGTCGAAGGCGAGCGACGCTTCTGCGCGATGTCCTGGGCGCTCGATCGCAGCGGCCCGCTGAGCGCGGATCAGGCCCACGAGGATCTGTCGCGCACAGAGCACTTCTGGCGCACCTGGATCGCCGAAGGCATCTATCCCGACCACCCGTGGCGCTACCACCTGCAGCGCTCCGCGCTGGCGCTGAAGGGCCTGACGTTCATGCCCACCGGCGCGCTGGTCGCGGCGCCGACCACATCGCTGCCGGAGACGCCCAAGGGCTCGCGCAACTGGGACTACAGGTACTGCTGGATGCGGGACGCGACCTTCACCCTCTGGGGCCTGCACGCGCTCGGCCTCGACTGGGAGGCCGATGACTTCGTGCAGTACGTCGCCGACGTGCAGAGAAACGAGGACGGCACGCTGCAGATCATGTACGGCATCGACGGCCGCAAGGACCTCCCGGAGTCCACGCTCGACCATCTCAAGGGCTACGAGAACGCGCGGCCGGTGCGAATCGGCAACGGCGCCTACGACCAGCGCCAAAACGACGTCTACGGAGCGGTTCTGGACTCGGTCTACCTGCACTCCAAGAAGCGCGACCACATCCCCGAGCGGCTCTGGCCGGTGCTGAAGGACCAGGTGCTCGGTGCGGAAAGGGTCTGGAAGCAGCCCGACCAGGGGATCTGGGAGGCGCGCGGGGAGCCCCGGCACTACGTCTCCTCGAAGCTGATGTGCTGGGTGGCGTTGGACAGGGGAGCCAGGCTGGCCGAACGCCGCGGCAACGACGAGCAGGCCCAGAGCTGGCAGGCGGTCGCCGATGAGATCAAGGACGACATCCTGCGACACGGCGTGGACGGCCGCGGCGTCTTTCGCCAGCACTACGAGACCGATGCGCTTGATGCCTCGAACCTGCTGATACCGCTGGTGCGCTTCCTGCCGCCCGACGACGAGCGCGTGCGCGCGACCGTGACGGCGATCAAGCAGGAGCTCACCGACGACGGGCTGGTGCTGCGCTACAGGACCGAGCAGACCGACGACGGGCAGCAGGGGGAGGAGGGCAGCTTCCTGATCTGCTCCTTCTGGATGGTCTCCGCGCTGTGCGAGATCGGAGAGCGGCGCGAAGCCGAACATCTGTGCGAGCGCCTGCTCACCTACGCCTCTCCGCTCGGCCTCTATGCGGAGGAGCTGGAGGCAAGCTCAGGGCGCCACCTCGGCAACTACCCGCAGGCCTTCACGCATCTCGCGTTGATCAATGCGGTGATGCACGTGATCGAAGCGCAGCAGGGTCAGTGAGCCCCGGCATGGGCGTATCTGCCGGCGCGGGATATAGTTAGCAATATGGTTCGCTTTAGGTTCGCTTCACGCGGCCGATATAGAACGAGAGGACGATGCCGAAAGAGATCTACGCTCGCGCTCCTGTCCAGTTCGTCTCGTTTGTAGCGGGCTTCCCGCTCTCACCCGCGCTCCAGGCGCCTGGGGGCAAGGAGGCTGTCTACGAGCGGCTGCGCGAGTCGTTTCCGCTTTTGGCGGAGATACGACGGGCTCAATTGGAGTTGCCTGTGGGGGTTGGCGGGCCGCCGCTGCAGCCTTCGATCACGACGGCGATGCCACAGCAGCTTCGGATGACGAACCGCGAGCGCACTCGCAGCGTCACGCTTGGTCCCAGGATGGCCCGCTTTGAGTGCACCGATCATGAGTCCTTTGAGGGCCTGGAGTCCGTGATTCGCGCGATCCTTGAGGCCGTGGTGGAAGTGGGGGCGCCGGCTGGTCTGCTCGCGCTCACGCTGCAATACGTTGACGAGATCCGCCACCCAGAGGCGCTTGCGCCCAGTCACTGGACGCGCTTCATCACCGATTCGGTTGTCGGCCCGGCCAGCTTGCTTGACGCAGACGTTCAGCAAACAGCCGGGGTCACCCACTACAAGCTCTCCGATCGACATCAACTGCGGCTCGGATATGGTGCCGCCAAGGAGGGTTTCGTCGTCGACCCCAACGGGCCGCTCCGCGTGAAGCAGCCGGGCAGCGGCCCGTTCTTCAGTCTCAGCCTTGAGAGCGAATGGAGCGCGCCTGAAGACGGCGTGCCGTCGTTCGACGTCGACGCGGTCCTCGATACGACGAGGGAGCTTCACGCGCCGATCCATAGCGCTTTCGAGGCCATCATCAAGCCAGAGTTGCGTGCTTATTTCAGAGGTGATGACGATGCCCATAACTGACGTCGAGCAGAAGCATGTCAACGTGTCTGACGTTGACTGGATCGAAGACGTCGCCCTCAGGCTCCGGTTGGAGTCAACCCAGGCCAGCGCGCTTGCCCGGGTACGTTCCCCGCATCACAGCCTCGTGGTCAATCATGCAGAGGAGGGCGGCGAGGTGAGTCTCCGGACGGCCTGCGCCCAGGTGCTCGCCGACGCGATCGTCAACGGTCCCAACGACATGGAGATGCTCTATTTGAGGGCTGCGTGCGGCAGTGCCACCATCCATGCTCTGCGTGATGGCATAGCGGCTCTCAGCCGGGCGTTCGATCAGATCGACCGGGATCAGAGCAGCGAGCAGCTACGGGAATCCGCGGCGCATTACCAACGAGGAGATTTCAGGGCTTGTCTGCAGAAGCTGGCCGTCGATCGTGGGCTCTCATGGCACACGATCGCCACGATGCTGGACGTGACTCCCACTGCGATACGAAAGTGGCGACGGGGCGGCAGCATCACCGCCGAGAACCGAGAGCAGGTCGCTGCCCTGACGGCCTTCTTCGACCATCTGGACGAGCTTAACATTGACGATCTCGGTAGCTGGATCGAGATGAGGGTGCACGAGGACGCGACCGTCACGCCCGCCGAGATCTACCACTCTGGGCCCAGCGGACGGTGGCTGCTGCTTGAGTGGGCACGGGGACGCATCGATGCCACGACGATGCTCGATCGTTTCGATGCGGGCTGGCGCAAGACCTACGCCCGCGACCACAACTTCCGGGTAGTGCGTGGCTCCGACGGCGAAAGCGCGATCGTGCCGAGATGACGCGTACCTGATCTGCGATGGCCGGCACGACGAGCAAGGAGGAAGACGCGAGCGGAGACCGCGATCCTACGGATCTCGATCGCCCCGACAGCGACGAGAGTCTCTACGAAACCTACGGCCTGGAGGAGGACGATCCTCTGAGGCCCGTGTTCCAAGGCGATGTCTTCACCGGCATCACTCTGGCTGGCTACGAAAGCAGCCACCACGACGCCGTCATGCTTGTCGGCCATCCATGCTCGCTCCGCGAAGGCGCCGACCTGAGGAGCAGGTTGCAGGCAGTCGCGGTTCGCCCACACCAGCGAGTCCCGCCTGAGGCGTGGCCGACCGGCTACAAGCAGTGCCTCCCTCTTCCCGCCCTTGGTGGCGGCAAATCGAAGGCTGCGCTGGTACGCGAGATAGGCATCGTCACGCGTGACCAGCTCATGGACGCTCGCCGTGTCGCAACGCTCTCCAAACGCGGGATTCTCCTGCTGCAGCAGCGGCTCGTGTGGACATTGGCTCGCACGGTGGTGCGACTCGACACCTTTGAGGAGCACAACGCTCCTCAACTGATCGAACTGGAGTTGCTCGAGCACTGGAACGAGCAGCTATGCGATAAATGTGCTCCCGCGGAGCTGGCAGTCGCACTTGAGAAGGCCGCCAAGGCGTTCGAGCGCTACATGCACGAGGGTGGTTGGCGCGAGATGCTCGAGCAGCCCGCCAGGCGAGCCGACGTGCGCAGGGCCGCGCGGCAGGAGGCCGAGCAGAGGCGTGCTGCGGGTGGGCGATAGCAACGCCCTCCGACTTCAGTAGCCCGGCTCGCCAGGCAGCACGAGCCGGGGCGTCTCTCCGTCCACGATCACCTTCGGCTGCACGGGGCCGACCTCGCGGCCACGCGCGCTCTGGAGCAGCTCGCTGACGCTGCGAAACGGCGCGAGCCGCTCGAGCTGCTTGATCGTCGGGAACACGAGCGGCAGCTCGCCGGAGGCGTAGGCGGCCAGCGCGGTCGAGGGCTCATACCAGCGGTGCGCGACGCACTCGCCGCCGTCGACCCTCGCTTCCTGCCCGGCGGGCAGCTCCGCGAGGAAGAAGAACGTGTCGTACCGGGTCGCGATCATCGCCGGGGTGATCCAGCGGGCGAAGAGCACGAGCTCCGACTGCGGCGAGAGCTCGATCGTCGCCTCCTCGCGCAGCTCGCGGCGCGCTGCGAGCTCGTGGGGAGCGTCGGCCTCCGCCTCGGCCTGCTCCACCGCGCCGCCGGGAAACACCCACACTCCGCCCATGAAGCGGGCCTGCGGGCTGCGCTGGACGAGCAGCACCTCCAGCGAGCCGGCGCCGCCGCGCAGCAGGATCACCGTCGCCGCCTGGCGAGGCACGGTCTCCTCTCCAAGGTTCAAGCGCTCCCCCGGCGCTGGGCGCGGCAGCCGATCCTCCCCGGTCACGGTGATGACCATACCGCTGCGAGCACGCATGTAGGCTTCACGTGATGAGCGAAACTCAGACCCTCCAGCGCTGGATCTGCGAATCCTGCGGCTACATCTACGATCCCGACGAAGGCGACCCCGACGGCGGCATCCCCTCCGGCACGGCCTTCGAGGACATCCCCGACACCTGGTTCTGCCCGGTCTGCGGCGCCCGCAAGAGGGACTTCGTTCCATACGAGGACTGAGCGATTGGGACGCGCTGCTCGCGGCGGATCGCGAGCGCGTCTGGCATCCCTACGCGCCGATGCCGGCCGCGAGCCCGGCGCTGCCGGTGGTGGGCGCGGAGGGTGTGCGGCTGCGGCTTGCCGACGGTCGTGAGCTGATCGACGGGATGTCCTCGTGGTGGTGCGCGATCCACGGCTACCGCCACCCCGCGCTCGACGCGGCCGTCTCCGACCAGCTTGGCCGGATGGCCCACGTGATGTTCGGCGGGCTGACGCACGAGGGCGCCGTGCGGCTGGCGCAGCGCCTGCTGGAGATCGCGCCGGGCGGCTTGGAGCACGTCTTCTTCGCCGACTCCGGCTCGGTGTCGGTCGAGGTGGCGATCAAGATGTGCCTGCAGGCACAGCGCGCGCGGCGCGGGCCGGAGGCCACGCGGCTGCTGACCGTGCGCGGCGGCTACCACGGCGACACGTTCGGGGCGATGGCCGTCTGCGACCCGGTCGAGGGCATGCACAGCCTCTTCGCCGGAACGGTGGCTGAGCACGTCTTCGCCGACCGCCCCCCCGACGGCTTCGGAGCGCCGCTGGACGGCGCCTGGGCGGCGCAGGTCGAGGGGCTGATCCGCGCGCACGCGCACGAGCTGGCCGGCGTGATCATCGAGCCGGTCGTGCAGGGCGCCGGCGGCATGCGCTTCCACTCGCCCGCCTGCGTGGCGCTGATGCGAAGGCTCTGCGACGAGCACGACCTGCTGCTGATCCTCGACGAGATCGCGACCGGCTTCGGTCGCACCGGCGCGATGTTCGCCTGCGAGCACGCCGGCGTGAGCCCGGACATCATGTGCGTGGGCAAGGCCCTGACCGGCGGCTACATGACGCTCGCGGCCACGCTCTGCACGCCCGCGGTCGCCGAGGCGATCTCCAACGGGGAGGGCGGCGCGCTGATGCACGGCCCCACGTTCATGGCCAACCCGCTCGCCTGCGCGGTCGCCCTGGCCTCGCTGGAGCTGCTCGGCGAGGGCGCCTGGGCGGGGCAGGTGTCCGCGATCGAGTCGGGGCTGCGCGAGGGCCTCGCGCCCGCGCGGGAGATCCCCGGCGTGGCCGACGTGCGCGTGCTCGGCGCGATCGGCGTGATCCAGATGCGGGAGCCGGTGGACATGGCTGCGGCGAGCGCCATGGCGGTGAGGTGCGGCGTCTGGCTGCGGCCGTTCAGGGACCTGATCTACACGATGCCGCCCTACGTGATCTCAGACGAGGATCTTGCGCAGGTGAGCGCGGCTGTGGTGGGGGCGGCGGGGGTCTGCGGCGGGGGGTAGTGCCGCGGGACGAATTTCCGACCGCAGTCATTGATCGAGTAAAATTGGTTGTCATCACTGTCACCACGCTGCCCAGCCCGGAGCCCGTTCCACCACGTCCGGTCCCATTGCCAGCGCCGTCCGGCTTGCCGCAGGTGGGCCCTCGCGGCATCAAATGAGGACAGGCGGCAGTCGCCGCGGCACAAGGTTGGGGTAGCCGCCGATGGCCCCAGGGGCCACTGCGTGCGGACGGTGCCGGAGGCGGCATTATAAGAACGGCGGCTGCTCGATGATCCATCTCGCCGTGTGATCTCGGTCACACTTATACCATGACGCCAGGGCCGGTCTCGTTCACCGGCACGATGGTTTCGTTTGGGCTTCTCGGTCCGTTCTCGAAGCGGCCGCGCTCAGCGAGTAGGACTCGGACGGCTGAGGCCCGGCTGTGCGTCGGGTCTCAGCCTGGTGCCTCATGAACGCCGCCGTCATCGAGCCTCGGCCCGTAGAGGCATATCATTTCCGGTTCCCGTCACAGGGGGTATTCGAGTGCGTGGCCGCCCATGATGTCGGTCATCGTTTGCAGCCAGTCGTCGATGCCGAAGTATGGGCCGAAGCGTTCGGCGAAGACTTCGATTCTGACCGCACGCAGAATGCGATCGAACACCTCACCGACGTAGCGATTCGCCACGAGGGGCGTTCCCTCGGCGAACGCCTCGCCAATGGCGAACTTGGGCTTCAGCTCGCATACGGGATTCGGTCCGATCTGCGTGACCTTGGCTCGTCCTATTTCGGTCCGCACGCCAGGACGTATCGGGCCAGCGACCGGCGTGAAGTGATCGATTCGTACATCCGACAGGTCCGAGATTTCGAGGTCCGAGTCCACCATCGCGGACTGCACTACGTGGAGGGTCTTGTGCTTGTCCTCGTTCGAGAGGACATGAAGAAGCCAAAGTCCGTGGTTCTCCGCTCCGTTCCCCTGCTTGTAGGGCTGAACATCAAGGACAAGTTGCCTGCTGTCCCCAGCGAATCTACGCAGCGCCGCCGCGCCGCTCTGGGCGGCCCAGCTCGTCCGGTCCCGGTTGCGTTTCCAGAAGCGACCTCTGTTCTTGAAGATCGGGAAGGTCGCGCGCGTGTGGGCGGGCAGATCATACCCGTAGTTCCTGCGCACCGCGAGCTGCCAGGCCAGGTGGTCGAGCGACGAATGGAGGTTGTGCAGAAGGTCGCCGATGACGGGAGCCCATGTTATCGGCGCCGGCGCCCCAATCTCAACGAACCAAGTCCGTTCCTGGGCCTCCGGATTATCCTCGCTGATGATCGCGTGATGCTCCGTCTCTCGGAACCGCTGGATCGCGGCGTTCATCGTCTCCACGTGAAATGCTGCGCGCCAGAGCTTTAGGACTCACGAGCTAATTATTGAAGGGTTTGGGGTGGGGGTGTAGAAACTGTTGGTGTGGTTGATGAGGCGGCGATCGCTGAGCGTTATGAGTTGTTGAGCACCCAGCGGGTGTTGGATGAGCGCAGCCGGCGTTTGGTAGCCGTTCAGGGGGTCGCTGGTGGGTGAGCAGGATTTCGCGCATTTGCAAGGAATCTTGCGGGCATGGCGGGTGCTGGCAAGCCTGCAGAGCGGCCCAGCCGCGCTGAGCTTGAGGCTGAGAATGTTGAGTTGAGGGCGGAGAACGCTTTGCTCTGGGAGCGGATCGCCGCGCAGGATGCTCGGATCGAGGAGTTGGAGCGGCGGTTGGGTCAGAGCTCGCGTAACTCTTCGAAGCCGCCGTCTTCCGATCCGCCGATGACTCGTCAGCAGCGTCGTGCGCTGGCCCGGGAACGTGCGAAGAAGTCGTTGCGCAAGCCGGGTGGGCAGCCGGGGCATGAGGGCAAGCATCGCCAGATGGCGCCGCCCGAGCGCGTCGATGAGCGATTCGACCAGCTGCCCGGCGAGTGCTGTGGTTGCGGGCGCGCTTTCACCGGGGCTGAGCAGCAGACTGGCAAGCCGGTGATTCACCAGAAGTGGGAGCTGCCGCCGATCTCCCCGCTGATCTTCGAGTACCGGCTGCACCGTCTGCGCTGCCCAGGCTGCGGCAAGAAGACGCTCGCTGGTCTGCCGGCCGGGGTGTCCTGCTCGGCGTTCGGGCCGCGCCTTGAAGCGCATATCGCCACGCTCGCTGGTGTCTACCGTCTCTCGCGCCGGCAGGTCGCCGAGGTCATCCAGGAGATGCTCGGCTGCGCGATCTCAACAGGTGCGGTGGACGCGGCGATCATGCGCATGAGCCGGGTTCTCGCTGATCCCTGGGCCGCGCTGGCGCGGGCGGTTCGCCATGCCGACGTCGTGCATGCCGATGAGACGAGCTGGCGTCTGGGCGGCGCCCAGCAGTGGCTGTGGCTCGGAGCGGCCGCGCTGGTGGCGTGTTACCGCATCGACCCGCATCGCTCGAAGGCCGCGGCAAAGGAGCTGCTGGGAGCCGACTTTCCCGGGATCGTCATCTCTGACCGCTACGCTGCCTACCACTTCCTTGATGTCCTGCAACAGCAGCTTTGCTGGGCGCATGCGATTCGTCAGCTGATCGAGATCTCCGAACGCAGCGGCGCTCCCGGCAAGCTCGGTGAAAAGCTCCTGAAGGACGCACGCCGAGTGATCGCGCTGCACGCCGAGTATCTCGCTGACGCTCACACCCTTCACTGGCTCAAAAGCAAGCTCGAGCCGCTGCGAGGGCACATCCAAGGCCTGCTCGAGCAGGGCGAGCGCGGCCGCCATCAGAAGACCGCGAACTTCTGCTCAGGGCTGCTTGAAGAGTACGAGGCACTCTGGACCTTCTGCGAGGTGCAGGGCATCGACCCAACCAACAACGCGGCCGAGAGAGCACTCAGACACGCCGTAATCATGCGTCGCGTCCAAGGCGGCACTCAATCCGAGGACGGCAACCGCTGGATCGAGCGGATCCTCTCAGTCAACGAGACCTGCCGCCTACAAGGCCGCGCGGTACTCGACTACCTCACCATCGCAGCGACCGCCGCCCACCACGGCCAAGCCGCGCCATCGCTGCTGCCACGCGCACCCTGAGCACCACACAATTCACCACTCAGCGGAGCGCGACCCCCTGAACGCCTACGGCGTTTGTGGGCTGCTTCGGAGGCTCGCTCGGCGGGGCGTGGCGGTATCGCGGCGGTGGTGCGGGCGACGGGTATCTCGGAGTCGACGGTGCGGCGGGGTCTTGTGGAGCTCGATAGTGGTGAGGTGCTGGAGCCTGGGCGGGTGCGGCGGCGGGGGGCTGGGCGTAAGCCGGTGACAGAGACCAACCCGGAGATCCTCAAAGATCTGGAGCGGCTCGTGGACCCTGTCACGCGCGGCGATCCGGAGTCGCCGTTGCGCTGGACGTCCAAGAGCGGCGCGAAGCTCGCAGCGGCGCTGGGGCAGATGGGTCATGAAGTTGTGGACCGCACCACGCTGCGGCTGCTGAAGCGGCTTGGGTATCGCCTGCAGGCCAATCAGAAGACGCGGGAGGGCGCCGATCATCCCGACCGCGACGCTCAGTTTGCGCACATCAACGACACCGTCGCGCAGGCGATCGGGGCGGGGCAGCCGGCGATCAGCGTGGATACCAAGAAGAAGGAGCTGATCGGCGACTACAAGGCTGTGGGCCGCGAGTTTGAGCCCAGTGGCCGGCCCGTGCAGGTGCAGGGGCACGATTTCCCGGACCCGGAGGTCCCCAAGGCGGTCCCCTATGGTGTCTACGACCTCGTCCACGACGAGGGGTTCGTCTCGGTGGGCATCAGCGGCGACACCGCCCAGTTCTCGGTCGCCTCGATCCGGGCTTGGTGGGAGCACCTCGGCAAGGAGCGCTTCCCGGACGCCAAGACGCTGACGATCACCGCTGACTGCGGCGGCTCGAACAACCCCCGTACACGGCTGTGGAAGGTCGAGCTTCAAAAGCTCGCTGACGAGACCGGGCTTGAGCTTCAGGTCTGCCACTTCCCGCCCGGCACCAGCAAGTGGAACAAGGTCGAGCACCGCCTGTTCAGCTTCATCTCGATCAACTGGCGCGGCCGCCCGCTCGAAAGCTACGAGGTCGTCATCGAACTGATCTCCTCCACCAAAACCAGCACCGGACTGGAGGTCTTCGCCCGACTCGACGACAACCAGTACCCCACCAAACTCAAAGTCACCAACGAGCAGATCGCCGCCGTCAACATCACAGGGCACGACTTTCACCCCGACTGGAACTACACCATCACGCCATCAATTATAAAGTCGTGAGCCCT
>DAHUYQ010000007.1 GCA_027315115.1 Solirubrobacterales bacterium | reverse complement strand
ACGCGCGCCGTCGCGGGCGAACGGGACGCCCTCGACCAGCACCCCGTGCTCCGGGCAGCGCAGCCGCCTCAAGTTCGCCCGCAGCTGCAGCCGCCAGGTGCCGAGATCGGGAGCTCGCCAGAGCGAGTCGTGGTGCTGGATACTCTCGCGATAGGGCGTGCTGTAGGAGCACTTCGGGCACTGAAGACGGCGAGCACGCAAGGCAACCACGACCACGACGCGGTCGGGCTGCAAGCTCACGGAGCGAACCCACACTCCAGGCAGATCAAGCAAGCGAGAGAATGCACTCGTGACGCGCATGGGCAAAGACCTCCAGGTTCGGTTCTCAGAAGACGCGAACCTACGGTCAGAGCCTGTGCGCGTCGCCCACACCCCTCCCAAAAACCCGCAAACACCGAAAAAAGCCTGCTCACGCCAACAAAACCACGCCACCCACCACGCTCACCTCACCGCAGATCACCCACGGAGCCCCGCTTATCTTGTGAAGAAGTATTGCATGATCGACAAAACCGGTGGATGAGGATGCCTGGTCAAGATACCTAAAGGTACGCATAGGTGGTCTAGGGATGAGGTTTTGCGGAATTGGCATTTTAGGCGCACCCCTGACCTGTATGGTGAAACACGTCTGCTACGCATGAGTCAAGGCGAGCTGACCCAGGTATCTTCGCCTGCGACACCATTGGAGGTCGCCCTAAGCTGCGGAGCGTGCTTGGCCGTAACGACATCAAACCACATCGTGGAGTTGAGATGAGAAAGAGAATAGTTGGGCTGCTGCTTGCTGCGGCGGCTCTGCTTGCGGTCGCTGCCACACCAGCGTTCGCGATCGAAGGAGGCACTGGACCCGTCAACCTCCACATGAGCCAGACGGAAGCTTTGCAGTTCCTCCAGTCAAATGGCCTCGCTGGTGGCGGCGGCGTAAAATCAGACCTGTGTGAGTACGAAAAATGTGGCGGCAGTATCGATGCGATAGAAGCCGCATACGCATGGGCGGTCCATTTCTGGGGCACACCGGAGCAGGCCGAATTTTGCACCGGGCCATATGGAAATGGGAAAACGCACAATGAAACACAGTGGGCCTGTTATGGTTCCGGTAGAGGCTTCCTATGGCAGGTGAATGTAGATCCGTGGGGTGAAGAGACGTATCATCACAGGAACTAACGGTCATCCATAGGACGGTTGAGCCGCTGGCCGCGCCGAGTACGACTTCTCGACGCGGCCGTTGGCTCGTTCGTTGTAGCGACGCGCCCGTATCTGACGGCGCGACACAGGACGGCGACCCTATGGCTGGCCTGCGACGCCAGGCGTCGGGCAGCCGTTAGATACGCCCGTCACTCCGGACGGGAGCGGCTTCGCTTTGGCGGGCACCTTGCCTTCTCTTATTTCCTTTAGGATGACTGCGATAGTGACGTGCTTGGTCTCGTGACTCAGTTCGGAATCTAGGATTTCCTTTAGTTCGAGCGCGGCCAGCGGGCGCGTGCTGGTAACGTATATGTTGTTGGTCGGGTGCGGATCGTTGGGACATCGCTGGGCTTCGGGGTCGTTGCCGCCTGTGAGGTGGTAGCTGTAGGAGCCAGGCTCACTTGTTCCTGTAATGAATGTGCCTGTCGTCCCATTCCACACAGGAATGGTCGATACCTGAACCGCCGTGACTCCTCCGCCAAGTTCGATCACGCCAAGCGCCTCGCCCGCAGCCAGCGCAGTACCCGAAAGAACCATCAGGGCCGCGACAGCGAGTGCGGTGGTGCGAAGCGCGTGGCGGCGTCGTAGACGGCTAGGGTGCTCGCGGCGAATCGAGTGTGCGAGGTTGGCCTTCATTGCTTCGTGATCCCGGCGAATCGCCTGACGGAGTTCGGCCTTCACCGCATTCCGATCGGGGCTGGCGTCGCTCATAGTGAGACTCCTTTCATAGCGGCTCGAAGTGTTTGGAGGCCTCTAAACACACGTGTGCGGACGGTGATCGGATCTACGCCAACTCGATCTGCAACCTCCTCGTAGCTGAGTTCGTCGATGATTCGATAACCGATTGCCTCTTGCTGCTCGGTCGTCAGCTCCGCGAACTCCTCGCGCAGACAGTCGCTGAAGATGTCTGCGTCTAGACGCGAAGCGATCTCGTCAAGCCCACCATCATCGGCCAAAGCTGCCCTGATCCCAAGGCGCTTGCGGATCGCTGTCTGCGCGCCGATGCGCTCGCGATGCTTATGCAAACGGTTCTTGGCTATGCCGTATAGCCAAGCGCTGCCCGAGCCATCGTTTTCGCCACGGAAGCGTGGGGCGCTACGCCACGCCTCGGCAAACGTCTCGGAAAGCAGTTCTCGGCTGGCCGTGAGGTCGTTTGTCCGCGCGAACAACCAGCCGTGCAGTGGAATCGAGTGGCGCTCGAACAGCTCCTCGAACGCCGCTGGATCGCTAGGAGCAGCGCGGATGAGTTCCGTATTGCTCCAGCCGACGAATCGTGGTTTCGAATATCCCATCGGTTGTTAAGTCCCCGCAGGGCAAAAAGCGTTCCGAGCTCCGGGTGCTTGGTCTGCGCGACGCGCTGAGCCAGCGGCACGCGCCGGGTGCCGGCTTGGTCGATGATGGCATGCGACGCTTGGTAGATGTCGCCCTTCGACAGGTGGTCGAGGCTCTGGTGGGGCGATACGTCCAGGGCCTGTTCGGGCTACTCGATTGCCTTGGAGGCGGACAACTGGCTGCTTCGGTCAGTCCTTCACAGGTCTTGCAGAACTCGACGATCTGATCGTCGATGTTCTCCTGCACCGCCAGGATCGGCTCACTTGCCATAGGAGAGCCATCCCTCCAGCCGCCGGCGGCCGACGTTCATTCTGAGGCGCCAATACGGGTCAAGCTCCATCTCCTCGCTTGCGGCGGGGCCGTCGGCGACCATCAGCGGGGCGCGATCGCTACGCCGAACGCGGGCGGGAAGCTGCGCACGTGCAACCTTGCCGGCGCCGAGCAGGTCGAGCATCAATCCCGTCCGGCGCGCGACCGCCGGTCCCAGCGCGAGGGCGTGCCGGCACGCGACGAGCGGGTCGAGGCGCTCTTCGCGCATGCCCCGGCCCCAGGCGCTCACCCATGTTTCGGTCGCGCCGGCGAGGTGCGGATGCCACAGGCAGTCCACGAGCGTGCGCGTGGGGTCGCTCCGCCGGTAGCGCTCTGTGCGAGAGAGCCGGACGACTTCCACACCGAGATCGTCGGTGAAGACCGGTCGCTGGGTGCGGGCGGCGCGTATGGGCCTGCCGGCGACGCTGATTTCGCCGCTTGAGAGCTGGCGGCTGGCGAACCCGACGAGCACTGTCGAGAAGGGCTCTGAGAGGTCGGTCAGGCGATGCTCTTCCAGGGCGCTGAAGAAACCGAGGTAGTAGTCGCCGAGCGGAGCCAGCCGTCCGTCGAGCATCGGCTGCCAAGCCTTGTAGGCCACGGCGTCCGAGCCCAACTCCGGAATCGCATATCGGCCCGCGCCCAGCTTGATGAGCGCGCCGCGGCCAGCCATTCGCAGCAGCAGGTCCTTGGGGCGGGGATGCAGCTCGCGAAGCCAATCGGCGTCCTCGCTCAGCACCAGAACGCTCCGGCGCTTGCGTCGCGCGCGCAGGATGACTTCGGTGTCGCGGGTTGTGAAGCTCTGCGGCATACCCAAACTATACTCTAAAGCCACAATAGGCGAGGCTTTCGATTACGTTTTGGGACCCGCGGTAGGGTCTTGCGGATGATCGACGTCCGCAGCGATCGCCCGCCCCCCTCAGTCCGCCAGCGCCTGGGTCGCTTGCGCCCCCGTCGCAAGGTAGCCGGGCAGCGTCAGCGTCGCGAGTCCGGCGCCGAGCACGAATGCGATGCTCAGAGTGCAGCTATCCTAGATCCTGACGCCCCGGTCCCGCCTAGGACTCCTCGAGTTATGCGGCCGGGGCTTTGTCGTCTTCGTCGCGGTCGAGCATCACAAGCCCCGTTCGTCCGCGGTCAGACAGTCTGTCTGCGAATGCGAGCAAAGACTGGCGATGGTGGCGCGGCGCAGGATCCTCGTGAGGGTCGCTCGACCGGCTGGCCGAAAACCGGTACCTGCCCTGCGCATCGAGCAGTTGGTCGCGTCTACGACGCCAGCTCATCAATACTAGTAAATGCTAGTGCGGGCAATCGCTTGTAAAGAAGCCAGTTGTGGCCATTCGTGCATCGCGAGCGATCGAAGACTAGTGAACGATGTCGAGGCCCCGGACGGTGTCGCTGCGGCAACGCCCAGCTCGTAGAGGCGTCGCTGGCCGAGGAGGTCGCTGCGGCGCTTGACGCGACACAGAAGAGTGTTGCGATCTACGGCGCGCCCGTGGCCACCGAAGGCATTCGGCTGGACCCGATGGAGGCGAGGACGACGCGACGGGCGTCGCAGCTCTGTGCGCCGCCGCGATCGGCGTTCCCGGGGTCGGTCGGGCTCAACAGGCCCGGCATCTCGGCGGCGATGCGCCCGGCGCTGCGTGTGGGCCCGGTCCTCCACCGCAGGAAAGGCGCCGCCCGCGGCCTACAGGATGAAGGGGATCAGCATCTTCGTGCCGGTGCGGTAGGCGGGGTAGGTCGTTGGGAAGCTGAGCGTCAGGTTCTTCTCCTCGACCCATGCGCAGTAGTAGAAGTACCCGCCGAGCACAGCGACGACGATCAGGCCGATCAGGTTGCTCAGCATCGCGGTGCCGAGCATCCCGGCAAGCAGTCCCGAGTAGATGGGGTGTCGCACGAACCGGTATGGGCCGGAGGTGACGAGCTCCGGCTCCAGCTTCTGGGTCATCGGCATTCCCCAGTTGCGTCCGAGATGGACGCGAGCCCAGATCGCGAGCCCGAGCCCGGCGGCGAACACGGCGGCTCCGACCGCGCCGAGGACGGGGCTGGTGACAGCGAGGGCGCCTCCATGGATCACGCGCAGCAGCAGCACGATCGTCAATGCGCTGAGGCCGGTCAGCGGGAGCCGACGCGCGCTGCGTTTGCCCTGCTTGACGTCGCGGGCGGATGCGAGCCAGTACACCCAGAAGATGATCCAGGCAACGGTCACGGAAGTCTTCAGCGCATGCATGTCATGCTCGAAGCCCGGAGGCGTGCGCGTAGCTTACCGCGGGCTCTGGCACTCGATCACACTGCGCATGCGGTGACAAACCAGCGCCCGCGAGCCGATTCGCCCGTGCGCCAACGACGGTTGCGGACGCGTCGGTTGCCGAGGATCGTCAGGTCGAGACGAGCGAGGCGCTCGGCGTCGGCGAGGAGGGCCAGCAGCAGTGCCACAGGCGGGTGTGCGTTCGACGTGCTCGCACGTCTCAGTAGCTCAGCCCAAATGTGGGGGGCGCGACGTTGCGCCAGAACATGACACCGAAGACCGCGAAGAAGTCGGCTTGCCCCCAGAGCGGGCTGGCGTGCTCAAGGAAGACCGGCTGGACTGCGAGCACCGGTCCCCACGGGTGCAGCTCTCCGCTCGGCGATGGTCGTAGCACCTGCGCTCGGATCGGCGTGTCAGTTCTCCAGCAGCGCACTTTGCTGCCGTCGGCGATGATCGCTTCGCTGTCGGCGTGCAGATCGATGGGCGCGATGCCGAGCTCGTCTGCGTGTTCCAGCGAAAGCACGGTGCTGGATGCGCCCGAGTCCACAGTGCCCGAAAGCTCGATCTGGGAGCCTCCACGGGCCTGCACGCGCATGTCCAGCGACGGCACGCCGTCTCGGTCGTAGGGGAACTTCGACCGTGGCGCCGCGCGTGCCTCAGCGCGCGTACACGTTGGTCTGCGGGACGTGGAAGAAAGAGACTTCCGAGCGCCGATCTCCGAACTCTTCGCGTAGCTGCTCAGGGGTGTCCTTGACGGCGAGAAGCCGGCCGGCGTGCAGGGCGACCCACTTGCCGCGGTGCTCGAAGGCCTCCGGCGGGATCGGTGAAACTGTCGGCTCTTCCTCTGCCGGCTGGTCGGGGTCGACATGGCCGAGAGGTACGGAGAACAGGTCGTCCATGCAGCCGATCTTAGCGTTGGCCGCCACTCCTCATCATGCGTCCGCCGCCGACGCTTGCGCTCGCCAGCTCTGCTGCGGCTGCCGCTCGTGATGCGCCTGGTCGCCTCAGCCCGGCTCGGCGGGAGGGGTCTGCGCGACGCCGAGCGCCCTCTGCACCCAGGCGACGTCGTGCCAAGCGCCGAACTTCCAGCCGATTCTCCGGTAGACACCGACCGGCTCGAAGCCCATCGCCCGGTGCAGGCCCGCGCTCGCCTCGTTCGGCAGCGTCATGCCCGCGACTGCCATCAGGTAGCCGCGCGCAGTTAGCCGCTCGAACAGCGCCTCGTACAGCGAGCGGCCCGAGCCGGTGCGTCGCCGGCCCTGCTCGACATAGACGCTGACCTCGCACGAGAACCGGTATGCCGCTCGCTGCTGGTGCGGCCCGCCGTAGGCGTAGCCGACGACGCGATCGCCGTCTTCGAGCACGACCCACCCGTGCATGCGCGTTGCCGCCGCGATGCGCTCGGCCATCTGCGCGGCCGTTGGCGGCTCGCTCTCGAAGCTGATGGCCGTCTCGCGCACGTATGGCGCGTAGATCGCCGCGCACGACGGCGCGTCGCTCTCGCTTGCGTCTCTTACCGTCACGCGGGACACCTTCAGCGGCAGCATACGGTCTCCTGGCCGCAAGCGCGGTGGGCTCACAGGCTCAGCTCGTAGCGCACCCATTCGACGGTGTCGCTCGCCTGCCGAGTGCGGGTCGGCTTCATGCCGAGGGCTTCGTAGAGCTTGCGAGCGGCCGTGTTCTCGCGGCCGGTCCAGAGCGAGACGCTTGATGCGCCGGACACTCGCGCGGCGTCGAGCGCGTAGCGCATGAGGCGCCTGCCGATGCCCCGTCGTTGTGACGCCGGGTCGACGAAGACCATCGAGATGTGAAGCGCGTCGGGAACGATGGCTCCCGCGCCATCCTCAGCACGGTAAGGCTCCAGCAGCGCCATGCCCACGATGCCCGCCGCGCCGGCCGCGACGTAGGGAGCTGCTGTCGGGTCTTGCAGCTTCTCGGCGACTCTGGCGATGCGCTCGAGACCGGGGCGCTTTCCCCGCGCGACGTTCGCCGCCTGCCACACCCGCACCGCTCCGTCGAGGTCGGATGCCTCCATGACGCGCAGGTCCATGCCGCAAAGTTACCGCTGTCGCTGCGGTTGACTCCGGTGGCAGACCATCCTTCAGCGGCGCTCAGCGATCGTGACGCGGTAGTCGAGTCTGATGAGCAGCCCGTCGGGTGTGGGCTTGGCGCTCTCGTCGACAAGGCCGGCGACCGCTTGACGCAGTTGCTGCCATCGGCCTTCGCGTGTGAGGCGTGCGCGCTCGGCGACGAGGTGCCCGGCGGTTTCGATCAGCAGGCTCGTGGCGCTGCCGGCGTCTGGCAGCGCCATCTCCAGATGCGCGGTCTGATCGTGGCTGACTACGAGCGCGTTGGCCGCCAGCAGCCCGTGAAGGTATTGAGGATCGCCCCACAGGCTCGGGGGCTCCGAGCCGGCGGGCGGTGGCGGCAGCAGCGGCGCGAGCACGTGTCCAAGCGCCGGCATAAAGCTGCCCGGCAGCCACGCGGTGAGCGCGACCCGCCCGCCGGACCGCACGACACGCGCCATCTCGGCCGCGACGGCCTGATGGTCCGGCGCGTACATCACGCCGAAGACCGAGATCGCCACATCCGCGCAGCAGTCAGGCAGCGGCAGTTGCGTCATGTCCGCGACGCGCCAGTCGATCGCAAGGCTCTCGTCTTCCGCTCTGCTGCGGGCGAGGCTGAGCAGAGCGGGCTCGAAGTCGACGCCAGTTACCTCGGCGCCGCGCCTGGCGGCGAGCAGAGCTGCGTTACCGGTGCCGGTTGCGATATCCAGGACGCGCTCGTCAGCCTTGATTGCAGCCATATGCACGGTCTTGGCGGCGGCCGGCAGGAGATGCCCCGCCATCCGCGGATAGTCACCGAGTCCCCAGGTCGTCGCGTGTGACATGTTCGCTCACCTCGCCTTTCGGTCGCAGTGAGCGCCCTTCGGTGGTTTGGGGCCGAGCGTGGCGGACTCGCGGTCCGTCGCAGCGCTCCTCGGCCTGCTCAAACGCTACTGGGACGCGCGTGCTCGCCGCCGCGCCTCGTGGCGATCAATCGCCCAATCCTGCGAGGGCCGCGGCCGCGTGCCGGGCGATGTCCGCGGGCCGGTCTGCCTGGCCGTAGAGCAGGTAGCGGACGAGCAGCCCGTCGCAGACGGTGATGATCGCGCCGGCACGCAGCTCGGGGTGGGGTTGACCGGCGGCGGCCAGCGTGCGCGCGAGGGCCGCGCGGAACTCCTGCTGGTTGGCGGCGAGCGTCGCTCGCAGCTCGGGGTCTCGTGGCGCGATGGTGACGGCTTCGAGCCAGGCGTGCGCCATCGGCGCGTTCTTTGAGAGCGCCGAGTGAAACAGCGTCATGCCTTCGATCAGCCGCTCCCGTGGTGGTCGCTCTGCGCTGCTCGCGGCGGCGATCAGCGGGGCGAGCCAGCGCCGCCAGTTGGCAGAGATCGCAGCCAGCAGCAGTCCCTGGGTTGAGCCGTAGTGGTAGCCGATCGAGCGCAAGTTGGCGTTGGCCTCGGCGGCGATGTCCCGCGCGGTCGTCGCGGCGTATCCCTTGCGTTGCAGGCAGGCGATCGCCGCCTCCAGCAGGCGCTCCTTGACCGGCTCTCCGCTCATCTGGTATACATATGTTTACATGCTTGCTTGTGATCGAACCGGTGCCGGGCCGCCACTGGTGCTGCTGCACGGCACCAACAGCTCACGCAGGATATGGAGCCCGCTGCTGCCAGCGCTTTCCCGCGAACGTGAGGTCATTGCCGTGGACCTGCCCGCCCACGGCGAGTCGCCGCCAACGTCGTTCACTCCGCTGGAGTGGGCGAGAGAGGTGGCGGCGTCGCTGGACGAGTTGGGATTGGAGCGCGTTCCGGTCGTCGGCCACTCCTCCGGTGGCTGGACGGCGCTTGAGCTCGCCAAGCTCGAGCGCGCAAGCGCGGTGCTGGCGCTTGCTCCCGCGGGCCTCTGGCGCAGGCATTCCCCGTTCATCACCGACACCATCTTGAACCTCAACTGGCGAGCCGGCCAGCTACTCGGCGAGCGGGCCGTCAAAGCGTTGCAGACGAGCATCGGACGTCGTGTCGCACTGCGGCAAATATCCGCCCGCGCCGCCACTGTCAGCGAACAGGACGCGATCGCTGTTGCTCGCGCCGCGCTCGCGTCCAAGCACTTTCCCGAACACTTCAAGCGAACCCGATGCCTGCGATTCCTCGACGGGCAATCCATCAGCCCCGACGTGCCGATCCAAATCGTGTGGGGCGCGCAAGATCACATTGCCAGAGCCAGACGCTCACGCCACACCGACCAGCTCCCGCGACACGCCACCATCGAAACCTGGCCACGCTGCGGCCACATGCTCACCTGGGATGACCCCCAAGCAGTGACTGACGCCGCACTCACGCTCGCCTGATCCCGGTTGGATCGGTGAATCCGGCTTCGCGGCCGCGCAGCCACGAGGTAGGGTCTCTCGCGTGTGTCTGATGTCCGCGACGACCGCGACGCGGAAGCCAGTCCGCTCATGAGCGCTGCTTCTCGCGGGATCGCGCTGGTCGCGCTTGGGATCGCCACTGTCGCCTTCACGGTGATCCTCGAAGTGATCGACCCTTCTCACGTCTCGCATGGGCCGACGATTCTCGCCTTCGAGTTCGCCGGCAGCCGCGCCCGCGCGGCGCAGATCATGGCCGAATGGGGATCGAGTGGCCGCGGCGCCGCGCACCTCTCGCTCGTGCTCGACTACGGCTACATGCTCTCCTATGGCTTGTTCTTCGCGCTTGCCGGTTTTGCGGTTCGCGATGTGGCGCGGGCTCGCGGCTGGCGGCGGCTGGCGGCCGTAGGGGTCGTCGTGCCGTTCTTCGCGCTCGCTGCAGCGATCTTCGATGCAAGCGAAAACCTCGCTCTGCTGCTCACGCTCGCCGGCAACGGCGGCAGCTTCGCGCCGCTGTTCGCATCTGTCTGCTCGGCGATCAAGTTCACGCTCATCTCCATCGCCATCCTCTACTCGGTGTGCGGCCTGGCGTTCTGGTCGAGGGCGCGCTTTCTGCAACCAAGTCGAGTCGGGTGAGTCTCTATGCGGCGGCGCCCGCGCATCTGCTGTTGGTCATGGCTAGGAATGCGTGCTCGATCAGTGGATCTGCGATCTGCCATGTGCGGGGCGCGGGTTGTTCGAGGATGTCGAGAGCGCGCATCTTGCGCAGCGCGAGAGCAACGCGAGCCGATGGTGCTGCTGGCAGCGTCTTGTAGGGTTGGCGGCCTTCTGCGATCGCCAGCAGTAGCGTCGGCGCATAGGCGTGTATCTCGCGTGCGAGCGCGAGAATGTCGTGAGCGCGTGGCAGCGATCTGCGCACAGCCTGATGCCAGGCGGTCCGCGGCGAGCGCTCGGAGGCGATGATTTCGAGGACGTCGATCGTCGTCGCGACCCGTCCGCGTGAACGGTCCAGCAGCCACTCGAGGTCGGTCGGAGGGACGTGTAGGCCAATCGTGGCGAGTGCGCTCGTCCACGCAGCCGGGTTGGGAGTGGAAAGCGTGATGGTTTGTGCGTCGCCGTAGAACGGCGCGTCGGTTCCGGCGAGCGTGGAGTGGTGGCCAGGGCGGGTGACGAGCAGCAGGGGGCGTTGCAGCTCGCGGAGCTCCCAGCCCACGCTGGTATCGAGGCGGTGCGCGTCGAATGTGACGAGCGCCACATCGTCTTGAAGTCCCGCGAGCGCCTCGTGGATCGAAAGCCGCATCTGTCCCTGGGCAGGCGGCGTCCCGCGCTCGAGCAACTCCACGACATGCTCGGTCCGCTCGCCGTAGGCTTCGGCGAGCGCCAAGCGCGCCGAGTCGCCACTCGGCCCGGCCTCGGACAGCACGGACTCGGGCGATGGGGCGAGCAGGCTCTCTACTGCTGCACGTAGTAGCTCGAAGCACAACGAGGTCCGGTCGGGATACAGCGTCGCGTCGATCGTCACGATCGGCCGCTTGAGCTGCGCGATCAGTTGATGCTCGCCATCGCCGACATGCGCGAGCAGGATTGCCGTGCCGCGCCCGAGCGCGCGTTCGAGTCCGGCAAGCGGCTGGTCGTAAAGCTGCGCTATCAGCCGATTCAGGTCATCTCGTTCCATGCCTCGTCTCTCCTGGCAACGAGCAGACCGGCGCGGATGTGTGTCTCGCTGCGCCTGCCGCCTTCTCCAGCGCCGCTGATCGCTGCGATCGCACTCTCGCGCGCGAGCAGCATCGTGCGGTAGGGATGACCGCCTGAGCTCTCAAGCAGCAGGTCCAGCGCCGCTGGAAGGACGGGGATTCCGAGCCGAGCGAATCGATTTGCCAGCTCCGACCGCCAATCGGCATCGGCGATCGGGGAAAGCGAGAAGCGATCGCCGACGTACTGAAGCGGGCCGCCCTCGCCGGACAGCAGCTCAAACGCGCGCCGCTCGCTCGACGCGATCACGACGCCAAGATTCGTCGCGTCGCGTTTCGATGGATCGCGAGGTTCACCTCGGCGTCAATGCCGCCGATGCTACGGAAGCGTCGCAAGGCCGCCCTGGCGACGGTTGTCTTGCCCACCCGCCGCGCCTCGTACAGCTTCTTGACCTCACCACGACGGAGCCGTTCGAAGAGGTCCTCGATCGCCGGTCCGCGCCCGATTTGCTGTTCCTCGGTCAGCGGTGGCCCAGCTCGCAACAATTCCTCCAGGTTGCTGCGCAGCCCCTCGGGCAGATCATTGTAGCTTTCGCTCACTCGACTATCATAGACGGATCAGGCGACTATCGTGAGCGGCTTGGGATGATCCAGCCGACGGTCGCGCGGCCTGCGCGCGCCGACGCTGAAACGCCACCGCGTAGACGAAGAACCGTCTGTTTCAGACGGTTCGGAGCGCCGTCGGGCGGGGCCGGGTTGCATGTCGTGTGCGTTGTGCCGTCCCATACGATGAGCTGTCTGCCGGTCCAAACGATTGTGCTGCCGCCTCTCACCCCTTAACCACACCAAGCGGCGTGAGCTGCGCGACGCGTCGCGCGAGACCGGCGCGCTCGACGACGGCGACGACGTGCTCGACGTCCTTGTATGCGAAGGGCGCCTCCTCGGCGAGCCCGCGGTCGGTGGGGCATCGAACGACGATCCCCTGGGCCTGTAGCTGACGGCGCAGCTCTTTGCCTGTGATCTGGTGGCGTGCTCCGGTGCGGCTCATGCGTCGGCCGGCGCCGTGGCAGGCGGTGCCGAAGGAGCGCTCCATCGCCCCTTGCGTCCCGACGAGCACGAAGCTCGATGTGCCCATGCTGCCAGGGATGAACACCGGCTGTCCGACCTCGCGGTAGGCAGCGGGGATCTCGGGCGATCCGGGTGGGAAGGCGCGTGTGGCGCCCTTGCGGTGCACGCACACCGTGCGGTCGTGGTGGCGCTCGAGCTTGGCGACGTTATGCGCGACGTCGTAGAGCTGGCGGGCGCCGGAGGCCGCGTCCGGGCCGAGCACCAGGGCGATCGCCTCGCGGACGCGGTGCGCGAGGGTCGCGCGGTTGGCCCAGGCGAAGTTCGCGGCCGCCGCCATCGCGGCGATGTAGGCGCGGCCCTCTGGGGAGCTGAGCGGCGCGCATGCGAGCTGGCGGTCGGGCAGCGCGATCCCGTAGCGGGCGATGGCGGTGTCCATCCGGCGCACGTGGTCGGTGCAGACCTGGTGGCCGAGCCCGCGCGAGCCAGAGTGGATCAGCACCGTCACCTGGCCCTCGCGCAAGCCGAGCGCTCGTGCCGCCGTGGGGTCGATGATCTGGCTCACGCGCTGCAGCTCCAGGAAGTGGTTGCCCGAGCCGAGCGTGCCGAGCTGGTCGGCGCCTCGTGTCCGCGCGCGGTCGGACACTCGCGCCGGGTCCGCCCCCTGCAGACGGCCGTATGACTCGGTGTGCTCGATGTCCCGCTCACTGCCGATCCCGCGCTCGAGCAGCGCCCGCGGCCCCTGGGTGAGCACCGCGTCAAGCTCGCGGCCGCTGAGACGCAGCGCGCCGCCGTGGCCTGCGCCGACGGGGACGCGCCGGGAGATCTCGTGCACCAGCGCCTCTGTGCGCGAGCCGAGCTCCGCGGCGCTCACATCGAGCGTGAGCAGGCGCACCCCGCAGTTGATGTCATAGCCCACGCCGCCGGGGGAGACGATCCCGTCGGGCGGCTCGGTCGCGGCGACGCCGCCGACGGGGAACCCGTACCCCTGGTGGATGTCGGGCATCGCCAGCGCTGCGTCGAGGATGCCGGGGAGCGTCGCGACGTTCTGCAACTGCTCCAGGGAGCGGTCGCCGGCGATCTCCCCAAGTAGCTCGCGGTCGGCGAACACCCGCGCCGGCACCCGCATCTGCCCATGTGCCGGGATCTCCCACAGCTCCTCGCCGACTTGGCGCAGCTCACCGCCGGGCGTGCGCAGCACCTCCACGGAGGGCCGCTCAGACATCGAGCACGACCTGCGCCGTGAACCGCTCGCCGGAGCCCTCGAAGGCGAGGCGATGGTAGGTCACGCCCTTGACCAGATGCCGCGGCCGGCCGCGACGCGCACGCACGCTCCCCGACAGGCGCCCACCCTCGATCTCGATCCGCTCGATCTCCTCTGCGATGAGGTCCTCGGTCTCGGCCATGTACACGAGCTCCTCCAGCCACGCCGTGAGCAGCGCCGCACGATCACCCGCCGCGACCGTCACCTCCCGGGAGACGCGCTCACCATTCCCGGTCTCGCCGATCAGCTCCGCGAGGGCCCGCAGCGCGTCCTCGAACACGCCCCGCTCGCTGGGCGCCTCGATGTGAAGCTCAACCTCCGCGGTGTGCTCGACCCAGCGGTAGCTCATCTTCGCGCGACGACCGTATCGCTCTGCGAGCGCGGTCGCATCGGCCCTCTGTACGCGCTCCCGCGCGGCGTACTACCGACCCGCTCCGGTCGCGCATCGGCGGTCGCCGGCGGGCGGCAGGGTCAGTAGTCCGTCTCGATGTGCCCTGGTGGCTGCGCGCCGGAGAATGCGCAGGCATGGAGGTTCACCGGGCGATCTACGAACGTCGCGCGATCCGTGCGTTCACTCCCGAGGCCGTGGACGAGGCCACGGTTCGGGCGCTGATCGACGCGGCGGTCCAGGCGCCGAGCGCGACCAACGCCCAGCCGTGGGGCTTCGTAGTGGTCGCCGAGCGGGAGCTGCTGCGCGAGTACGCCGAGCGCGCCAAGGCGCACTACCTAACGCTCGAGCTTCCCGGGCCATATGGCAGCCAGGCGCGCGAGCTCCTCCAGCGGCCGGGCTATGACATCTTCCACGGCGCTCCGCTGCTGATCGTGATCTACGCGGCAAGCGACCGGCACGACACGGTCTCCGACTGCTTCCTGGCGGCCCAGAACCTGATGCTCGCCGCCCATGACGCCGGGCTGGGGACGTGCCCGATCGGCTTCGCGCGCCCCTTCTTCGGGCTGCCCGACGTAAAGGAGGCTCTGGGCGTCGACATGGACTGGGAGCCGGCGTTGTCGCTGGTGCTCGGGCATCCCGCGGAGCGACCCGAGGGCCCCGGTCGCCAGCCGGCGAGGATGCTCGCCTGGCGAGCGGGCGCGAGCACCGCGCAGTCGAGCCTCGCGCGTCATGGTCGAGGCGAGCAAGTCGGAGACGACGAGGAGACGGCCGTCAGGCCGGCCGGTGTGCTGATCGTGGCTCACCGCACAGCGGCCACCCCCAAGCTGCTCGCGGCGATCCACGAGCGCGCCGGTCGCGGGCCGTGCGCCTTCACGCTGCTCGTGCCGAGGTCCTACTGGGACCCCGACACCGAGGAGGCAGCAGCCACGCTCGAGCTTGCGATCCCGCTGCTCGAAGGCGCTGCCGGCGGGCACGTGGAAGGGATCGTCGGCAGCGCCGAGGACCCCCTGGCGGCGATCCAGGACGCGCTCGGGCGGGGGCGCTTCGACGAAGTCATCATCTCCACTCTCCCCGCACACGTCTCGCGCTGGCTGCACCGCGATCTGCCCCACCGCGTCGAGCAGCTCGGGCTGCCCGTGACGGTTCTCACCGCGGAGCAGTCCCACCGCGGGTTCGCGGTCCCACCACAGGAGGAGAGGGGCTCGCGGTGAGCGGCCTGGGAGGCGGGGAGGTACGCCTCACAGCCGCGGCGATCGCGCTAGGTGACGTGCCCAGGGACGTTGCGAACGATCTGAGGCGGTAGGTCCGGGCCTACCGAGAGGCTCTGGCGCTCAGGCGCCGGGGTCGATAGGGCAGGATCCCTGGACGGAAGCGGGCGCTGACGCATGGCGATCGGCGCCTTTGACCCGTCTCAACGTCGCCTTCCCACGATCAGTCGCTCGCGGTCGAACATCGCCGCCACCGCGCGCCAGCCGAGCGCGTCGAGCGCCAGCAGGACGGCGGCGAGGCTGAGGGTGAGGCCGGTCGAGGGCGTGATCACGTTGAACCCCATCAGCGCGACGATCGCGACCGGGGGCAGGTTGGCGAACACGCTGAGCTGCTGGGCGGTGCGGATGTCGGAGGAGCGGGCGGAGATCGCGATCCCGACCCAGATCGACCAGCCGGCTAGCAACGGGGTGAAGGCAAGCTGAACCGGTATGTGCGAGCCCGCGAAGATCGCGGACTCGATGACTGGATTGGCGAACAGCGCCGTGATGGCGAGGAAGATCCCGAAGATCGCGTAGGCGACCACGAGCGTCGGCATGGCGACCGCGAGCGCCTTGCCGATCAGGAACTCCTCGCGGCGGATCGGGGTGCTCAGGATCGGCTCCAGCGTTCCCTGCTCGCGCTCTCCGATCACCGAATAGGCGGCCAGCGTGGAGGGCACCGTCGCGGGGATCAGCAGCATGTACAGCAGCGCGAGGCCGATCCGCGCATCCAGCTTGGAACTGCTGACCACGGCCGGCGCGGTCAGAAGCTGGACCGTCGGCGCGGTGATGAAGATCAACGGCAGCATGGTCATCGCGAACACGACCACGAAGCGGTTGCGACGGTAGTCGTGGAGCTCCTTGACGAGCAGCGCCTTGACGCGAGTCCAACTGAAGCTCATCGCCGTATGGCCTCCACGTCCTCGTCGATCAGTTGCAGATATACGTCCTCCAGCGAGTGGTGGGACTCGGCGAGGGAGAGGATGTCGGCGCCGGCGTCGACGAGCGCTCGCGCGAGCGCGGGAGCGGCGATCTGAGCGTCGGACACGGCCAGCTCGTAGCAGCCGGATGCTGACATCCGCCACCCGTCGACGCCTGGGAGGTCGCCGAACACCGGGCCGGGATCTTCGATCGGGTCGCGGACGCGGACCCCCAGCGACTGCTTGAACAGTCGCTCGCGCAGCTCGTCGGGCCGGCCGAGCAGACGCATCGTGCTGTTGAGGATCGCGACTCGATGGCAGAGCCGTTCGGCCTCGGTCAGCCGGTGGGTGGTCAGAAAGATCGTCACTCCCCGCTCGCGCAGCGAGACGATCAGCTCGTGGACGTCGTGCGTGGCGACCGGGTCGAGCCCGGAGGTGGGCTCGTCCAGGAACAGCACCGCCGGATCGTTGAGCAGCGCACGCGCGAGCGCGACCCGCTGACGCAGCCCCTTCGACAGCGACCCGCAGGAGTCGCCGGCGCGGTCGAGGAGGTTGACCGCCTTCAGCGCCCGCTCGATCCGGCCCGGGATGTCGTCCAGCTCGTAGAGCCCGGCGAAGCAGCGCAGGTTCTCGGCGATCGTCAGCCGCTGGTAGAGGCCCGGAGACTCCGGCATGATCGAGATCCGCGCGCGGATCGCGGGCCCGTTGGCCGCGCTCAGCGGGATGCCGGCGACGCTCGCCGCTCCCGAGGTCGGCGCGATCAGCGTGCCCAGCGCTCTGACGGTGGTCGTCTTCCCGGCCCCGTTTGGCCCGAGGAACCCGAACACCTCGCCGTAGCCGACCTCGAAGGAGACGTCCTCGAAGGCGACCCGGTCGCCGAAGCGCTTGCTCAGGTGCTCGACCACCAGCGCGGCGCGGCGGTCGGTCGGGCGAAGCTCCTCAAGCATGATAGCTAGACGATATCATTTCTATGCTGTCATAATGTCGCCGACATCGTATGCCGCTGCTAGACGACCAATTGGAGGAGCGGGCGCCGCAAGCTCGCGCGGCTCACGAGCAGCGCGTGGGGCGCGCGCTCGGCGGAGCGTCCACAGCGGCCGTCGCGGTCGCGGCGCTGCTGGGGTCTGTCGCGCTGATCGTGATCGGGGTCGCGGAGGGCGTTCCGGCGCTCAGGAGCGCCGGGATCGTGTCGACCGCGCTGACCGTGCTCGGCTCCACCGGGTTCCTCGTCGTGCAGCCAAACCAGGCGTGCGTGCTGATCCTGTTCGGGCGCTACACGGGGACGGTCACCGAGGCCGGCCTGTGGTGGGCCAACCCGTTGACGAGGGCGGCGCGCAGAACGGTCTCGCTGCGGGTGCGCAACCTCCAGAGCGAGCCGATCAAGGTCAACGACGCCGGCGGCAACCCGATCGAGATCGCGGGCGTGCTCGTCTGGCGGGTGAGGGACACCGCCAAGGCCGTCTTCGACGTCGAGGACTACGAGCAGTTCGTGGTCGTGCAGGCCGAGGCCGCGCTGCGCCAGCTCGCGAGCAGGTACCCCTATGACAGCTATGGGGGAAACGAGCCTTCGCTACGAAGCAGCGGCGAGGAGGTCGACGAGGCGCTGCGGGAGAGGTTGAGAGAGCGGCTTGCCCACGCCGGCATCGAGGTGCTGGAGGCGAAGCTGAGCCACCTCGCCTACGCCCCCGAGATCGCCGAGGTCATGCTCCGCCGCCAGCAGGCGGAGGCGATCCTCGCCGCGCGCCGGACGATGGTCCAGGGCGCGGTCGGCCTCGTCCAAATGGCGCTCGCCCAGCTCGCCGACTCGGACCTCGTCGAGCTCGATCCCGAGCGCAAGGCGGCGATGGTCTCCAACCTGATGATCGTGCTCTGTGGCGACCACGCCCCCACGCCGGTGCTCAACACCGGCACGCTCTACACGTGATCGCGGCCACGCATGACCGAGACAAAGCGTTTCCTGTTGCGCCTCGACCCCCGTCTCTTCGACGCTCTGCGCCGCTGGGCGAAGGACGACCTGCGCAGCATCAACGGCCAGATCGAGTACCTGCTCGCCGACCAGGCGCGGCGAGCCGGCCGGCTGCCCGGGCAGCGCCGCAAGCCCCCGCGCTTGGACGCCACCGTGCCGGCGGGCGAGGATGAGCCGCTTGACTCGGACGCGGCCATCGCTTCGAGCGCCCGCGATGACGCGTGAGATGTGCGCGGCCGTCGGGCGGGGACTCGGGCGGGGACAGAGCCGGCGCGTCGCCGACCGCTCGCCCGCGATCGGCCTGCATGCGCGGTCGACCTGAGCGAACGGAATCGAGCAGTCGACGCCGTGGGCGCGCCGCCGCCGCCGCGCCGGGCGCCGGCGGCTCATCTGTCGCTCAATCAGCCGGGTATAGCGACATGCACGCCATGTCGCGCTCGAACCCCCTGGCGGGGGTTTCGCAGAGCGGCAACGAGTTGAGCCGTCGGGCAATGAAGCAGCTGCCCCCGTATTCTGAAGATGAGCCCGGTTGCCTCAGCGCGGCTCGGCGGGAGGATCCTGCGCGACGCTGAGCGCCCTCTGCACCCAGGCGACGTCGTGCCATCTGCCGAACTTCCAGCCGATTCTCCGGTAGACGCCGACCGGCTCGAAGCCCATCGTCCGGTGCAGGCTCGCGCTCGCCTCATTCGGCAGCGTCATGCCCGCGACCGCCATCAGGTAGCCGCGCGCCGCGAGCCGCTCGAACAGCGCCTCGTACAGGGCGCGGCCCGAGCCGGTGCGTCTCCGGCCCTGCTCGACCTAGACGCTGACCTCGCACGAGAAACGGTACGCCGCTCGCTGCTGGTGCGGGCCGCCGTAGGCGTAGCCGACGACGCGATCGCCGTCTTCGAGCACGACCCACCCGTGCGTGCGCGTTGCCGTCGCGATGCGTTCGGCCATCCGCGCGGCCGTTGGCGGCTCACTCTCGAAGCTGATGGCCGTCTCGCGCACGTATGGCGCGTAGATCGCCGCGCACCACGGCGCGTCGCTCTCGCTTGCGTCTCTTACCGTCACGCGGGACACCTTCAGCGGCAGCATACGGTCTCCTGGCCGCAAGCGCGGTGGGTTCACAGGTTCAGCTCGTAGCGCACCCATTCGACGGCGTCGCTCACCTGTCGAGTGCTGGTCGGCTTCATGTCGAGGGATGCGTAGAGCTTGTGAGCGGCCGTGTTCTCGCGGCCGGTCCAGAGCGAGACGCTTGATGCGCCGGACACGCGCGCGGTGTCGAGCGCATAGCGCATGAGGCACCTGCCGACGCCCTGTCGTTGCCATGCCGGGTCGACGAAGACCATCGAGATGTGGAGCGCGTCTTGAACGATGGCTCCCGCGCCATCCGCGGCACGGTAAGACTCCAGCAGAGCCATTCCCACGATGCTCGCCGTGCTGGCCGCGACGTAGGGTGCTGCTGTCGGCTCTTGCAGCTTCTCGGCGACTCTGGCGATGCGCTCGAGACCGGGGCGCTTTCCCCGCGCGATGTTCGCCGCCCGCCACACCCGCACCGCTCCGTCGAGGTCGGATGCCTCCATGACGCGCGTTGACGCGCGCCGATCGCCGCACGGGCACGAGCCGGAGTCGGTGTGGCGGACAAGCATCGCGCGGATTATCGCGGAGCTCTGCAAATTTCAGAGCCGCAAGCATCATGCGCGGACTCTGACACCCAACGCACATGACGTACCCTTTTCGGTTGCGGCCGGGCGGGGCGGCTACGAGGAGCCCACGACGCGCGACCGGCGGGCCTTGGCGGGTGCCTGCCGTTGCAGCCATGCGAGGTCCTTCTCATCGCGGCGACGCTGCATGCGTTCGCGCTCGAAGAGCGCGTCGGTCTTTCTCAGAACGAGGGTGTACGGTCGTCCTGTCCGCCGGGTCTGGTGGGCCACCGGAAGCTCGGAGGCGTCGATGCATCGATGCACGTGGGCGCGCCTGTCCTTGGCCAGCGGCCACTCGAAGCTTGTCCGGTTCGGGTCTTCGAGGAAGGCACGCAGCTCTTGGCACAGCTCGCATTCACATCCGTTGGGCAGCCCGATCGACCAGTCGTCGTCGGCACGTGGGGGACGGGTGAGGCGAGCCTGCACGGCAGCAGCGCAGTGCGCTGCGAGCGGGTTGAGGCCCGTCGCGCTCCATTGCGGCTTGGATGTCGCCCTGAGCACCGGGATCGCGCAGCCAAGCAGTTCCTCGCTGCTCTGCAGCACGGTGATCGCCTCGTCGCGAATATCTGACGCCTGGATCGTCGAGGCGCCCTCCAGCACTGCGGCGATCGGGCGCACGAGCTTGGACAGCGTCTGCTCGCGCGCGCTCGGCGCGGACAGCGCCAGGCCTTCTTCGATGGAGCTCTTCGCCCACCGCCAGGACTCCGCGAGTAGCGGCATCGCCGCAGCGGTCCCCGCCTGCCCGGTCTGAAGCAGCGCGAGACAGAGCTTCGGCAGAGAAGCGATCCATTCGCCACGGCCTCCACCGTTTCGGTGATGGAACCACCGCTGCTGTGACCATGCGGTCACGAGCTCTTGCGCCCATCTGCTGCCATAGGAGTCGACGAGCGCGCTCAGAGTCTTGGCGTCGCTGCTGGTGAGTGTCTCCAGTTGAAACGGCGCCAGCAGCATCATCGCTAGATCTGGCTCATCGAGCTGCCTCGCGGCACGCAGCGCCTTGGCGAAGAGCGCTCGCCCCTCCACGCGCGCGGCAGCCGCTTCCCAGAACGGGGCGAGCGTTGTGGCCGCCTCGCGGGCGCCGGCCAGATCGCCCTTCTTTGCGCGGGCGCTCAGCTCCTGCAGCGCCCAAGAGGGGGATGCCTGCCCCCGCACGATGAATGCGCGGCTCGCGGGCCAAAGCGCAACCGCGCCGCGCCGGTACCAGCGGTCGAGGGTGTTGCCCCAGTTGCCCATATACCCTTCGTACTCGGACGCGTAGGGTTCCAGATCGCCTGACGGGGTGCTTTCGCAGACCGCATCGTCGCCGACGGGGAGGTTCACGGTCTCCAGGCGACCGCTGCTCCCGCCGGTCCAGCTCTCCAGCGTGATCTCGGAGTCGATCAGCTCCTCGAGCTCATAGTCGCCGTCCCCATTCGCGCCCTGGTCGAACGAATCGTCCTCGTTCTCGTCGTCCCAGCCACCCCAGTTTCTATAGCCTGAACGTCGGCCCCAGGAATGGACCTCGCTCGCATCGTAGGCGCTCCAGGTTTCCTTCACGCTCACCAGCGCGAGCGCGACCTCGCAGTCGGCGCGGTCCGCGGCCGCTCGGAGCGCAGGCACACGCCGGGCGTCGACGCCCTTCAGGCTCGAGAATCCCAGGCCGCGCGGCGTGTACTCATGGTCTAGCAGGTACACCAGACGATTCGGGCCATCGACGGCGGCGAAGTGCTCCTGCAGGCAGCGGGCGAGATCTGTGACGAGCTCGGGGTCGGGGTCGATCGCCGATCCGGATTTCGCCTCGTCGAGCAGCAGGTTGTAGGTGAGCACGACCCGGTACCCAGAGGCGACCGGCTTGACCTGGTGGCGGCAGTCGCTGTAGAAGGCGACGAACGACAAAGCCTTCTTCGATCCCCGATACGTCGCGGTCTGGCCGCCGTGGTGAACCTCGAGCGCGCCGCCGTTGAACGTCGAGGGCAGGCCGACCACGAGCGAGGCGACCATCGCGTCATCCTTCTCGGAGTCCTGGTGCTCGAGGAAGAACTGCCCCGGCGCATACACCAGCATCGAGTGCAGCTCCGCCCGCAGCGCGCGTCCAGCCGGAACACCCAACTCGCGCCCCAGCCGCCCAAGGACTGGCAGCAGCGTCTCATTCCAGCGACGCTTGTCGATCTTGATACGGCTCTTCGGGATCTCCCACGTGTCTCGCACATCGCGGTCCAGCAAGGTTCGCTCTCCCTGCCCATACCGTGCCGGCCGGCCCAGCAGGCAAAGCTGCCTCGCCTGTGCCTGCGAGACGGGAAGCTTGATCGGCCCCACACCGCGCACCTCGAGCGGCAGGCCGCCGGGCGGCGCGGTCGTCGACGCGCTGAAAGCCTGTGGCCCGGCCATTCGCGCCAGCATCTCGGCTAGACGATCGCGGGCGGCGTTGTTCACCGGCCGTAGTCTAAAGCGCAGGGGCCGCAGGTCTTACCGAGACTTGTATGAGCTCAAAGACAAGCCCAGTCGGGCCTTGCCTCGTCGCGAAGGCGTGCATCAGCTGCGCCGTGATAGGCGAGCTGGCGCAGCGCGCGGCTTGTGTCGCGCGCGGGCCTACCGCAGCCCCCCAACGACCTTCGTTGCTCGTGAAGGGGCTTGCCCCACGGCAGTCTCGCTCTGCTGCTCACGCTCAACGGCGACGGCTTCGCATCGCTTGGCTGCTCGTGATCAGTCGGTGCCCCTGATTCCGCGTTGACTGGATCTCCGCAGATACTCCTCGAGCATCGGTTCGCGCTGACCGTAGTAACGGACTCGCTCGGTCAATCCGGGCGGCGGCGCACCGGTGCTGATTGGCTGTGCGGGAACCGACGACGCGAGCTGCACGGGCGTGCCCCACCGGACACGAACGCGTGGCCCGAACAGCGTCAGGTTCGTACTGCCCGGTAGCGCAGCCGAAGGCGCGAGGACGCCTCGCGCGTTGTGGCTGACGAGCCACCGGGCCTCGGCCTGGCAGCGCTCGTAATCGTCACTGACAAGCGCCGCGGGATCGAAGCCGGCCGCCTTCGCCAGCTCGAACGTGCTGTAGTCGACGATTGCGCCCGAGTCCACCTGCAACTGCCACATGGTGGTCTTGTAGTGGGCGACCTCTGACTCGGATCGTAGATCCTCGTGACGGAGGATCTCCGCGAAGGGCGCTTCCGCGTCGAGCGACATGTACTGCGCGATGGGCTCTTGGTTGGCGATGTTCCATCGTCCCTCGCGTCGGTTCGGGCTGACCCAGACGGGCACGTCGTATGACGTGGCGCGATAGGCGATCACGAGTTGATCTATGAAGGTGGGCTGCCTACGTGGCATATTGGCTGCGCCCAGAGCGCGCCGCGCTGATCAGCGCATCCTCCCAATTGGGGTCATTCAACACGGATGCTGGTCTGCGGCCATCAAGGTCGCGGCGCGGCCTGTTGAACCACGCCATGACGCCATCGGCATCCCAGTTATGCCGAAGGATCGCGACGAGGCGGGCAAAGACGCGAAGCTCGCGCCGGGGCCGGGTAGCCTGACCTCGCCAGCGCGACAGTGTGCGTCTGTCCACGCCGAGGACGTCTGCGATCGCCTGATCCGGCACGCGCTGTAGCCACGTGCGCAGGTCGCTCATCACCATTCCGACATCATCCGGCACGCCTGTCACGTGCTCGTCGAGCGCGTCTCGCACTACGTGGCGGATGCGCTCGAGCACGATCATGAGCTGATCGCAGATGTCAAGGTTGTTGCGAGGGTCTTCCTCGAGTAGATCCCGTATGTCCAAGAGCGCCGTCGCGAGCGTCGCGAGCTGGTCCTTGTCGAAGTCCTCGGCATCGATCTCGTCGCGAAGCCCCTTCATCCTTCGCGCGATGTCCTCCCAGTGGTCTTCGAAGGAAAAGCCGGCCTCGGGTGTTCGACGTAGGTGCTCGATGGCCTGCAGGAACCCGTCCTGCAGATCTTCGACCGTTCTGTCGAGCGCTCCAAGCCTCTGCTCGTATGTCTGTGCGGCCGCCATATCCCCTCACTGTCTCGGCTGTGGGACATTGTAGCGACATCAGTGGCGGCGATTTGGCGCGCATGTCCGCTCGGCTACGTCAACATGCAAACGGCAGGCACGGCATGCGTCGGCGCGTCGGCGATCGCGCCCAACGAGCATCCCGCCGCGAGCTCGATCAGGTTCCGGCCGTGAGATCGCTGCACTGCTCGTAGATACGATGGAGCGGGATGAGCAAGCTGAGACTCACGATCACGATGTCCCTCGACGGCTACGTCGCCGGGCCGCGCCAGAGCGAGGAGCACCCGCTTGGCGAGGGCGCGATGGCGCTGCACGAGTGGTTCTTCCCGCTCAAGGCGTTTCGGGAGATGCATGGCGAGCAGGGCGGCGAGATCAATGCCAGCTCGGAGGTCGTGGAGGAGCGTCGGGCGAACATCGGCGCGACGATTATGGGTCGCAACATGTTCGGCCCGATTCGCGGACCGTGGCCCGATGAGTCCTGGCGAGGTTGGTGGGGCGAGGACCCGCCCTACCACCATCCGGTCTTCGTGCTCACGCACCACGAGCGCAGGCCTCTGGAGATGCAGGGGGGCACGACGTTCCATTTCGTCACCGACGGCATCGAGTCTGCGCTCAGGCAGGCGAAAGCCGCCGCGCAGGGACGCGACGTCTGGCTTGCCGGAGGCGCGTCGGCAGCCAACCAGTACCTGGCGGCGGGTCTCGTCGACGAGGTCGATCTCTCGATCGCGCCGGTGATCCTCGGCGCCGGCGAGCGGCTGTTCGAGGGGCTCGCGCGAGACTCTCTGAAGCTCGAGCAGGTCCGCGCTGTGGATGCCCCGGGCGTGACGCACATCAAGTACCGGGTCGCCTGAGCGGCCCGCCACGGCTGGGCCCCGAGATCGCGTGCTGCGGCCCTGCGGACGCGGCACGCGCAGATCGCCATCGCTCAGCACGCGGAGCTCGCGCCGCGCTCCCCGCTCGCGACTTTCCGCACCGGCAAGTCGTGTGCTAACTTTCCGGTATGGAAAGCCAGCCGTCGCGTCCTACCCCTCCCAGCGCGGCTCGAGAGCAGTTGCGGGCCGCCCGCCGGGCGCACGACGCATCGACCCGTCGTGCTACGCCGCCGGTGGGGCTCATCCTCGCGTTGAGCGTCTTCTGCGGAGCGCAGACGGTTGCGCCCGCGCACAAGGGCCCGGGAGACGTCGTGAGCATCGTCGCGGTCGTGTGGCTCGTTGCCGAGCTTCTGAGGATGTCCGCTGCCAACCGGTGGCGTCCGTTGCGTTCGCTGCCGAAGCCCAGGTGGGGTGTCGCTGAAGTGGCGCTCATCGCTGTCGCGGTGCTCGTCGGCGGCGTGATCGGCCCCCATCTGCTTGCCGGCGACGGCAACTCCGCGCTGGCGAGCTGGGAGTTTGGCGCGGCCGTCACGGTGATCGTCGCGGTCTGCCTGTTGGCCGCGAAGGCTTCCTATCGGCGCCGTGCTTCTCGGATGTGGCAGAAGTGAGCCATGCGGCGTTCGACGAGCTGATCCACGCGCCCTTGCGCCTGCAGATATGCGCGATGCTCTCGCCCGTCCGGCGCCTGCCCTTCTCCGACATCCGCGACGGCCTGGAGATCTCCGATTCGGTTCTGAGCAAGCATCTCTCGGCGCTCGCCGAAGCCGGGTACGTTGAGGTCTCCCGCGTGCGGGTGGATGCCCGGTCCCGGCGGCAGGTCGCGCTCACCGAGCTGGGACGCACGGCCCTGCGCGGGCACCTGGCGGCCCTGCGGGCGATCGCCGCCGCAGCCGAGCCGGCCGCCGAGGATCCCTCCGGCGCTCGCGCCCCGGAGCGCCGGCGGGCCCGGCGAGCTGGCGCTCTTGACCCTCGGGTCGCGTAGGGGGCACAGTGCGGCTGGAGCGGTGACGGACACCGCTCGCCGGCTGTTCGCCGGGCACGTCCCTCCACCTCGCGCTCCAGCCAGATGACGCTTCCGCGGGCTACCAAGGCTCTTCGCGGACTGCCTCGCGAGCGTTGGTCTGGGCCCAGGCGCTTTCGCGCGCCTTGATCTCCTCGTCTGAGAGCTTGGCCTCCTGATCAAGATAATCAGTGAGTTCGGCCTGGGTTTCCACGGCACGCAACGCCACGGTCGCCTGCGCCTCTGTGAACAGAGGCACTCGCTCCAGCAACGTGTCCTTGGCAGTCATCGCGATCACGACGATAGGGGCGCTGAGAGCCAACCACAAGTGCCTCCCTCGGCATGGGTGTCGGCCGCCATGAGCAAGCCGAGCCATGGGGACCAATCCTGGGACGGTGTGGGATCAGCCGATGATTTGCGCGGCGCGGCCTACGATGGGCTGGACGCGGTAACCGACAACGCCGGCGTTGAAAGGAGCAGCCATGAAGATCACCCGCAGCGGCGACGCGACCGAGAGGGGTCCGGCCGACTGGTTCACGGGCGACGTGTTCCTCGACACGATCGCCGAGCCCGCGGAGCCCTACCGGATCGCCGCCATCAACGTCCACTTCACGCCGGGCGCCCGCACCGCCTGGCACACCCACCCGCTGGGCCAGACGATCTTCGTGACCGAGGGCGTGGGCCGCTGCCAGCGCGATGGAGGCCCCGTCGAGGAGATCAGGCCGGGCGACCGCGTGTTCTTCGAGCCCGGCGAGAGGCACTGGCACGGCGCCGCCCCCGACCGCTTCATGGTCCACGTCGCCATGCACCAAGCGGACGACCAGGGAAACGCGGTCACCTGGGGCGAGCACGTCAGCGACCAGGACTACGGCGCGCGACCGGCAGGGTAGGCGCCGCTTATTACGTAGCCGAATCGGGGCGTTCCGACATTGGCGAGCATCGCTTGGGAGGCGATGATGAGCGCATACCGCTCGCAGCCAAGGCTTGCGCGCACGCCGAACACGGAGCCCCGCGATGACCGGCAGACGCCTCCTGCACAGCACGATCGCAGCCTCGGCGCTGACGCTGGGCCTGCTGTGCGCGGTGGCGGGCACCGCCGCCGCCTCCTCCGGCGCGAGTGAGCGCCAGCAAGAACGCCAAGGCGCCCAGATCGTCAGCGAGGTTGCCGCGGGCAAGCTGGGCCGCGCGCACCTGAGCCGCTCGCGGTACGAGCTCGTCGGCGAGTACGCGATGGGCCGAGCGCTCGGCTCCACGCGGGCACACGAAGAAGCCGACTCGCTGTGGGAGCAGATGATGGGCTCCGGAGGCGCCGAGGCGATGCACGTCTATCTCGGCGAGCGCTACCTCGGCGGAGGCGTGGCGACCGAGCGCCGCTACGGATCGCTCTACGGGTGGATGGGCGCGATGATGGGCGGCTACGGCGGCCCGGGTCTTGCCGAAAGGATGAGCCGCTACCTGCGCGACCACGATGGCGCGGCGGCCGGCGGTGGGCACGACATGGGACCCGGAATGATGTACGGGAATGACGATGGCCCATACGGGGCGGCGGGCGACGCCGGCGGCGGCTGGCCCACGGCGGCGATCGTCGCAGTCGCTGTGCTCGGAGCGCTCTTGGTCGGCGGCGCGCTCGCGCTCGCTTTGCCCAGGCTTCGTCGCGGGGGCAGGGATTCGACCGCCCCGACCGCGCGTCCCTGACGCCGGTTGTCGGCTTCGTCCGATGAGGCGTGCTCTGACGGTGGCGGCGATGTCGAGTCGCAGGACGCGCGGGCGACGCCGGCCTGCCCGCTGACGTCAGCCGATCTCTTCAGCCAGGGCGACGATGATGCCGGCGGGGCCGCGGAGGTAGCAGAGCCGGTAGCGGTCCTCGTATCGCGCCACCTCACCGAGGAGCTCGGCGCCATGTCCGCGCAGGCGGGCGACGGTGTCATCCACGTCCTCGACGGCGAACATGACGCGGTGCAGGCCCAGCATGTTGGGCGGCGGGCTCTCCGGGTTGGCGCGGATCGCCGCGGGGGCGTGGTACGTCGCCAACTCCAGCCTGCCGTGGCCGTCCGGGACGCGCATCATCGCGATCTCACTGCGGACGCCGTCGATTCCGACGGTGCGGTCCGCCCAGAGGCCCTCGATCTGCGCTCTGCCCTCCAGCTCCATGCCGAGCTCGGTGAAGAAAGCGATGGCGGCGTCCAGGTCCTCGACCACGATGCCGACGTTGTCCATCCGCTGGATCGTCACTGGTGGCGCTCCTTCCTTCGCGCGCGTCGTGCTCCAGGGCCATCGCCTACGCTGGTTCGTCCCGCCCAGAAGGTGGTCTACGAGTTTCTAGGCGATTCTAAGCGTTTATATGCGTTTATATGCTCACGCATTTAGATAATTGAATAGTCGGAAGATCGGCGTGAGCGCCGCGGCAGCGTCCAGTTCTCGTTCGCCGCTACCCGCTGGCGCAGACCTGACGAGGCGCTGCACGCAGGATCCCTATGCCGACAGGTCCGCCTGTGCCTGATGAGAACGTGCCCGCCGACGAGCTTGCGGTAGCAGCGCTTGAAAGCCGTCGAGCATCGTGATCGCGTCGCCGGTCTCGCCGGCTCGTGCGCGTGCCTGGATGCCCAGCACTCCCGCGCGCAGGGCGTTGGCGAGGCGCGTGGTGGCTGAGGGTGGCAGCTCCCCGGCATCCGCGAAGCGGCGCAGCGCGGCGCTCAAGCCCGTGTGCAGTCGCTCGACGAGCTTCTTGAGCTGACCGGCGGCTGACGCCGCCCTGACGTGGCCGGGTCGTTTTCCGGGAACAGCAGAAACCGCGGAAAGCCGTCGAGGAATGTGGTAGCTGTGTTGCGATGAGCGGCTTGATCAGCACCAAGAAGGTCGCCGAAGCCTTGCACGTGAGCCCTGGGACGGTGCGAGCGTATGCGCGCAGTGGCCTAATCCTTTCTGAGACGACGCCAAGCGGACGCCGACGCTTCGATCTCGATGTGGTCCGGGCGGCGCTCGATGCGCGGGTGACCATCGATCGCAGCGAGCTGCGATCTCATGGCAGGCGGCTTTCGGTCGGCCGTCCAGCGGACATCGAGAAGCTGCGCGGCGGCCCGCGGGTGAACTTCGCGGCGCCCGACGAGGGTGAGTTGGCGCTCGAGATCCGCGCGCTGGCTGACCACAGCGGCCGCGAAAGCGATCTCCCGATCGAACAGGGAACTTCGTGTGAACGCGTTTGCCACCACACTCGACGCCATCCCGGCTGAGGATCTCCTCATGCGCATGCGCCAGGTCGAGGTCGATCTGCTGCCACTCAGCGCATTCCTCGCCACGCAGGAAGTCGGAGCCGCGGCCGGCTGACAACCGGCGAGCGCTCGACCGGGCGTGAGCGAAGGTGTGGCGACGCGAGTCGCAGGCCGCGACGGTACTCGGGCTGCGGGCGCGAGTCGTAGGCCGGGACGGTGTTCAGGCCGGGATGGTGTTCAGCCCGCGCCGGCCCTCAGGCCGTCGGCGTCCAGCCGGCGGGGAAGGCGCCGGCCGGCACGTCCCCCTGGTACTCCGGGAAGCACTTCAGCGCGATTCGTTCGCCGGCACTGTCGCTCAGCAGCGGGCGCAGGTCGCCGAGCGTCAGCAGCACGCGCAACGTCGCGCCGATCTGCAGGTCGGCCGCGTTGGGCTGCTCGCCGCCGATGACGCCCTCGTCGGCGAGCTTCTGCACGTGCGCGAGCTTGTCCGGGAGGCCCGCGAGGTCCTCTTGCAGTCGCGCCGCCGTGATGCCGTGGTACTTCCAGGTTCCGCGGACCAGGCGGATAGCGAAATCGGTGCCCGCGCCGTCGAGCGGGCCGACGCCCCCGAAGGTGCCCACCGCCTCCGGGCGGAAGTGCAGGGCTCCCCACGGCAGCCGCCGGCCGAGGTCCTGCAGCTCCTGCTCGCCCCAGCGCTCGGCCTCGCGAACCGTGTCGCTCGGGTAGAGCACCGGCTCGGGTGCCAGTTCCTCCAGCCGCGCGAGGATCGCCCGCGAGCCGTGGACCGGCTCGCCGTCGACCAGCATGCCCGGGACGGTGTGGCGCTCCTCTCCGTAGATCGCGCGCATCTGCTCGACGTGCGGGCCCGGCGCGAGCTCGACGCGCTCGTGCTCCAGGCCCTTCAGGCGCAGCGCGGCCGTCGCCGTCATGCAGGGATGCGACGGCGGCAGGACGTGCAGGACGAGCTTGGGCGCCATGCCGGCAGCCTACCGGGTGGCGATCCGGGCGCCGAACGGCACGCGAGTGGCGGTACGCGCGGCGCGCGGCCGGCCAGGTTCTGGCCTGGCCAGCCGGCCGGGCTCAGCCCCGCGGCAGCGCCAGCCGGTGCGCGTCGGCGATCCGCTGCGCAAGCCGCTCCTCGACGCCGACCTCCTGCGCCACCGCCGGCCAGCCGGCGACCACGTCGGTGATCTCGCCGAGGATGCGCTCGGCGCGTCCGCGTGGCAGGCCCGCGTGCTGTGCGACCGCGCGCAGGTCGGCGACGGTGAAGCCGTCGCGCTTGCCGTTGATCGTCATCTGGTGAGTGTCGAGCCAGCGGTTGCCAGGGCTGAAGGCCCAGGTCAGGTCGTAGGCCGGCGCCAGCCGCCAGCCGCCGTCGCGGTCCATCAGGAACGCGGTGTTCTTGACGTGGTCGTCCTGGTTGCGTGCCACGACGTTGAAGACCATGCGGCGAAACTGCTGCTGCACGACCGGCGTGCCAAGCCCGAGGCGGCGGATCAGCAGCATGAGCTGCTCGTAGCTGTAGCTGCCCGGCTCGTTGTAGCTGACGTGCTCCAACGCGCCCACCGTCTGCATGTGAAGCTTGCCGCCGCCGTCGGGGCGATCGAAGCGCCGCGTCATGAAGTGGCGCCGGCCGTTCTCCTCCAGCAGCCGGCAGTCGGTCATCTCGATCCCTGAGGCGCGCGCGAGCTTCGAGTAGGCGTACTCCACCGCTCCCCATCCCTGCGGGTCGGTCAGGCCGTGGTCGCCGGCCTGCCGCACGCCGTCGAACTTGAGCACCCATTGGCGGAAGCCCTCGCCCGCGTCGAGCTGGCCAGAGCGAACCTGGCCGCTCACCTCGTTGTAGGCGATGAACGCCTTCGGGCGAGCGCCGCCGGCTGAGCTGCCGACGGCGAGGATCGCCTTCATCGCCTCCTCGTCGGGGTTCTGGCGAAGCTCGGTCACGAACTCCGCGCGGTCGGCGAGCACCTCGCTGGCAAGCCGCACGAGCTCCCGCACCTGGAGCTCGGCGGCGACGGCGGAGGCCGGCTCGCGCGCCGGCTGGAGCTCCAGCGCTCCCGCTCCGCGCGTGCCGACGTAGCAGAGGCGCTCCACGACGTCGAAGCTCGACTCATCGCGGCCCTGGGAGGCGAGCCATGCGTTGACAAGCGCGGTGCCCCAGCGGTCGGGCAGGGAGTCTGCCAGCAGGCCCGGCAGTCCGCCGAAGGCGTCCTGCGGCAGCCCGGCAAAGCGGTAGGGCTGCTCGCGCAGCGGCATTCGGATCGGCGAGATTTCGATGCCACTGCGCGCGAAGGCCGGGTCGTACTGGAAGGTCGCGTAGCGCTCGCCCTGATCGATCGAGACCGCGGCGATCCGCGTTCCCCACAGCGTGACTTCGGAGACGGTCATTGCCCCGCTCGGGGCTCGTCGTCCCAGGTCCACCGCTCGCGCGGCTCCTGCGTCGGCTCGCGCCGCGCGCGGGCTCGGCGGCGCGTTCTGCGCTGCTCGCGTTCGAGCTCTGCGATCGGCAGTCGCACCGACTCGGGGATCGCGGCGTCGAGCGCTTCCAGCAGCCCGAGCGTTCGCAGCAGTCTGACCATCGATGTCATCTGCACCGACCTGCCGTTCTCGACGCGCTGCACGGTCGCTTGGCCGAGCCCGGCCTCGCGCGCCAGGTCGGCCTGGGTCCAGTTGCGCTGCAGGCGATGGTGGGCGATCCTGCCGCCGAGCTCGGCGAGCACCGCAGCATCCGTGTGGGCGTCGGAAAGGCGCATCAGTTCTGATCGGTTAAGACGATAAACGACGTTAACGCATCAACTAAGATGCCTAGCTTAGCAGCGTTCTCCCGCGATGAGCGATCAGTTGCGATGCGTTATCGCGATTTTCGCCCCTAAGACATCATTATTGATGCTTGCGATCCGGCGCCGTTGGGGTCCTCGGCGTCCCGGCAGGCCATGAAGATCAGGCGCAGCACATCGTCCTGCACGTCTTCGACCTGCCCGGCGAGCAGCGCGTCTTGCGCCAGATCCTCGGCCACCGACAGGTCGCGCACGATGCGAGTCGGCCCGGCGATCAGCCGGGCCGACTCGATCCGCCACACCGCTTCGACCGCACGATGGGTGGCGGACGATCTCATGCGCCTAATTCCGGGCGGTCTGCTCGCGCAGGCGCTCGTTTGCCTCGCGCAGCTCGGGCGTGAGCTGCTCGCCGAAGTCCTCGTTCTCGAAGATCTGGCGCAGCTCGATCTCCACACCTCCGCCGAACGGCGCTCGCTTGAGCCACTCGATCGCCTCCTCGCGCGAGGAGCACTCCCAGACCCAGTAGCCCGCGACGATCTCCTTGGCCTCGGTGAACGGGCCGTCGATCACCGTGCGCTCGCCGCCGTCGAAGCGGACCTTTGCGCCCCTGGATGTCGGGTGCAGCCCCTCGCCGGCGAGCATCACGCCTGCCTTGACGAGCTCTTCGTTGTACTTCGTCATCTCCTCCAGGATCTCCGTGCTGGGCATCTCGCCCGCCTCGGACTCGGGGCTCCCGGGAACCAGAACCATAAAACGCATCTCAGTCTCCTTGTGGTCGGTGGGGTGGTTCTACCCGCACGTCGAACGAGGCAGGCCGAAATCGACATCGCTCGGAGATCCGGCTCTACTGGGCAGCCCACCAGTCGCGCCGGCCTTCGACGTCCTCGCGCGTACCCTCGCCGAGGTTGGGCGCGCCGACGACGAGGATCTCAAGGCCCTCCGGGCCGGCCTCGTAGCCTCGCCACGAGCCGGGTGGGACGCGCACCGCGTCCCATTCCGCAAGCTCGACGATCTCCTCGTCGACCTTCATCCGCCCGCTCCCGCGCACGACCACATACACCTCCTCCTGCGTCTTGTGCGTGTGGCCGTAGGGAAAGCGATAGCCGGGCGGGACGCGCTGATAGCTCAGGGCGGACTGCTCGAGCGCGAGCGCCGCGGTCGCCGTGCGGAACTCCAGGTCCGGCGCGCCGTCGAACTTGAAGCCGATGTCCTCCAGATCCGCCTTGATGTTCCTGTGCGTGAAGGGCATGAAGCGATCATATGGCGGAGCAACTGGTGGACCTGCACCAACCCGGAATCGCCGTTCGCCTTCGGGCTGATCGCGACCGTTCATCACCCGGACGGCCGCCTCCAGTCGGTCAGCGACTGGAGCGGGCCGCTCGAGCTGAGGGTGCAATCGCCCAGCGACATCCAGGTCTCTCAGCCGCTCAGCCGCCACGCGAGGCGATCCCGGAGCTCCTTGTCACGGCGCGCGCATGCCGGCGGCGAAGCGCTGTGTGAGCGAGTCCGGGGGAGCGAGGTCAACCCCGTCTGGATTGCTCAGGAAGCCTTCGCCGGAGCCGGGCACGTGTGTATGCCCGTACTGCCAGACGATCTTGTCGGTGTGCGGGTCGACGACGATCACGCGGTCGTTCCCGTCGTCGTTGGCGAGGACGTCTCCGTTTGGCAGCGGCAACGCGAGTGAGGGCCGGTCGAGCGCCCGTCTGCCTTTGGGTTCGTAGCGCCACAGCAGTCGGCCGCCGGCCGTGAACGCCTCGAGCGCGCCCGGGTCGGTGTAGTCGGCTGAGAGGAAGATCCCTGGCCGTAGCTCGTTGGTGTCTGACGGGTAGGTGAAGCCCGGCGGATGCGTCACGGCAACAGCGCGGCCGTCGGGCGAGAGGACGTCCAGCCAGTCTCCGTTGATCTCGGTGACCGCGGTGTCGCCGTTTGCCATCGGAAAGGCCCCGTTCGGGCTGCCATAGCTGAGGCCGGGTCGGTGTTCGCAGTCGCCGGTCACGCCCAGTTGGTGGAGCGGATGATGCGCCGGTGGCCGGATCACTAGCAGGCGGCAGTTCATGATGTCCGCCGCGAGCAGCTTCCCGGACGGCAGGAGCATCGCGTCGTCGGGGTTGTACACGTAGCCCGGCGCCGAGCCCGGTTGACCGGGATGGCCGTAGCGGTAGATGATGCGGCTCTTGGCGAGGCTGATGACGCTGATCGCGAAATCGTCCTCTTGCGTGGCGACGATCTTGCCTCCACCGGGTGAGAAGAATGCATCGTCGGGCGAGAGGAAGCTCTGCCCCGGGGCCAGATCGCCTGGGCGGGGAAAGCGCCAGAGCACACGCCCCTGGGGGCTGATCTCGAGCAGGCGGTTGTTGTCGCGGTCGGCGATCAAGATGGGCCCCGGCAGCACGTTCGGGCTCGACCCGGGCCTCAGGTTGGCGCTGATCGCGGGGCCGCCGCCTTGTCGTGGGACGACGGCATGCGCGCCGTGCTTCGCGCGTGCGCTCCTGAGTCCGCGATGCTTGCCCTGGCCGCCGCTGGCCACCAGCAGCACGATCATCGCTGCCGCCGCTGTCAGCGCGGCGAGCGCCACTGCCCGGCCCCGCCTGAGCGTACGCTGACGCCAGGTGCCCGGCCGGGATGGCATCAGCACCGAGGATTGCGCCGGGTGCCTGTGGCTGCCCGTTCCGCTATCAGCCCCTTGCCTATCAGGCTGCGGCGCGTGATCGGATCGGACATCCCAGTGGACGATAGGCGGCGGCGACCGCATGATCGTCCGCGTCTCGCCGCAGCGGCGCTGCGGGGTCTCTACGGTCTACGGCGCCTGGCATCTGCGGCGCCCGGGAGCCGCGGCATGGCCCCCTCGGCTCAGTGCGTGTGGTGACCGCGGATGGTCAGCCAGGACTGCCAGGTGATGCGCAGGATCACCACGCAGATCACAAGGCCGATGATCGGGTCCGCGATGGGCACGCCGGCGGCGACGACCAGCGCCGAGGCGATCACGGCGAGGCTGACGTAGGCGTCCGCGCGTGCGTGGTCGCCGTCGGCGATCAAAGCCGCGCTTGCCAGACGGCGTCCGGCCCGCGTGCGGACCTGTGCGGCGAGGAAGTTGCCGGCGAACCCGATCGCGCCCGCGAGCGCGAGCACCAGCAGGTGCGTGGGCGCGCTTGGATGGACGAGTCGCCGCACGGCCTCGACTCCGGCGACGCAGGCGCTGATGAAGATCGCGGCGACGACGGCCAGTCCGGCGCGCCGCTCGGCAAGCTGCGAGCGCAGCGCGAAGGCGATCCCCAGCGGGATCGCGGTGAGCGCGTCGCCGAAGTTGTGGATCAGGTCGGCCAGCAGCGCGATGCTGCCGCTGAGAACGAAGACCGCTGTCTGGGCGAGCGCGGCGAGACCGAGCACCGCCAGCGACAGCGAGACCGCTCTGATCCCATCACGCGAGCGCTTGATGCTCGGGTCGATCAGGCCATGCGAATGCCCGTGCCCATGCTCTTGGTCATGGTCGTGATGGTGATGAGGCGCTGCTATCTCGGGCATGTCGGATAAGGCTACGGGAGCGGCCCTCGGACGTGTGCGCGGCGTATGCGATCGAGACGGGCGGGGCCTCCACCTGAGATCCCAGTTACGTTGCGAAGTCCGTTAGTATGCACGCCGCGGATCCGTTGCAGGTGGACCAGCTTGCTCCTCGATCATGACCACACCACCCGTGTCGATCTCCAGCCAGGAGAGGCTGATCGCAGGGGCTCGTCGCGGCTTGGCTCGACGCGGCCCGGGCCAGCCCAGGACCGCGGCGCCTCGCTGACTTCCAGACCAACGCTCGCCCGCATCGGATAGCGGCCGCATATGCCCTTCTTCCACGCCGGTTGGCTGAGCCTGGATAGCCTCGTGGCCGGTCTCGCGCTCGCGTCGCTGCTGCCGCGTGCGCCGGAACGGGTCGCGGCGTCCGTGCTCTTCGGCTTGGCTGACGGGCTCGCCTCGCTGTACGCGACGCTTTCCGGGACACACTTGGCGGTGCTGGCCGGCATGGCCGTCCTCTATTGCGCATACGCGCTCACAGTGGTCGTGGCGGCGAGCGCGTTCGCTGCATCGAGCCGCCGCTGGTCGGCCTGGGCGGTCGTGGCCACCGTCGCCGTCGCGCTCTCGCTCGACAACCTGCTTTCGCCGGCCGCCCCGGCGCCGGCCGGTGTCGCGAGCGCCGTGCTGGCGCTGCTCGGCCTCGCCGTCGGCGCGCGCCTGGCGCGCGGCCTGGGAAGCCGTGCGCGCGTCGCATGGGTCGCCGCCGGACTGCTCGCTGCCACCTACCTGCCTCTCGCGAGATGATGTCTGCCGGCTGGTGGATGTTCCATGGCGACCTCGCCCACAGCGGCGAGGTGACCGACACCCGCATCACCGCCGAGACCGTCCCGGCGCTTGCTTTGCTGCACTCGATCGAGGTGCCCGGCTCGGTCCTCTCCACGCCCGCGGTGGTGGGCGCATACGCCTACGTGGGACTGGCGAACGCGCTCGAGGTCGCCACGCAGATCGGGGGGCAGATGCTGAAGATCGACCTCGCAAGCGGGGAGATCGTGGCCCGCTACACGTGGGAGATCCCGATCGACGAACGCGACTCGCACGGGTTCTGCGGCATGGGGTGCACGCCCGCGGTAGCCGACGGCTGCGTCGTGTTCAGCGCGTTCAACGGCAAGCTCTACTGCCTCTCCGAAGAGGATCTGTCGCTGCGGTGGGTGACCGATCTGCGCCACGCCGACCTTGCGCACAACCAGCCGGTCACCAACGACTCGGGCGACGCGCCGAAGGCCGCCGGGTGGTCCTCGCCGGTGCTCTGCGACGGTCGCGTGTACGTGGGCATGGGAGAGGGGGAGAACCCCTCGCTCTACGGATTCGTCTACTGCCTCGACGCCGCGACGGGCGACGTGAGCTGGATCTTCTGCACATGTCAGTACGAAGCCGGCCGCCACAACCTCCCGAACGAGCTGCCGTCGAACACTGTCGTCTCGCCGCCGCCGAAGGGGTTCACGACGTTCACCGGAACTGTGAAGGTGAAGGGCGCCTCGGTCTGGTCGTCGATCGCCTTCGATCCCGAGCTGGACCAGCTCTACTGCGCCACGGGCAACCCCCAGCCCGACGGCCCGCTGCCGACGCCGGGATACACCAACAGCGTCCTCGTCCTGAAGGGCTCGACGGGCCAGTTCGTGGCCAGCGTGCAGATTCCCGCCTCCTCGAGCTATCGCCCGTCGGACATCGACGTCGACATCGGCGGCTCGCCGACGCTCTACGAGCTCGACGGCCGCAAGCTCTTGGGAATCGGCTGCAAGAACGGCGCCTACGTCGTCTTCGACGCCCGCACCTTCGAGATCGTCGGAGTGCGCCAGCTTCTGCCGCTGCACCGTGACGGCACGCAGGTCGCGACCGTCGACCCCCACGGGCCCGACGAACCGACCGCGCCCGCGCCCGTGATCCCCAACGAGAAGTCCAACCAGGTCCAGGGCGAGAACTACATGGGCACCTACAGCACGGCCGCGGTCTGCGGCGCTCAGGGCAAGCTGTTCATCGGGCTCGGCGGCAACAACTACCACTACCTTAGCCCTGGCATCGACGCGCCAACCACCCCGTTCATCCGGGCGCTGGATTGGGCCTCGCTCCAGGATGCCTGGCCGCTCGACGATGGCGACCCGCAGCGCTACGCGATCGCGGCGCAGGAGGACAACCCGCTCTACAAGATGGGCGGCGAGAGCGGCCTCAGCGTCCCCGCGGTCGCCAACGACGTCGTCTTCATGGCGACCACGCGGGTCGCGCTCTACGCCTTCTCGGCGACGGACGGAAAGCTGCTGTGGGCCGACACCGAGAGCTTCGGTCCGCAGACCGGCGGCATGAGCGGCGGCTACGGCTACTGCATGGGGCCGGCGCTCGCCGGCGAATACGTGGTGGCCGGGGCGCTCGTGGCGGGCCGCAGCGGCGGGATGCTCAACGTCTACTCGCTGCCCGGGAAGCCATGAGCCCGTCGTTCGCCGCCGACATCGCGCCGATGCTGGTGCCGTACCGCGAAAACATGCTCTGGCGATTCGACCTTGGCGAATACGCGGCGGTCAAGGCCAACGCGCAGATCATCTATGAAGCCCTGACCGGGGAAGGGTCGGCCGGGCCGATGCCGCCGCCGCCGCTGCCCGCCCTCAGCGGCGCGGACATCGCGACGTTCAAGTCCTGGATGGAGCACCAGTGTCCCCCGTAGCCGGGCGCGCGGGCCCGGCGGAAGGAGAGCCGCCAGATGCTGTTCCTGCCACGACAGCCGCTTGAGACGGTCGAAGATCTGCGCACCGCGCTCGGCAACGCGATCGCGCTGGAGATGGGGACGATCCCGCCGTATCTGACAGCGCTGTTCTCCATCAAGCCTGGGGCCAACGCCGCCGCCGGCGCGATCGTCCGCAGCGTCGTGATCGAGGAGATGCTGCACCTCTCGCTGGCCTGCAACATGCTCAATGCCGTCGGCGGCACGCCGAATCTGGCGGCGGCGGTGCTGCGCTATCCGGCCCCGCTGCCGATGGAAATCGGCGACGAGCCCGGCGGCCCTGAATTCATCGTGCCGCTGGCGCGGCTCTCGCAGGCCAGCATCAAGACGTTCATGACGATCGAGGAGCCCGAGCACCCGCTGGACTTCCCGGAAGACCGCATTCGCGGACAGGCCGGATACCACACCATCGGAGAGTTCTACGAAGCGGTCGGGAACCTGATGAGAGAGCTCGGCGAGGGCGTCTTCACCGGCGACGTGTCGCGGCAGGTGACGGGCTGGATCGACCAGAGCCAGCTACATGCGGTGCTGAACCTCGAAGGCGCGCTGAAGGCGATCGAGCTGATCGTGGAGCAGGGGGAGGGCACAGCACAGAGCCCGGAGGACCCGGACGACGAGCTGGCCCACTACTACCGCTTCGAGCAGATCCAGCGCCACGAGACCCTCAACCGCGATCCGGCGGCGCCGGAGGGCTACGAGTGGGGACCACCGACGATCGGACTCGACGATGCCGGCGTCTGGCCGATGATCGAAAACCCGCCCGAGATCCCCCTGCCGCCGGACTCGGAAGTCGCGCGGGTCTCCGATCAGCTCGACGGCACGTTCACGCTGCTGATCGACGAGCTTCAGCGCACGTTCGGCGGCGAGCCCGCCGCGCTCGGGCCGGCGATGGCACAGATGCACGCGCTGCGCATCACCGCGGCGCGGCTGATGCCCATGGAGGTCCCGGGGCGTGACGGAACCGCGGGCCCACGGTTTCTGTATGCGGCCGGTGGCGCCGGGCGCGTCAGCTAGGTCGCTTGGGCCAGGCGGCTGGCGGGCTACCGCAAGTCGCCACCGCCGCGCGGTCAATGCTGTCGCCCAGCTTGTCGAGGACGCGTAGTCCCATTCAAGCCCCGCCGCTCTCGGCGTCATCCCGCACGATCTCAAGCAGCCCGCCCACGAGCAGCTGCGCGCCGGAGCCGACGCCGAAGGTCCAGTAGCGGCGAAACCAGCGTCTCGCGTGCTCGTCGGTGCTCGTCGTGCGCATCTGAGCCCACAGGAGCGTGCGCTCGCCGGCGAGCGCTTGGACGCCGAGCGCATAGACGGTCTTCGCGTAGCCGGGCTCGGCGAAGTCCTTGAACGCCTCCGCCGGCACGTCGGCGTAGGAGATCGCCGGCCGCCAGAACCTGCCGACCAGGCCGAGCGCAATCTCCCGCCCGGGCCGTTCGCCGAGCAGCGTCCAGCTCCCCGAGCCGGCCGGCAGCTCGGTCGTGTCACGCAGCGTCATGTGGCTGGGCGCGCGGGGCGGACGCTGGCCGCGCAGCACGTGGGTTGCGAGCTCGGGCAGAGCGCGCACGGCGCCGAGCAGCCCGAGCATCGGCCGGCGCCGGCCCATTTCCATGAGGTCGGCCGCCATCAGCGTGCTCCATGTGGTCGCGCTGTCGGCTTCGACGGGCACGGCCAGCTCGGTCGAGATGTCGAAGACGGGCAGGAACTGGTCGGCGAACACCGGCATCTCACTCGTACCGCAGCGCCGCCAGCGGCTGAAGCTTGGCCGCGCGGCGAGCGGGAAGGATCGCGGCGAGCACGCCGATCACGACGCCCAGCACGGCGATCGTGACGAGCAGCGAGACGGGCAGGTACATCGACATTTCGGGGAACGAGGTGGCCCGCATGCCCAGGATCCACACCACGGCTATGGCGAGCCCGGCGATGATGCCGGAGAGGGTGCCGGCGAGCGAGATCAGCAGGCTCTCGTTGGCCATCGTGCGCCGGATGCGCCAGCGTGAGGCGCCGAGCGCGCGCAGCACGCCGATCTCGCGGGTGCGCTCCAGCACGGACATGCTGAGCGTGTTGATGATCCCGAGCACGCCGACCAGCACGGCGATGCCGACGATCGCGTTGAAGAAGGAGAACTGCTGGTTGATCAGGTCGGTCGTGTGTTTCTTGAATTCGGCCTGCGATAGCGCTTCCAGGCCCGGGTATTCCTTTTCAAGCAGCGCATTCACGCGCTGCGTGAGCGCGCCGCGCGCCGCAGGGGAGGATGCCTTGACGACGAGCTGAGAGTCCGTGTGCATGCCGTAGACGGAGGCGATCGTCCCCAGCGACATCTGCACGACCTGCCCGCCGAGTTCGAGCGTTTCCGCGATCCCCACGATCGGCGCGCTGCGCACGCCGCTCGGGCCTTCCAGGCGCAGGCGTCCGCCGACGTGCAGGTTGCGCTGCTGCGCGTAGGACTTGGCGGGCACCACGCCACCCTGTGCCAGCCCGCGCAGCACCTCCTGCAGCGGGGCGCCGGTGTACTGCACCTTGTCCACGCGCCGGTACTGGTAGGGGTCGTAGCCGACGAGCACGCCCTGCGAGCCGCCGCCGGGCAGGTTGTGCACGAACAGCGAGCGGCGGCTGGCCACCACTCCGGTCTGCGGCAGCGCCGCGATCTGGTCGCGCAGGCGCGTGGAGAGCCCGGGCTGTGGCCCGCCGGCTTCCTGGTAGCCGATCGGCTGCACCGTCAGATCGCGCGAGAACGCGCTGTCGATCTCGCGTTCGACCGACCCGACGAAGCTGGAGGCGACGGTGGCGTTGACGACGACCACCGAAAGAGAGATGAGCAGCGTGGCCGCGGTCGCCGCGGTGCGTCCGGGGCTGGTGCGCGCCGCGTCGGCCGCAAGCCGGCCCTCGGCCGGCATCGCCCGCTGCAGCGGAGCTGCCATCAGCCGCACCAGCGGGAGGACCACGAACGGCGCGAGCAGCACCATGCCGACGAACATCACCATCGTCGAGGCGGTGGCGCCGATGCCGACCAGCGGATCGTTGGACTGGTTGCCGAACCACAGCAGTCCGCCGGCGGCCATCGAGGGCACGAACAGGACCAGCCCCACGATCGCGCGGCGCGCGCTCGTCACGTGCGGCTTCTCGCCGCCGCCGATCAGCGCCCGCACGGGCGCCACGCGTCCGGCCTTGAACGCCGGCCAGGCGGCGCCGAGGAGCGTTGCGAGGACTCCGGCGGCCACCGCCGCGATCCCGGCGCCGAGCGAGTAGTGCACGCCCGCCACCGGCATGCCGAAGCTCTTCATCGCGCGTAGCAGCAGCGAGGCGAGCCCCGCGCCGAGCGCCAGACCGAAAACCGAGCCCACGAGCGCCAGCAGCACTCCCTCGATGAGGATCGTGCGCGCGACGCGCCGGGGCGGAGCGCCCAGCGCGCGCAGCGTGCCGATCTCGCGCATGCGCTGCAGCACCGTCATGTTGAAGGAGTTGAGGATCAGGAAGCCGCCGACGAACAGCGCGATGCCGGAGAAGAAGTAGAGGATCACGTCCAGCGACGCGAGCTGTTCCTGGCTCTCCTGGCTCTTGGTCGCAGGCGTCGCGACCTCCACGCCGCGTCCCAGCGCCGCGCTGATGCGACTGCGCAGCGTTTCGGGTCTCACCCCGGCGTTCGCCTGCACGGAGATTTCATCCCACGTGGCCGGCTTGTCCATGATGCGGCGCGCGTCGCCGATCGCCATCTCGCCCGTGCCGTAGCCGCCGAGGTTCAGGCCGCCGGGGAACGTGTACAGGCCGGAGACGCGCAGCGCGCGCACGCCGGTGGGGGTCGAGACGCGCAGGCTGCTGCCGACCGAGAGGTTATGTTCGGCCGCCCAGTCCCTGTCGAGCCTGATCTCGTCGGTGCCTTCGACCGGCGCGTGCCCGGCCACGTTTTCGGCGCTGCTCATCTCCGGCTGGCTGACGTCGACGCCGACGACGTACACCTGGGCCGAGGCGGTGCGGCCCGCCTTGCCGCTGCTGTCGAGGATGCGGAAGATCGAGGCGATGCTGCCCGAGGCGGCCTTCACCCCGGGCACCGCGCGCACGCGCTGGATCGTGGAGGCGGGCAGCGCGCCGGCGGACTGCCGGCCGGAGACGACGACGTCCGTCTTGCCGTAGATCGAGTCGAAGAGCTGGCCGAACGTGGAGTGGATCGTGCCGACCAGCAGCAGCACCCCGAACATCATCCCCACGCCGAGCACGATCGCGCCCGCCGTCAGGACCGAGCGCAGCGGTCGTGCGCGCAGCGAGCGCAGGCTGAGCCCGGTCAGCGAGCTGACCCGCGCGCCGGCTGGACGCCGGCGTCCGCTCACGCCGCCTCCCTGGCGGTCACCCCGATCGGTGCGGCGGGCGGGCGCGAGAGCTCCCTGCTGATGCGGGCGCCGTCCCCGCCGGGGATCTCGCTGAATATCTTCCCGTCGCGCAGGAACACCACGCGGTCGGCCAGCGCCGCGGCGGCGCCGTCGTGAGTGACCATCACCGCCGTCTGTCCGTCGTCGACGAGCTTGCGCAGCAGGCCGAGCACGTTCGCGCCCGCCGCCGAGTCGAGGTTCCCGGTCGGCTCGTCGGCGAGCAGCACCTCGGGCCGGCGCAGCAGGGCGCGCGCGATCGCGACGCGCTGCTGCTCCCCGCCCGACATCTCGCTGGGCAGATGCGCGGCGCGGTCGGAGAGGCCGACCAGCGAGAGCAGCTCGTCGGTGCGCTGCGCGTAGCGGCTCGGCGGCTCGCCCGCCACCAGCGCTGGCAGCAGCACGTTCTCGGCGGCCGTGAGCGTGGGCAGAAGGTTGAAGAACTGGAAGATGAAGCCGAACACCTCGCCGCGCAGCCTCGTCAGCGCCCGGTCGTCGAGATCGTCATAGCGCCGGCCGTGAATCGAGGTCGAGCCGGCACTGGGACGATCGAGCGCCCCGAGGATGTGCAGCAGCGTGCTCTTGCCCGAGCCCGACGGGCCCATGATCGCCAGGAACTCGCGGTCGGCCACCCGCAGGTCCACGCCGCGCAGAGCGTTCACGGCGCTGACGCCTTCTCCGAAGGACCTGCACAGGCCCTGCGCCTCCAGGGCCGGGACCGTCTCTGCCGAGCTCATGTCGCGACCGTAGGCCCGCCGGCGCCGCGGGACATCCGCGAAAGCTGCGCTTGCGCGCGCGGGTTTGGGCGGAGGCGCCGCTCAGGCAGGTGAGGCGATCAGACGCTGGACCCGGCGGGCGGCGGGCTCATCGCCCGTGCCGCCCCGACTTGGCCGCTGTCAGCGTCAGCTTCAGGGTCCTCACCGTGGCCGCGTGCCCGGCGACCCCGAGCTGGGTCACCGTCAGAGACACTTTCAGCGCATGTCGGCTGCGGAGCAGCTTCCGGCTGGCCGCGTTGAGAATGGAGCGTCAACGTCTTGCTCTGCCCGCCCGGCACGGTCGCCTGCGCGCCGGCGACCATCACCCTCCGCGTGGTCGTCTTCTTCGCGGCTCCGACTGCGATCCAGATGGCCTGCCTGAGCTCGCGCGCGGGCGAATCGCAGCGAGCGTCCGCATGGGCGGCGGGGATCGCCTCACGGGAGGCGGATGTGGGCGGCGGCGCGCGGCAGCCACGCGGGCAGCGTATCGCGAGGCCCCCTCGATTCCCGGCGTCGGCCCGTGCGTGATGGCTCTCGGTGATTCAGGAATCACGGGCCGGCCGGTCCTGCTACCTTAAGGGGCGATCAGGTTGGGTCGTTCGACCCAACGAAGCGGTGCCCGCGGCCCGTAGCTTTGCTCACAGCATCTCCGCGTTCGCAGCACTATCGATACCGGAGGTAACAATGGCTACAGGAACCGTGAAGTGGTTCAGCGACGACAAGGGCTTCGGGTTCATCACCCCCGACGACCAGTCCAAGGACCTCTTCGTCCATCACACCGCGATCGTCGGCGAGGGCTACCGCTCGCTCGCCGAGGGCGCAAAGGTCAGCTACGACTCGGAGAACGGCGACAAGGGCCCCAAGGCGGTCAACGTCCAGGTCATCTGAGAGTAGTTGTGCGCGTCTGCCGGCCGGCGCGGCCGGCAGACGGTCTGCATCGATCATTCCGCGCCAGCTCTGAGAGCTGCCCGCAGCACAGCCGAGCTGCGGGCTTTCTGATGCGCAAGCTCGCGCTTTCCGATTGGAAAGCTGTCCTCGACGGGCGGATGCCTACGCCGCCTCCCAAGCGAACCCGTCCGGGTCGCTGAACTGCCCCGCGGCGCTGCGCACCGATGGCGATGTGCATGACGGCGAGGCTAGCCGACGTGCCGCGCCGCGATTTCTCGAATCCTGCTCGGTCTGCGCCGGGACGAGCGACGCCCGCGGCCTCAGAGCGTCGTGAGCGGAACGCCGATGATGTTCAGCCTGCGGCTGAGCCCGTCGAGCGCGAACGCGCGCAGCTCGTCCGCCGAAGCGCCGAGCACGGATGAGTCGGTGCCGGCCGGCGGCGTCAGCGACTCCGCGACGGCTGGCAGAAGCTCGCGCAGCGTCTGCCGCACGACGTCGCCGAGCGCGCCGTCCCTGGCGACGGCCTCGCGCAGGAACCAGGTGCCGTAGGCGATGTGGCGGTGCTCGTCGTGGTGGATCTTGCCGTAGCCGGCGACGAATCCGGGAAGCTGGCCTTCGCGCCGCAGGAAGCGGGTTGCGAACTCGAACGTCGTCAGCCCGAGCGTGCCCTCGAGGATCTGGTGGTAGATCGTCACGAAGGCGACCTTGGCCGCCGCGTCGGCGGGGTTGGCGAGCAGGCGATCGTGGGCTGCCACGAGCTGCTCGTCGAAGATCGTGGCAAACGCGGCGGAGACCTGTGCGCGGGCCCGCTGCACGTGCTCGACGATCAGCGCCGGCTCCGCGACCACCTCGTTCTGGAAGCGGGCGTAGAACTGCATGTGCCTGGCCTCGTCGACCTGCTGGGTGGCGAGGAACGTAGCCTCCTCCTCGCTGCCGTGCGCGCCGAGCAGCCCGGAGAACTTCGTCGTGATCCGCTCCTCGGCGACCATCAGGGAGCTGAGCACGAACATGATCAGCGAACGGTCCTCCATCGCCTCCCACTGTTCGCGATCGGCGGTGAGGTCGATCTCCCACGGGCTCCACTGGCTCTCCTCCCAGTGGCGGTAGAGCGTCTGCGGATCGTGCAGGTGGGTTTGCGCGCTCACGCCTCGATCCTATATTCCCCTCCCGGCGGCGCGGCCGGGCGCAGCCACGATGTCTGCGCCGCCCAATCCCCACGACCCCACCGCGCTTTACGCTGTCTCCCATGAGCCGACGGTCGCGACTTCCCGGGGTGCCGCTGTGGCGGGCAGGACGGTAAGGCCGCCGGACATCGGCGAGCTGAGAGCGTTCTGCGCGGCCGTGGACCTCGGCAGCCTGGGCCGGGCGGCGCGTCTTCTGCAGGTGAGCCAGCCGGCCCTCTCCAAGCGGCTGCGGGCGCTGGAGGCGTTGGCGGGCGCGCAGCTCCTGGAACGATCCACCAGGGGAGTGCGGCCGACCGCGGCAGGCACGCGCCTGTACGGGGTGGCGCGCAAGCTGCTCGCCGAGGCGGAGGTGGTCGAAGGGCTGCTGGGCGGGCTGCACCGCGAAGACGCGCCGATCAGGCTCGCGGCGAGCCACACCGTCGCGGAGTTCCTGCTCGCCAAGCCGCTGGTCGAGCTCCAGCACCGCCATCAGCGCCATCTCTCGGTCGAGCTCACCGTCGTGAACTCCAGCGTCGCGCGGGCGCTCGTGCGAGACGGCCGCGTCGAGCTTGCGATCGCGGCCAGGGAAGCCGACGCCGAGTCCACCGAGCTGACCGAGATCCCGTTCGCGGAGAGCGAGATCGTGATCGCGGTGCCGGAGGGGCACGCCTGGGCCAAGCTCGAGGAGGTGCCGATGCAGGAGCTCGTCGCCACCCCGATGATCATGCGCGACCCGAACGCCAACAGCCGCCGCACCGTCGATCTCGTGCTCGAGCGGGAAGGTCTCTCCCTCGCAGCGCCGCTTGCGGAGATCGGCAGCACCGCGGCCGCCAAGGCGGCGGCGATCTCCGAGCAGGCGCCGCTGCTGGTCTCCCGCCTGGCCCTGAGCCCGGGCGACGGCCTGGTGATGCGCCGAGCGGAGGGGCCGCGCTTCGAGCGGCTGTTCGTGATCCTGCACACCGGCGAGGAGAACCTGAGGTCCGCCGCGCGCGAGCTGCTGGCCGTCCTGCTCGCGTTCAGGCCACAGCTTCAACGCAACTGAGTCCCGCGGGCCCCGGGCTGCAGCCCGGGGCCCCGCAGGACCGGGACCTGAGGCGTGATGTGTCCTCAGAACGTGGATGCGGCGGTCCGCCTCAGGAGACCGTCACATCTCCCTCCATGAATCCCTTGTGCGCCATCGCCCACGGGTCGCAGGGGTCGGCGCAGTACCACATGTAATGCCCGGGCTGCGAAGAGACCGTGAAGGTGACGGTGGTCTCCTTCGGCGCCTTTTCGGAGCCGCCGGCAACGCTCACGTTCAAGCCGAGCGCCGGCGCCGCGAAGGAGTGTTCGCCTTCGTCGTAGTTGTAGATGTGAAGCGTCACCTTCTGGCCGTTGCGGACCGCGATGTTGGCGGGCAGGTAGGCGTCGTGCCAGGTGCCTTCCGGTCCCTTCCGCGCGTTCTCTTCGTCGGCCTTGACGACCAGAGTGATCGTCTTCGGCGCAGGAGCCTTCGCGGCTGACTTCACCGGGGTGCTCTGGGTCTGTGACGGCGCGCCGACCAGCGCCGGGTCGGTCGCCGAGCTGCCGCATGCCGAGATCGCCACGCTCGCCGTGATCGCAGCAAGCCCGATCAGTCCGAAACTCAATCTCGAGGGCCTCATCACGTTCTCCTTTCGGTCCCTTTGCCTGGTCCGCGTATGTGCGGGCTCGTGGAACAGCATGGGGCGACGAGGCGACTTTGAGTAGAGGTCAGATCGGCAGAGCGGCGATAACTGGCAGGCATGAGTACTCACGGCGGTTCGCGCTGCGGATTACCACAGCGCGCGCCTGCGGAAAAGCCGCAGCCATAGCCATCCGTTATGAGCGGGATAGTCATCCGGGGGCTAGCCGACCCGTCATGCGAGCAGCAGAATGGATCTTGCTCGACAGCGGCAAGGGACCAAAAGGAGCGCGTGATGAGACTCTCGACGGGACGAATTGCAGGGTCCGCCTTCTCGATGGCGGCGATCGTCGCCGCGGTGGTCTTGGTGGTTGGCTTGGGTGGGAAGGGAGAGGAGAGAGGCGGCGCGGCGCCGTGGCTGCCGCCGGCACTGCGCCAGATGACGCACCTCTCGCCGATGCCCTCGAATCCGGCGCCGGCGTTCACGCTCACAGACCAGCGCGGCCGGCGCGTGTCGCTTGCCTCGCTGCGCGGCAAGGTCGTGGTGATGCAGCCGATGGACCCCGAATGCGTCGACATCTGCCCCCTGGTCTCCCAGGAGCTCGTCGACGCCGCCCGCGATCTCGGCCCAAACGCATCCAGGGTCGCCTTCCTGGGCCTCAACGTCAACGCACGCCGCGAGCGGATCGCGAACGTGAACGCCTTCTCGCGCGAGCACGGACTCGACCGGCTCGCCACCTGGCACTTCCTCACGGGGCCGACCGCGACGCTGCAGTCCCTGTGGCGCGCCTACATGATCTCGGTCGAGATCAACCACGCCGGCGAACTTGTCCACAGCGCGCCGATGTACTTCCTCGACCCGCAGGGACGCTGGCGCTGGGTCGCCCTGCCCCAGGTCGAACAGCTCGCGATCCCCCAGTGGGGCCACATGATCGCCGACGTCGCCGAGCATCTGCTGGCGGGACGGCGGTGAGCGCTCGGGGCCCGGCTCAGTCGATCACGGCGCCCAGATACTCGGCGCGTGCCGCGAACGCTTCGCCGTTGCCGCTGTCATGCGCGGCGGCGATCTCGATCAGGCACTCGCGCAGGGGCTCCCAGGCTCCGCTCGGGTGCAGCGCCGCTCGCGCTCTGACCATCGGCCCGTAGGCCGCCGCCATGTAGTCGACCCAGGCCTCCGCCGAGGCCGCGGGCATCTCGACGTGCTCCCGGCAGACGACCGCTCGAGCCGCGCGCTCGCTGCCGAAGAGCTCGCTCAGCCCCGACTCGGAGCCCCAGCTCAGCGGTGACAATGTCGCGCCCGGCCCGCCGGGCCCGCCCGGCCCGCCGCTCGCGCCGGTCGCCGCCGAGATCGTGCGGAGCACCTGTCCGATGAAGCCCTCCGGGGTCCACGCGATCAGCGCGATCCTTCCCCCGGGACGGCAGACCCGCAGAAGCTCGGTGGCGGCGGCGCGGTGATCGGCGCAGAACTGCACGCCGACGCAGGAGAGCACGCGGTCGAAGCCGGCGTCGGCGAAGGGGAGGGCCTGCGCGTCGCCGTGGATCCACGCGATCTCGAGGCCCGCGTCGCCGGCGCGCTGGGCGCCCGCCTGCAGCAGCTCCGGCGTGATGTCGAGCGCCGTCACGCGCGCGCCCGCGCGAGCAGCCGGCAGCGCCGCGTTGCCGGTCCCGGCGGCGACGTCGAGGACGCGCTGCCCCGCGCCCACGCCCGCGATCTCGACCAGGCGCGCCCCGAGCGCGGGGATCATGCGATCGGCGACGTCGGCATAGTCCCCGCTCGACCACACCATCGAAGGCGCCGGCGGGCTCTGGCTGGCTGGAGTGCTCATGAGCGCAGCCTCGCCTCCGGCGGCGGCGCCTTCAAGTGGCAAATCAGAAGCGCGTCGGTACGCTTGAGCTGTGGACGGATACGGCCAGTTCTGCCCCGTCTCGCTGGCGGCGGAGATCTTCGCCCAGCGCTGGACGCCCCTGATCGTCCGCGAGCTCCTGTCCGGCGGCGCGGGCTTCAACGACCTGCGCCGCGGCATGCCCGCGATCTCCACGAGCGTGCTCTCCCGCCGGCTCGCGGAGCTGCTGGCCGCGGGAGTGATCGAACGGCGCGAGACCGAGCGCGGCGCCGTGTATGCGCTCACCCCCGCCGGCGAGGAGCTTCGCCCCGTGGTGGAGCAGCTCGGCGTCTGGGGCAAGCGGTGGCTCCCAGCCGAATACCGCGAGCAGGATCTCGATCCGCGCCTGCTCGTGTGGGACATGCACCGCTGCGTGCGCCTCGACCAGGTCCCGCGGCGCACGATCGTCCAGCTTCACTTCTCAGACGCGCCGGCCGAGCACAGCGTCTTCTGGCTGCTGCTCGCCGCGGAGCGCGCGGAGGTCTGCACGACGCATCCCGGTGGCGACGTCGACGTCTACCTCAGGAGCGACGTCCGCACCCTCACCGACATCTGGATGGGCAACACCACCTGGGGCGCCGCGATCCACGCCGGCAAGCTCGCCCTGACGGGCACGGCCGAGATGTGCCGCGCCCTCCCGCGCTGGTTCGAGCTCAACGTCTTCGCGACCGTGGGGCGGGCGGAGGGTGCTGTGCTCGCCACGGCTCCCACGCGGACCTGAGCGCCTGCGCGGATGTGAGTGCCCGCGCGCGCGTGAGCCCGCGCTGACGCGAGCGCTTCCTCAGTGGCCGCCGCCGTCGGGTCCACCGTCGAAGCCGCCGCGCTGGCCGGGTGGCGCTCCCGCTTGGCTGGGCGGCACGCCGCCGTGCCCGGGTGGAACTCCGCCATGACCTGGCGGCGCGCCGTCGTGCCCCGGTGGCCCCTGGGGCTGCGCGGAGGGCGGCCCTTGAGCGGTCGGCGCTCCAGCCGGTCGATCCTGTCCCTGGAGCTGCGCTTCAGCGGGGTCCTCTTGAGGGCCCTGTTCGACCACCGTGCCGGCCTGCGCGCCTCCATGTGCGCCCTGCGGGCCGGAGCTCCGCCGCGAATGGCTCACAGGCGAGGACGATCTCTGGGCCGACGCCTTTTGGCGTGTGCGCGCGGTTTGCAGGGCTGCCGCGGACCCGGCGCCGCGATGGCTGTGCGATGCCTGCGCCGGTCCGGGCGAGCCCGCGGTGCTGAGGGTGATCAGCACCGCCGCGAACGCCGCGGCGAGCAGCGCGAGCGCCATCGCGCGGGTGCGCGAAGTGGACGGCTTGGAGCGGACGATCGGCGGCATCTCGGCGGTGGGCCGATCGGGGCGCGTCTGCGTCGCGACCGTGGGCGGCGAGGCGAGCGCCATCCGGCGCAGCCGCTCGGCGACGTCGCCGGCGTTCTGCGGGCGTGCGTCGGGTGACTTGGAGAGCATCTCCTCGACCATCTCCGCCAGCCCTTCTGGCAGCCGCAGGCTGCTCGCCTGCAGCGATCTGGGCCTGGCGTTGACGTGCTGGTGCAGGATCGCGGCGTCCGTCTGACCGCTGAACGGCGGCGCGCCGGAGAGCATCGCGTAGATGAGGCAGCCAAGCGAATAGACGTCCGAGCGCTCGTCCGCCTCTCCGCCCATCGCCAGCTCCGGCGCCATGTACGCGGCGGTGCCCGCGACTCCGCCGGCCTGGGTGAGAACGGTGCCGTCGCGAGCGCGCGCGATGCCGAAGTCGAGGACCTTCACCGCTCCGGTGTTCGTGATGAGCACGTTGGCCGGCTTGATGTCGCGGTGGATCAACCCGGCGGCGTGTGCCGCGGCCAGCGCCGAGGCGACCTGCTCGGCGATCCGCATCGTCTCCCGCGCCGGCAACGGCGCGCGCTCGCGCAGCTCGGCCGCCAGATCGCGGCCGACGAGGTGCTCCATGACGATGAATGGCGTGACCCCGTCGACTCCGGCGTCGTAGACGGTGACCACCGCAGGGTGAGCCAGCGCGGCTGTGGCCTTCGCCTCGCGCTCCATGCGCGCGATCCGCGCCGGCTCCTCCGCCGCCAATGGACCCGAGATCACCTTGACCGCGACCGTGCGTTCGAGCACCAGATCGCTCCCGCGATAGACGGTGCCCATCCCACCGCGGCCGATCACCGAGCCGAGCTGGTAGCGGCCCGCGAGCGTCCTGTCGCTTTCCATGGAACCTCCTCGCGATGTGGCCTCCGCTTGCAGGCTCACCAACAGCTCCCGTGCTGTCGTCGCTGGTCGATCACGCCGTCGGCATCTGCCACCAAGTTGCCGATACCCGCGCGCGCAAGAGCCAAACGCCGCGCGGCTATGAAGCGCGGGTGGGCGGGCTCCGCCTTTCCGCGCGCGGGCGCGATTGTCGGGCTGGGTCTCAGGCGCCGGGGCGAGGCGCGTGGCGCCGCAGCAGACGCTCCATCACGCGCCGGCGAACCGCCTCGGGGGTCATCCGCATCGTCAGGTTCCGTGGGCCGGTGTGGGTCGAGAGCGCGAGGCGGGCGAAGCGCGATGACTCGCGCTGGAACATCTGCGCCCTGCGGCGCCGAGCGGCCGCGTAGGCCGCGAGCGCGCCGGCCAGGTCTCCGTCTGCGCGCAGTGCCAGCAGCAGCGCGTCGGCGTCCTCGATGCTCTGGGCCGCGCCCTGGCCGAGGTTGGGCTCCATCGCGTGCGCGGCGTCGCCGAGCAGGGCCACCGTTCCGCGCGTCCATGCGGGCAGCGGGCCCAGGCGCAGGATGCGGTTGACGAGCACGTTCTCGGGTGGCGTGGCGGCGAGCTGGGCGGGCATCGGCGCCGGCCAGCGCTCCGCGCCCACCGCGGCGAGCGGGTCGCGTCCGTCCACGTGCTCGCTGCGAGCCTCGTAGAACCAGTAGGAGCGCGCGCCGGGCAGCGCCGCCCCGCCGACGATCTCGCCTCGGCCCCACGCCTCGAATGTGTCTCCGGCGCCGATGTCGTGCGCGGCGATGCCTCTGATCACCGTGTGGCCGCTGTCGATCGGACGGGCGCCGGGACAGACGTGCTCCCGCACGACCGAGCCGATGCCGTCGGCCCCGATCACCGCGTCGCCCTGCACCCGCTCGCCGTCGGCGAGGATCACGCCCTGCTGATCCACAGCGCTCACCGCGGCGTCGTATCGCACCGTCAAGCCCTCGGCGAGGATCTCGTGCAGAGCGGGCCGCTCGACGACGAGCATCGGCGCCCCGGCGCGGCTCCCGATCGCGTCGAGATCGACGCTCGACAGCGTGCGCCCCGTGCTGTCGCGGAACGTGCCGCGCCGGGCGGGCGCGGCGATCGCGCGCAGCGGTGCGCCGAGGCCCAGCGCATCCAACGCGCGCACGGCGTTGGGCCAGAGCAGCAGGCCCGCGCCGAGCGTGGCGCCCGACGGGGAGCGCTCCAGCACGACCGCCTCGTGGCCGGCCAGCGCGACTGCTCGGGCCGCGCACAGGCCGCCGATTCCGCCGCCGACGATCACGAACCGGCGCGGTCTCATGCCGTGCTCCTGGGCGGCAGAGCACCGGAGGGCGCTCGCCTGCCGGTCATGAGCGCCATCTCCAGCCACTTGAAGCGGCAGTCGATCTCGGCGAAGCCGGCATCTCTCATCCAGCCGAGCTGGTCGCAGAGTGGCGCCAGCCGGTCGGACGGGTCATCTTCGGGTCGGCCGATCGCCTGGCGGAACCGCTCATGCAGCACCTGGCTTGCGGAGCACACCAGATCGAGGTTGACGAACATGCCGCCGGGGAAGAGCAGCTCGTGCGCTTCGGCGAGCAGCGTCCGCTTGCGCTCGTCGGTGAGATGGTGGATCGCGAGCGCCGAGACGATCGCCTCGAACGGGGCGTTCGCGGCGACCACGTCGTTGTCCGTCAAAGGCCGGGACAGGTCGTGGTTGCACAGTTCGACGCTCTGCTGCTGATCTGTGAACCGTGCCTCGGCACGGCTGAGCATCGGCTCCGAGCTGTCGACTCCGAGCCCCCGCGCGTCTGGATGCCGGCTGCGCACAAGGCTCAACAGGCGACCATCTCCACACCCCAGATCCAGGAACCGATCGACGCTCGCCGGCAGCGCGTCGAGCAGCAGCGTCTCGGCGATCTCGCGATTGGGAATCCCGCGCGAGAGGTACTCCGCGACACGTCCTGGGTCGCTCCAGCCACCCGGCATGCGGCAACCATATCTGCCGCCGCCGTCGTGAGCCGGCTGTGTAGGCTACGGGCATGGAGGGGGATCTGCCGCGCGAGGTCGAAAAGCCCTGGGGCAGCGAGCTTTGGTACGCGCACACCGATCGCTACGCCGGCAAGATCCTGCGCGTGAACGCCGGCCACAAGCTGTCGGTTCAGTACCACGTAGAGAAGGACGAGACGAGCTATCTGCTGTCCGGCCGCCTGGTGCTCGAACAGGGCGAGAGCGCCGAGACGATGCGACGGCGCGAGCTCGATCCGGGCGCGGTCTGGCGCAATGCGCCTGGGGTCGTCCACACGATCGAGGCCTTGGAGGACGCGGTGATCCTCGAGGTGTCGACGCCGGAGCTGCATGACGTTGTGCGCGTCCAGGATCGCTACGGGCGCTCGGGCGCAACCGCGTGAGCGTGGGCGTGCACACGCACGTGCTGCACGTGCTGCACATGCTCGGCGCGAACGCCGCGGGCCGAGCGGCATAGCTCGCAAGCGACCGTGATGCCATTGCCGCGGAGAAACGTCGAGCTGAAGGCGATCGACCCGGACCCGCGTGCCTCGCTGGAGGTGTGTCGGGCGCTTGGAGCCGATGACCGCGGCACGATCGTGCAGCGCGACACCTATTTCGCGGTTGCGCGCGGCGGGCTGAAGCTCCGTGAGGAGAAGCCCGGTCGTCCGCACCTGATCCAGTTCGAGCGCGCCGACGAGCCGCGGCAGCGCGAGAGCCGCTATCGGATCATCGAGGTCGGCGACGGTCCGGCGCTGTGCGCGGCGCTCGACGCGACAATCGGCATACGCGCAGTCGTGCTCAAGCGCCGTCGCCTGCTGCTGTGGCAGAGCGTGCGCATCCATCTCGACGAGGTCGAGCAGCTTGGGAGCTTCGTCGAGCTCGAGGCCGTCGCGCCGCCCGACTCCGATCTCGCCCACGAGCACAAGCTCATCGCCGAGCTGCGCGACGCGCTGGGGATCGCCGATGAGCGTCTCGTCGCGCTCGGCTATGCGGCGCAGCTTCTCCGGCTCGCGGGCGAGCCCGCCGCGAGCTGAAGCCCCGGCGGCTGCGCGGGGCACGCCTGGAGTACCCTCCCCTCCAGGTGATGTCGAGCCGACCATGTCGATGATGGGTCGGGATCGCGGAACAGCGCAGTATGACCTGGGCCAGGTGACGCGCGTCCGTCGGCCATGCGCCTCCTGCGCGTCGCGGCGGCGGTCGCGTCGCTGCTTGCCGCCGGCGCGGCCACCGACGCCGCGGCGGCTCGCGCGGACTACGACTCCGCGCAGATCATCGCCGCGCTCAACGGGCAGCGTGCGGCGAACGGCATCCCGCCCGTGCGCAACAGCGCGAGCATGGCGGCCGGCTGCGCCGCGTATGACCGCTACGTGATTCGCAACGGGATGTCGGTCGCCGACCAGAACTTCGAGGTCCGAGGCAAGCCCGGATACACGGCCGCCGGCGACCATGCCGCGCGCACCAGCGTGCTCCCTCCTCCATAGGGACCACGTACTCGGCGTTCGGCGAAACCGTCGGACCGGTGTTCTCGTTTAGCTGGAGCCAGGGCGACCCGTGGGACAACGCTCCGTTTCACCTCTACCAGATGATGAATCCGGCGCTGTCGGTCAGCGGCGCCGACGAGCGCACCGCGCAGCTCTCAAACGGCGAGTGGGTGAGGCTCGAGTGCCTGAACACATTCGCTGGGCCGTGGCGCAAACAGCCGCGCAAGCTCCGCGTGTACTCCTATCCCCGGTCGGGGAGCACTGTCGCCGCGAGCGAGCAGAACCAGGAGAGCGAGCCGGTGATGGGAGTGGCGCCCGACGCCTACGGGCCGTCGCTGACCTTCACCTATTTCTTCGGCGGCGACGCCGGCAGCGTTCACGTGCGCTCGGTGCACGCCACGCTCAACGGCAAGCGCTTCCCGGTCGCCATGCAGTACGCCGGCGGCGGGTCGGGTCCCGCTCGCGCGAGTGCCGCGGCCCCTCGTGACCCCTGCGCCCCCGGCCCGCACTTCGCCGCGCCCGGGCACGGCTTCCATTCTCCCGAGCCGGCCGTGATCTGGGTGCCGGGCATGCCGGACTACCTCCGCGAAATCCAGAGCAAAGAAGCGGAAGCGCGCTTCAAGCAGGAAGAGCTCTTGAAATACATGCGAGAGCAGGAAGAGCGCGACCGGCCCGAGAACCGGCGCTTCGAATTCGGGATCGCGCTCACGATCATCTGGGGGCTGAGCTTCGGTTAGTTCTTGCTGAGCGCTGAGAGGTGCTGGAGCGGCGGGACTTGGCCTTGGCGGCGGGGTTAGGCGACCTTGACCGGGAACAGAGGGTAGGCGTATGCGAGCCAGCGTCCGTCTATCTCGCCCCAGTTCAGGTCCGCTGGCTCGAAGTGGCCGGCCATGAGACGATTGAACGTGACCGCGAGCACGTTATGTCCGTCATGCTCGTAATGGTGCTCACTTCCGTCGGGCACGATGTCTCGATCGTCGCTGACGAGGTAGTCGGCGTCGGCCATCAGGGCGGTGTAGACGATCGGGTCGTCTTTGCGATCTCGAGTGAGGGTGGGGGTGTGTGCAACGTTGAACGGTTGCGGGCCGATGGCACATATGGCCTCCATCTGGCGGCGTAGCGGCCCGACGTCGCTCTCGCGGATCGCCGGGTTGAGGCGCGTGCCGATCTGGCGCACCTTGTGCTCATACTCGTCGAAGATCGAGGCGGACCCGACAGCCAGCCAGTCCGAGGGTGCGTCAGCGGGCAACATGTCGCGAAGCGCGGCTATTCGCCATCCGAGAGCGTCAGCGGCTGCGTCGCTGCGATCGGCGCCGGCAATCGCGGCGCCACTTTCCTCTTCCTCATGGTGCAGTGCGGCAAGGTCGATGCGGCGCTGTTCGGCTCGATGGTTCAGCGTCCCGTAGGCGAGCAACACCAAGAGCTTGCGGGTGAGCCCGCGGGGGCTGAGGGTCGCGGGAAGCGAGATGCTGGTGTCGAGCACGATGCGCGGCACGGATGGCAGCGTAACTACTGCCCCCGACGGCAGGTGCTACTTATTGTCTGCGGCGGCGAGGGCGGCGCGGACCTGGTTCTCGGTCACGTCGGCGAAGCGCTCGTCGAGCGCTTCCATCTCGCGGCGCAGGTCGTAGGTGCCGCTCAACGAGGCGAGAAGCTGCGCCTGGGGGATGCGGTAGCCGCCGCCTGGGAGCTTCAGGTAAGGGACCTTCCCCGCCTCGATCCAGCGCCTGATCGTGCGGTCGCTGACGTTGAGCAGCGTCGCAGCCTCGGCGACGGTCAGGAACTGCGGCCTGGAGGCGGTTAGTGTCATCGATGCTCAAAATAGCACAGAACGGACATCCCGGACATGCCGGGACACGCATCCGATGGCGTGGCTCGGCGCTCCGCGACGGGGTATGGATCGCCCGCGGGCGGAGCCACGCGAGGCGCCAGCGTGGGCTTGCTGTGCGCCCGCCAACGATCCGCGCGCGAACCGCTGGTCAGCCCTTTGTCGGCTGCGCTGGCTGGCTGCCGAGCGCCGGTCGGCCCGCCGCTACGCCCGCAGCGCCTCGGTCGGGCTGAGCCGTGCCGCTCTGATCGCGGGGTAGAGGCCCGCGATCGTGCCGATCGCGAAGCCGGCGGCGGGCGCGGCGAGGAGCGCGTAGGCGGGTAGGACGAAGGGCTCGTGCTTGATCTGCGCGTAGATCAGCGTGCCGCCGGCCCCGAGCGCCAGCCCGCCGAGGCCGCCTATCAGGGCCAGCAGCGCCGACTCGGTCAGGAACTGGGCGGCGATGTGGCGCCTGGTCGCGCCGAGCGCCCGCCGCAGCCCGATCTCGCCGCGGCGCTCCAGGACGGAGAGCACCATGATGTTGGCGATGCCGATCGTGCCGACCAGCAGCGCGACGGCGCCGAGCCCGAGCAGCAGGCTCGTGAGTTGCCCCTTCGCCGCGGCGCGCGCCTGCAACGCGTCGGAGGGACGGCCGACCTGCACCGCTTCGGCGCTCTGCGGGTTGGCGGTCGGCGCGATCAGCTTCGCGACCTCGTTCACCGCGCTGACGTCGGCGCGAACGTAGATCTCGGAGGGGTTCGGCCGCAGGTGGAAGGCGCGCTCGGCGACGGGCAGGGAGATGAAGACGTCCGAGTCGAGGCCGGGGTCGAGCAGCGCCGGCCGCAGCACTCCGACGACGCTGAACCAGGTGTCGCCCAGATAGACGAGGACGTGCTCGCCCGCGTGGGTGATCTGCAGCACGCTTGCCGCCTGCGCACCCAGCACGACCTCGGGGAAGCGCTGCGCGACGGCGCCGAGGAAGTGCCCGGAGGACAGGCTCGTCTGGAGCACCCGCGGCAGGCTCTCGCCGGCGGCGTCCACGCCGATCGCTCCCGACTCGGCCGCGGGCACGAGCCGCGTGCGGTAGACGTTCACGTTCGGAACCTGGTAGACGGCCACGTCGCTCTCGACCTCCGGCATGTGATCGATCGCGGCCGCCGAGGTGCTGGGCAGCGCCGCGTTCTGGCCGGTGAAGGTCTGTCCCGGGGTGACCGTCAGCAGGTTGGTCCCGAGCGCATCGATCTCGGCGAGCAGATTCGCCTGGGCCGAGGCGGAGACGCTGAGCACGGCGACCATCGCCCCGATGCCGATCGCGATCCCGAGCGCGGAGAGCGCGGCGCGCAGCCGCCGGGCGCGCACGCCCTCCAGCGCCACGTCGAGCAGCTCCCACAGCGGCAGGCGGACGGCTCGCGGAGCGACCTCGGAGCCGCCTTGGGGAGCGACCTCGGAGCCGCTCATGCTCGTTCGTCAGCGACGATGTGGCCATCGCGCATGTGCAGCCGCCGTGGGAAGGATGCCGCGACCTGCGCGTCGTGGGTGATCAGCACGAGCGTCGCGCCGTCCGCCGCCAGCCGGTGCAGAAGCTCGATCACCGCGCCGCCGGCGGCGGAGTCGAGATTGCCGGTCGGCTCGTCGGCGAGCAGGATCGGCGGACGCTTGACGATCGCGCGCGCGATCGCGACGCGCTGGCGCTCGCCGCCGGAGAGGGCGCTCGGCAGGTGTCCTACCCGGTGGGAGAGTCCGACGCGCTCCAGCGCCCGCAGCGCCGCTTCGCGCCGCTCGCCGCGAGCGGCGCCCGTGTAGAGCATCCCGCCGGCGACGTTCTTCAGAGCGCTCGTCCGCTCCTGGAGATGAAAGGACTGGAAGACGAAGCCGAGCCGGTGCGCTCGCAGCGCCGAGAGCTCGGCGTCGGGGACGCCCGCCAGATCGCGCCCTGCGATGCGGACCTGGCCGCTGCTCGGCCGCTCCAGCGTGCCCATGATGGTGAGCATCGTCGTCTTGCCCGAGCCGGACGGCCCGACGATCGCGACGCGCTCTCCCGTTGCGATCTCGACGCTGACCCGGTCGAGCGCGATCACGCCGCCCGGGTACCGCCTGCTCACGTCTTGGAGATGGATCGAGCTCATCCCTGCGAGTTGGTGACGCGCAGGCCGGGGTGGACGCCGGCGCCGGAGATCTGCACGAAGCCGGCCGCGAACAGCCCTGTGCTGACCGGGATCAGCCTTTGTGGCTGGGCTGCCTCCTGCACCGCGTAGCCCGCTCCGGGCGTGGCGAGCAGGGCCGTCACCGGCACGCACAGCACATGCCTTGCGATCTCCTGCGTGAAATTGACGCTGACGCCGGCCTGGTCAAGGTTGGCGCCCGCGCCACGGCCGGCGAGTGTGATCGTCACGGGAACGGTCGAGCCGGAGCCGCCGGAGCCTGCGCCGCCGCGCGGTTCGCCTCCGCCGTTGGCGGCCGTGCTCTGCTGCGCGACCCGGCCCACGTCTGTGACCCTGCCGTTCACCGTGACGCCGCCTGGCAGTTCGACGCTCACCCGCCCGCCGACCCTCGCCTCGCTCTGCTTGCCCGCTTCCAGGTTCACGGTCACCACCAGACGCGTGGAGGTCGTCTGCAGGATCGGGGTGGGACTGGCTCCGCCTTCCGGGCTGCCCGAGGGACTCCCGGAGCCGGATGGCTGATTGCCGCCCGGGCTCTGCGGACTGCCCGCGCCGGGGCTCTTGCCCTGCGCCGCGAGCTTGGCGATCTCGGCCTGCAGGCGGGCGACGAGCGCTTCGAGGCGCCGGATGCCGCTCGGCTTGGGGCCAGCCGGCGGGCTGCTCGGATTTGGCTTGGCGGCACCCGTTCCGCTCGCCGCCGCCAAGGCCACGTCGTACATTGCCGCCACCGCTGGCGGCCGGTCGCTCGCGGATGCCGCTGCCGCCACCGTCGGCGCCGCGCGCGGGTCGCTCGCGCCCGTCGCCGCCGGGCTGCCCGCGCTCGCCGGGCTGCCCGACCCCGAGCTCCCGCCACCGCCGCTGCCGAGGGTCGCCTCCACGCCGGCGACGATCTGATCTCCGGGCAGGAAGACGACCTGGCCGAGCGAGAAGCTCCCGGTCGGGCTCTCGCCGAGCGAGGTCTGCAACTGCTCGACGCCCGCGGTCGTGGCCGCCTGCCATTCCTGGTCGAGCACGATCCCCACCGGGTCGAAGCCGAGCGCGACGAGGTTGCGGTTCAGTTGTAGGATGTCCGGGCCGTCACTGTCGCCGGGCGCCAGGTCTCGGTATGCGGGCGTGCTCCCGTCGAGGAGGATCACGGGCCGGCCGTCCACCGCGAACAGCGTGCCGCCGGGGCGGATCACCCGTCCGGCGCTCGGCAGCCAGGTGATCGTCCCGGCCAGCCTGTCGTAGACCGTCCGCGGGTCGGCGTAGCTGAGCGTCCCGGACTCGGTGTCGGTCTGCACCAGGTCGCGGCGCTGCACGACGATGGCTTCGCCGCCGCCGTCTTTCTTGCCGGCCGCGGAGGGCGAGGAAGTGTCGGCCAGCACGGCGGCGACCCCGCCGGCCGCGAGGAGCAGCGCGAGCGCGGCGATCAGGCTGCGGCCGCTCATCGAGCGCTCACCCGCCGGAGCCAGCCGGCGCGTGCGTGTCGCCCAGCCTGTGGATCGCTTCCTGCACGTCGGCGAGCGTGATCACCCCGTGCGTGGCGCCTACGCACGCCTTGGCCGCCGTCAGGAAGGAGGGCGCCCGCAGATCCACGCCCGCGGCCCGGATCGTCGTCGGCGAGATCTGCCCCTGGGCGGTCGGATCCGGGAAGCTCGGCAGGCCGTGCGCGCGCAGGCACTGCGCGAACGCCAGCATGGCGTTGGCACGCGCGTGCTGCTGGGCGCCGCGCTGCGCCGCGCTTTCGCCTTCGGGCCCTGGCATCAGCCCCTTGCAGGCCTTCTGGGCGGCCGCGAACTTGGGTGAGGTGCCGACCCCGGCGGGCACGGCCTGACTGATGCCGTGACTGCCCGGACTGTTATGCACCTGCGGGTTGGGGAAGTTGGGCACCCCGTGGCTGCGGATGCAGGCCGCATACTTGTAGGCGGCCGAGGCGAAGCTCTGGCCGGACTGTGACTGGGACGTTTCGCTGCTGTTCGGTTTTTCTTTGGACGATCCGCAGCCTGCGGCGAGCATCGCGATGCTCGCGGCCGCCAGGACCACTGTGACGGTCTTCATGTGCTGCCTCCTTTGCTCGGCGGCAGTTCTAGAGACCGGGTGGTGCCAGGACGGTGCCAGGCGTTGTGACCTCGCTGTCACCGCAGGTCAGCCATCCTTTCCGGTGAGATGAGAGTGCTCGTCGTCGAGGACCACAGGCGGCTGGCCACGGCGCTGGCCGAGGGGCTGCGCCGCGAGGGGATGGCGGTCGACCTCGCCTTCGACGGCGCCGCCGCGCTGCGGCAGGTCGCGATCAACCGCTACGACGTGGTCGTGCTCGACCGCGACCTCCCCGGCGTACACGGCGACCAGGTGTGCCGATCGCTTCTCGCCGACGGCGTCCTGACCCGCGTGCTGATGCTCACCGCCGCGAGCACGATCCGCGACCGCGTGGAGGGCCTGGACCTCGGGGCCGACGACTATCTCGGCAAGCCGTTCGAGCTCATCGAGCTCGTCGCCCGCGTCAGGGCGCTCGCCCGGCGAGCGGTCACGCCGATCGCGCCGGTGCTCGTGCGCGGGGACGTGAGCCTCGATCCCTCTCGCCGCGTCGCCTTCCGCGGCCCGCGCAGGCTGGAGCTCAGTCCGAAGGAGTTCGCGGTGCTCGAATGCCTGCTGGTGGCAGATGGGCGTGTGCTCTCGGCCGAGGAGCTGCTCGAACGGGTGTGGGATGAGCAGATGAACCCGTTCACGACGACTGTGAAGACGACGATGGGAAGGCTGAGAGGCAAGCTCGGAGACCCGCCGCTGATCGAGACCGTCCGCGAGGGCGGCTACCGGATCTGATGGCCTTGCGCACCCGGACGTCGATGAACGCGCGCGGCACGGCACGGCTGCGGCTCACCCTGCTCTACAGCGGCATGTTCCTGCTGCTTGGAACGGCGGTCGTGGTGATCGTCTTCGTCTTCACCTCGGTCGGCTCTCACGTCAGCGTGAGCCGCGCCATGCCCGCGTCGGCCGGCGCGGCCGAATCCGCCGGCGCGCATGCGCTCTCGGAAGTCGCCAGTCAGCAGCAGTCCTCCGACTTCGCCCGGCTCCTGACCGCCTCGTGGCTTGTCCTGCTGCTCACCGCCGGCGCCTCGACCGTGCTTGGCTGGTTCATCGCCGGCCGCGTGCTGCGCCCGCTGCACGAGATGACGCTCACCGCCAAGACGATCTCCGCCGGCAACCTCGGCGACCGCCTCGCGCTGAGCGGACCCGACGACGAGTTCAAGCGCCTCGGCGACACCCTCGACGATCTCCTCGCGCGATTGCAGGAGTCCTTCGAGTCCCAGCGCCGCTTCGTCGCCAACGCCGCGCACGAGCTTCGCACGCCGCTGACTCTCGACCGGACTCTGCTGCAGGTGGCGCTCGCGGACCCGCACGCGAGTGCCGCCAAGCTGCGCGCAGCCTGCGAGGAGCTGCTCGCGTCCGGCCGCGAGCAGGAGCGGCTGCTGGACGCGCTGCTCACCCTCGCCTCCAGCGAAGGCGGACTGGAGCACCGTGAGCCCCTCGATCTTGCCGCGATCGCCGGCCGGGTCGCGGCGGCGATGAGCGGGCACCAGATCTGGACCTCCCTCGCGGCCGCGCCGATGACCGGCGAGCCGGCTCTGATCGAGCGCATGATCGCCAATCTGCTCGACAACGCCGTTCTCTACAACGACGCGCGCGGGCTGGTCGAGCTCGCCACCGCCGACGACGACGGGGACGTAGCTCGCCTGACGGTCTCAAACACGGGACCGGTCGTCCCCGCGGAGGCGCTGCAACGCCTGTTCGAGCCGTTCCAGCGCCTCGGCGGGCGTGCCACCACGGGAGACGACGGCCATCACGGCCTCGGTCTGTCGATCGTGCGAGCGATCGCCGCCGCCCACGGCGGGCGGGTCGACGCGCGGCCTCGCGAGGGGGGAGGGCTGACTGTGAGCGTCAGCTTCCCGGCTGCGCCGGCTGCGCCCGTCGCCGCGACAGGCGGGTGAGCCGGGCCTACGCCCGCGCAGGCTCGAGCCGGACGACGATCGACTTCGAGGCGGGGGTCCCCGATCCCTCCGCGCGTGCCCCGAGCGGGACGAGGGGGTTGGTCTCGGGGTAGTAGGCGGCGGCGCACCCTCTTGCGGTGGGATATGAGGTCGCCCGGAAGCGCTGCACCATGCGATCGCCGTCCTCCCACTCGCTGGTGATGTCGACGATGTCGCCGTCGGCGAGGCCGAGCTCTCGAAGGTCGTTCGGATGCACGAGGATCACGCGCCGGCCGGCTTTGATGCCGCGGTAGCGGTCGTTGAGGCCGTAGATCGTGGTGTTGTACTGGTCGTGCGAGCGCATCGTCTGCAGCAGCAGACGCCCCTGCGGCACGCGCAGGACCTGCAGTGGGTTGACGCTCAGGCGCGCCTTGCCGGTGGCGGTCGGGAAGCTACGCTCGTCGCGCGGCGGGTGGGGCAGGACGAAGCCGCCGGGGGCGGCGATGCGGACGTTGAAGTCCTCGAAGCCGGGGATCACCTCCGCGATTCGCTCACGGATCGTCGCGTAGTCGTTCTCGAACGCCTGCCAGGGGATCTGGTGGCGCTCGCCGAGCAACGCGCGGGCCAGGCGGCACACGATCGAGACCTCCGAGAGCAGCATCCGCGAAGCGGGCTTCAGCCGGCCTTGGGAGGCGTGAACGACGCTCATCGAGTCCTCGACGGTCACCTGCTGGGCGCCGCTTGCCTGCATGTCGATCTCGGTGCGTCCAAGGGTCGGGAGGATCAGCGCGCGCAGGCCGGTGATCAGGTGCGAGCGGTTCAGCTTCGTGGAGACGTGGACCGTGAGGCGCAGGCGCCGCAGCGCGGCCGCGGTCGCCGCGGTGTCCGGGCTGGCCGAAAGGAAGTTGCCGCCCATCGCCAAGAAAGCCTTGACCTCGCCTCTGGCCATCGCCTGGATGCTGTCCACGACGTCGTGGCCGTGGTGTCTGGGCGGGGCGAAGCCGAACGCCAGCCCGAGCCCGTCCAGGAACTCGTCCGTGGGCTTCTCGAAGATGCCCATCGTGCGGTCGCCCTGGACGTTGGAGTGGCCGCGCACCGGGCAGGCGCCGGCGCCGGGCTTGCCGATCGCGCCGCGCAGCAGCAGCGTGTTGACGATCTCCCTGATGCTCGCCACCGAGTCCCGGTGCTGCGTCAGTCCCATCGCCCAGCAGACGATGATCCGCTCGCTGCCCGCGATCTGATCCGCAAGGTGCTCGATCTGCTCGCGGGGCAGCCCTGTGGCCTCCAGCACCTGAGCCCACCGCAGGTCCGCAAGCTCGTCGCGGAGCTGCTCCGCGCCTTCGCAGCGTTCGGCCAGGAACTGGTGGTCGATGACGCCTCCACGTTGCGAGTCGAGCTCGAACAGGCGGCGGTTGATCGCCTTGAACAGCGCGAGGTCGCCCCCGAGCCTGATCTGCAGGAAGGAGTCGGCCAGCGGCGTGCCACGTCCGAGCATCCCGCTTGGGCGCTGCGGGTTGCGGAACCGCATCAGCCCTGCCTCGGGCAGCGGGTTGACGGCGACGATCCGCGCCCCGCGCCGCTTGGCCTGTTCCAGCGCGCTGAGCATCCGCGGATGGTTCGTGCCCGGGTTCTGTCCCACGATCACGATCAGCTCCGCTTCGTCGAAGTCCTGCAGCGAGACGCTGCCCTTGCCGATCCCGATCGTCTCCGTGAGTGCGACGCCTGAGGACTCATGGCACATGTTCGAGCAGTCAGGGAGATTGTTCGTGCCGAACGCCCTGGCCAGGAGCTGGTAGGCGAACGCGGCCTCGTTGCTGGTGCGACCCGAGGTGTAGAAGGCCGCTTCGTCGGGCGACTGGAGCGCAAGCAGCTCCTCCGCGATCAAGCCGAAGGCGTCGTCCCAGGCGATCGGCGTGTAATGGGTCGCGTCAGCGTCCAGGAGCATCGGCTCGGTCAGCCTGCCCTGCCGGCCAAGCCAGTAGTCGGTCTGCTCGCACAGGCTTGTGACCGAGTGCCGCTCGAAGAACGCCCTGTCCACCTGCTCGCGAGTCGCCTCCTCCGCGACCGCCTTCGCGCCGTTCTCGCAGAACTCGGCGTGATGGCGATGCTCGGGGTCCGGCCACGCGCAGCCCGGGCAGTCGAACCCCGACACCTGGTTCACCCGCGAAAGCGTCCGTGCCGTTCGCACCGGCCCCATCGCTCCAAGCGCGTGACGCATCGCCCACGCCACGGCGGCCGGCCCGGCGGCGACGTCCTCCGGCCGATCGATCGACAGACCGATGTCCTCGTCTACGCCGGCTCTCTCCCGTTCGGCCATGGGCATCCGATATATCACGGATCGCGCGTATCGCCACTATCTCGGTCGGGCACGTTCGCCGGCGTATGATCGCGTCGGTGACCGGCTGGTCATCTGCCGACGCCAGTAGCCCGTACAGCACCGAGTCGGGGGTCCGAGTCTGCCAACAGGCGGGGACCGCCGCCTGAAGATCTAGGAGCGCGCCGCCGAAGGGTGAGGATCATCGACAGCTACGGGCATCGGAAGGCAGTCCATTCCATGCGGTGGTACGGTGCAGGGCTCTCAAACAGGAGACGAGAAGGGGGATCACAGGCATGGAACGACGATGGTTGACGCGCGTGGCAGCAGGTTTGGGAGGGGTCCTGACGGTCGCGGCGCTCACGATCGCGCTCGTGGCGCTCGGGCGAGCAGAAACGCTCGCGAGGGAGCTTCGCCATGCAGACGGCCAGCTACACGCGATCAGCGACAACACCGAAGTCGCCGAAACGGCGCGCGAAGTCCATACGATCACGGGCAAGTTGGACGAAATCGGCCCCAAGATCGGTGCGCTTTTCGTCTGTGTGCCGGAGCTTCAGAGCGAGGTCGATGGCCTCTCCATCAGTTGGGAACTGCCGGGGAGCTACTCCGAACGCAAACCCTACTTTGCGATCACCAACAACCAACAGATCTCATCCAACTGCGATAACGCGCTTTACGGCACCAAAGAATGATGAGTCGATGGAAATGGAAGCACCATTATGTTTAATCGCTTGATGGCCTGGGTGTGTGGACTGATAGGCGTCTTTTCACTGCTGGATGCCTTCAGCGCCCACCCGGTGCGCGGCACCCTTTGGGGTGTGTTGTTCGGGTTCGGCGGGGCGCTCCTTCTCGCGAAGCTTGCCGACAGGGATAGACGCAAGGCGGCCGACGCAAAGGTAGCGATGATCGAGGCCGAAGAGAACTACCGTGACGCGATCAAACACCGCAATCAGCTCATTCGGGAAGGACGCGACGCCGGCATCATCACGCCACCAAACCTGCATCGAGCAGAAACAGCTCGACAAAAACCGGTAGCCATCAAGGGAACACCGATCGTCACGCGCGGCGCAACGGTCATCTTCTCCGTGGGAGGGCTTATCCTACTCGCCTTCGTCGTCGCTACCGTGATCGCGCTTGTAGTGCATTACGCCTTGATGATGTAGAGGCACGCCTGATACGGCTGCATGTTGTTGGGGACTGTTGGTCGTGCGACTCACCCGGCGACGAGTAGATATTATAAAGCATCTGTGATTCAGAGTTGCGCACGGATGCGCGGGCAGCTCACCTACAGGGTGAGATAGCTCGATTCGAGACGTGCCTATCCCTGGTCACCAGCGTTGGGCGCGTGGGAGATGGCTCATATGACGTCTCGAACGCGCGCGCTGTTGTGTGGCTGTCTGGTATGCCGGAGGTCCTGGGCGGCATCCACGCGATAGTCAAAGTGTGTGTTCTCCAGGCTACGGACGCTGCCGTCCTCCTGTGCGCACGCTTCGATGTAGGCGCGTAGGCCGTCTTCGCCGAGCGCGTCTTCTTCGGCCTGTAGCCCCCATGCGAATGCGAAGTTCGCCGGCAGACCTTGCTTGGAGACGGTCGTGATGCTCTGATCCTGAAGCGTGTGCCACCAGGTCTGGGCGAGCCGGTTCGTGGCGTCCGCCGTCGACACGAGCAGCCCATACAGCACCGAGTCCGGGTTCCGGGTCTGCCACCAGGCGGGCAGCGCGGCTTGGAGGTCTAGGAGCGCGTCTCCGAAGTCTTCGGGGCGGCTACGATCATTGGAAGGCAATCCTTTCCAGAGGATGGTACGTTGCGGGGCTCTCAAGGAGCTAGAGAAACGGGGCGGGCAGTGAGGCGGACCAGCAGGTTTGCGGCGATCACGATCATGGGTTTCGCTATCGCGGGATGCGCGGCAACGACAAACGCCAAGGCTTCAACGACACAGACCCAAGCTGCGGCCACGGTGTTCGCTCAAAATCCGTGGCTACGCCGCGAGGGCTGCGCGGCCTCGCAGGTACGTGTCTCACGAGCGCCCCAGGCACGCTGGGCTAGCGTGAGCGTCGCGGGGGGAAGCCATTGCCAAGACACCGCTTTCCTCTTGACACGCGGAGAGATTGCGCCACGACACTATCTCGGCTGGATCGTGCTGCCAATGCACTCGGAGATTTTTCCGTTCGTCGGGAGCGCTTGCGGTGTCCTGGTTCCGTACACCGTCCTCCGTCAGCTCGGTTGGGCACGGGACGCTACGCTCAACCCCTCTCACCATTGCGCTTCCGTGACTATCCAAACTGGCGCAGGCGCCCTCGTCGCGCCGCCAGGCATTCTCGTGGGTACCTCGTGGCCACACCAGGAACCGCACGAAACACCACAGTTCACGATTGACGGAGCCACATGGATCGAAGTGCGCGGGACCGGGTCCACATTGACGCTATGGGGAGCGGCCTACCGCGTGGTGGAACACCATGCGCAAGCCGTGATCCTCGACGCTTACCGGCCCCGGACCGCATGGGACGGTTCCCTGCGGTTTACACGCATGCGTGTGCTGGCCCCGGTCAAGCACCCCAAGCTCATTGGAACCATCGCGTGGAGCCACGACTGCGGCGCGCATTGCGAAGACAGCGAAAGCGACATCGAGGATGCCAAAGAAAAGGCGGCGGACGCCGCCGAAAAGGCCGAAGAGAAGGCGAACGAACAGGCGAGTGCCCACGCCTTGGAAAGACGCGAAGCATGCGAAGCGGAAGAGGAAGAAAATGCCGCCTATAGCGAAGTTCTTCTGCCTCCATGCGAAAACGCTAGAGAAGCCGAAGAACTCGAAGAAGGCATCCGTGAAGAATGCAAACGCGTCCCGTCTGCGCCCAAACCGCCATTGCAGCCCTGCTCCTAACAGTCTGAAACCTTGACACGCCGCGCCGGATGCCATACCGTCCCAAGGCCAAATCAAGTCGCTCCCGAGCGAGCCGCTGTGCGAGTGTCATAGCCATTGCTCCTCTACGACTCTCAGGTCTCAGGCAACTGCTACAAGGTCAGGCTGCTCTTGGCCCAGCTCGGCCTGGACTGCGAGCGCCGTGAGATCGACGTCGTCGACCGATCCGGTCGCTCCGAGTTGCTTGGCGAGATCAATCCCGCCCTTCGAGTGCCCACCCTGGTGCTGGACGACGGCCGCGCGCTTGCAGAGTCAAACGCGATCCTTTGGTTCCTGAGCCTCGGCACGAGGTACCTGCCCGACGAGAGCTTCGAGCGCGCCAAGGCGCTCCAGTGGATGTTCTTCGAGCAGTACAGCCACGAGCCGAACATCGCCGTGCTCAGGTACTGGCTGTCCATCGCCGCTGCCGCGCCACCCGAGCCGGTCGTCGAAGCGCGGCGCCGGGCGGGCTACGAGGCGCTCGACGCGATGGAGCGAGAGCTTGCGACCCGAGAGTTTCTGGTCGCCGGCCGCTACACGATCGCCGACATCGCGCTCTACGCCTACACGCACGTGGCGGAAGAGGGCGGTTTCGATCTGTCCCGCTATCCGGCCATCGGCCGTTGGCTCGATCGAGTCGCGGCGCAACCGGGGCACAAGCCGATCACGGCGTGAGCGGAGCGATGAGTTGCGCCTGAACCACGTGACGCTCAGGGTCAGCGACGTCGAAGCCTCGGCCGACTTCTACGCGCGGCTGGGGCTCAGGCAGATCGTCGCCAACTACCCCGACTACGCGCGCTTCGTATCGCCCGAGGGCGATGCGACTCTCTCATTGCAGCGGGCCGAGCGATCGACGGTTGATCCCACGGCGTCCATCCACTTCGAGGTCGATGAAGTCGATGGTGCTGCGCAGGCACTCGAACGAGCCGGCTTTGAGCTCGCGTGCCCCGCGACGGACCAGCCGTACCTCTGGCGCGAGGCGATCTTGCTCGACCCTGACGGGCATCGCGTCTTCATCTACCACGCCGGCGAGAGCCGGCTCGATCCGCCGTGGCGCCTTTGAGGTTTCCTCACGCCTCCTGCTAGGCGGCGAGATGCACTGTGCGGCCGATCGGGACTGGCGCCCCGCCTCTGACGCGGTTAGACTCACGCCCATGTCCGAACTATCGCCCGCGATGTACTCCGCTGGATCAGGTGAGCCCGTCGTGCTCCTGCACGGCTTCACCGCGTCATGGGTGCTCTGGCGCCCGATCCTTGCCGACCTGGTCACTCGCTACGAAGTGATCGCGCCGACGCTGCCGGGGCACCATGGCGGCCCTGCCTATCCCGGCGAGAAGCCGGTCACCTTCGAGCACGCTACCGACGCGATCGAAGGCTTCCTTGACGATCTGGGCGTCGGCACGGCGCACTTCGTGGGGAACTCGATGGGCGGTGGCGTGGCGCTCGAGCTGGCCAAGCGCGGCCGCGCGCGGTCCGTTGTCGCGCTCGCGCCCGCGGGCGGCTGGAGCTGTGGCGACGGCGAGGGCCCGCGCATCGGAAGGTTCTTCGCCAGGCAGATCAAGATGCTCGAGCGCACCCATGCGTGGAGCGAGCGGATCATGAGACGTCCCGGGACGCGCCGCCTGGCCTTCAGGGAAATCATGCGTCACGGCGAGCTCGTGTCTCCGGCGGACGCCGCGGCGATCTCGGAGGCGGCCTTGCGCTGCTCGATCAGCCGGCGGGCGATCAATGCGCTGTCGGCCGACGAGGCCGGGCTCACGATCGGCGACCTGGACCGGATCGCCTGTCCGGTGCTGTTGGCGACGCCGCAGTTCGACCGGGTGCTGCCCGGCCCCCGTCACGCTCCCCGCTACCGTCGCGAGATCCCGGGCGTCAAGGCAGTCGCGCTGCCCGGCTGCGGGCATGTGCCGGTGTGGGATGACGCCGAGCTGGTGACGAAGCTGATCGTCGAGCACGTCGAGGGCAGCCTCGGGCACTCCGGCGCTCAGGCGGATGCGGTGCTGCCGGGTACGGCGCACGCAGGCGCCTGAGACCTGCGGCGGCGCCTGAGCCCCGTGCTCGCCGCGCGCCTGACGCCCGCCGCGCGGGCCGGCGGCCGGGACCCCGAGCGCCGGCAGCCGCCTGAGACCTGCCGGCGCGCCTGACGCCCGCCGCGCGCGGCTGACGGCCTCAGCGCCCGTCGTCGCTGTCTGCCGCTTCAGCCGCGGTGCTCGTGGTGAGCGAGCCGGCCGCGCCGCTGCCGAGCACCCGTCGCACGACTCCCGGCAGCAGCATCCGTGAGAGGCCCGCGAGCGCGTAGGCGCGCGGCACGTAGCGTTCGGCTCGGCCGCCCGGCCCGGCCTGGCAGATCGCCTCGGCGACACGCTCGGGGCTGGAGAGCATCATGCGGGTGAGCGCCTTCTCGCGCAGCTCGGTCGCCGGGAAGCCCTCGGTCGGGACGAAGCCGGGCAGCACGACGCCCACGTGCACGCCGTGCGGCGCCTCCTCGAGGTGCAGCGCGTCGCTCCAGCCGATCAGGGCGAACTTGCTGGCCGAGTAGGCGCCCGACCGGGCCCGCGAGACGCGCCCCGCGGTGCTCGCGACGTTCACGATCGCGCTCGGGGCGCTGCGCCGCAGCGTCGGCAGCAGCGCCTCCGTGAGACGCGCGACAGCGTCGAAGTTGATCTCCATGTGGCGGCGCAGATTGGCGTAGCCGGTCTCGGCGAAGCTGCCGCGCCAGGCGGCGCCGGCGTTGTTGACCAGCAGATGCAGGCGGTCGCCGCGCTCCTGCACCGCGGCGCGCACCCGTGCCGGCGCGTCCTCGGCGGTGAGATCGACCGCGACCCAGCCGGCTGGACACGGCAGCGACTCCGCAAGCTCGCGCAGGCGCTCCTCGCGACGCGCCACCAGGATCAGTTCGGTGCCCGGTTCGCGCGCGAGCCGCCGCGCGGTCGCCAGACCGATCCCGGAGGACGCTCCCGTCACCAACGCGACTCGGCTCGTGGCGGTCACCGGGCGAAGGCTACCTCACGGCAGGGCGGCCTCGGCCGCATGCGTCACGCTTCCGCGGCGCGAGCTCGACGAGCGCCGTCGCCCGTAAGATTCATCGATGAGCACGATCGATGCGCGACTCACGCACGGCGACGCGGACGTGGGCGGGGGAGTCCGGCTGCACTACGTCGAGGCGGGAGAGGGGCCGCTCGTCCTGCTCCTGCACGGCTTTCCCGAGTTCTGGTACTCGTGGCGCCATCAGATCGGCCCGCTCGCGGACGCGGGCTTCCATGTGGTGGCGCCCGACATGCGCGGCTATGGCCTGTCGAGCAAGCCTGCGGGGTGGCGCTCCTATGACACGCCGCTGCTCGCGCAGGACATCGCCAGGCTTGCGCAGAGCTTCGGCGTGGAGCGCGCGCACGTGGTGGGTCACGACTGGGGCGCGGCGGTGGCCTACGCGACGGCGATGTTCCAGCCCCAGGCGGTCGAGCGGCTCGCGATCCTCAACGTGCCGCACAACGAGCGGATGCTCGCCGGCCTGCGCACGCTGAGCCAGTTGCGCAAGAGCTGGTACATGTTCTTCTTCCAGATCCCCGCGCTGCCTGAGTGGCTGCTTGCGCGCGATGACTTCTCCTTCATGAAGCGCGCGCTGCGATCCGACTCCAAGACGGCGTTCACCGACGAGGACCTGGAGCGCTACGTGCAGGCGTGGGCTCAGCCGGGGGCGCTGACCGGGATGATCAACTACTACCGTGCCGCGCTGCGGCGCAACCCGGGCGGCGCGCTCGACTCGCTGCAGCGAATCGACGCGCAGACGATGGTGATCTGGGGGATGCGCGACCGCCACCTCGGCAGCGAGCTGGCCGAGCCGAGCCGGGCATGGGTGCCCAACGTGCGCATGGAGTGGATTCCCGAGGCCACGCACTGGGTCCAGCACGACGCGCCGGCGCGCGTGAACGAGCTGCTGATCGACTTCCTCGGCGGCGCGGGTCTCTAGCCGCCAGGCGCGGTGCTGGTCGCCGCGCTCGCCAAGGACCCGCCGACGCTCGCCCAGCGTGCTCTGTCTGCTGAATCAGCCCCAGCGGCTGATCTCGCCTGCCGGATAGGGGCCGAAGCCGTGGCCCTCGGCGCCGGACTTGAGGCTCGTCAGGTAGGCGCCCCAGTTGGTCGTGCAGCCGCCCATGAACTCGTTGGGCTCTCGCCATCCCGCGTGCTCGAACAGCAGCGTCGTGCCGCCGTCGGCGGATGGCTTCAGTGAGAACGTGATGCGCGTATCGCGCCAGTCCTCGGGGCCTTCGACGCAGCGCCAGGCGATCTGCTCAGGCGTGTCGCCGAGCACCTCCACGACGGCGGCCGGCGTGCCGCCTGCCCTGAAGCGGAACGCCATCTGGCCGCCGACGGTAGCCTCGCCGTCGACGGCGCGGCCGGTCCACCATCTCTCTATCCCCTGCTTGGTGGCGATCAGGTCGTGGACCTCGCTGGGCGGTGCCGCGATCGAGATGCGGTGAAGGATCTCTGCCATGTTCTCGTTCCTCTCTTGTTTGTGTTGACGGTTGTCGTGGTGGGTGAAGTCGTGTAGGGCGCTCAGGCGGCGATCAGATCCTCGGTCGCGGCGGGCGCGCTCTCCATCCGGGGCGGGCGCGAGGCGATGCCCAGCCCGCTCATCGTCGCCGCGAGCGCGAGCGCGGCACATGCCCACAGCGCGGGCCTGAAGCCGGCGGTGACGGCGCCCGGCGAGCCGAGGTGCCCGTAGGCGGAGAAGACGGCAGTCGCGATCGCGATCGCGAAGACGGCGCCGAAGCGCTGGGCCATGTAGTTGATGCCCGAGGCCGTGCCCATCTCCGCTTCGCTGACGGCGCCGAGGACGGCCGTCGGCACCGTCGGCAGCGCCATCGAGATACCGACGCCGGCGACCAGCAGCGCGAGGGCGATCTCGATCCAGCTCGTGGCCAGCGAGCCACGGGCCGCCACCCACGCGAAGCCGGCGGTCTGCAGCGCGAGCCCGGCGACGATCAGCGGTCGGCGGCCGACCCGGTCGGAGACGGCGCCGGCGATCGGAGCGACGAACATCGGCGTGGCGAAGAACGGCAGCAGGCGCAGGCCGGTCGAAAGCGGCGAGTAGCCGCGCGCGAACTGGAAGTCCTGCGCGAGCAGGAACGCGGCGGCGAAGGTCGCGCCGGACATCAGGAACGTGGTCAGGTTGCCGAGCGTGAAGTCGCGGCTGGCGAACAGCCGCAGAGGCACCATCGGCTCGCGGGCGCGCCCCTCCCATACGACGAACGCGACCAGCAGCAGCGCGCCTCCCGCGAGCGTGCCGACGACCTCCCCGCTCGACCAGCCGGCGTCTCCCGCGCGCACGAGCCCCCACACGACCGTGAGCACCCCCACCGTCACCAGCGTCGCGCCGCAGATGTCGAGGCGCTTGGCCGGGCCGCGGCTCTCGGGGAGCAGCCGCGTGCCGAGCGCGGCGGCCACCAGGCCGATCGGGACGTTGATCCAGAAGATCCAGTGCCAGTCGATGCCCTGCGTGACCGCGCCGCCCACGAGCGGGCCGATCGCCACGGCCAAGCCGGCGAGCCCGCCGTAGACGCCCACGAGCAGCCCGCGACGCTCGGCGGGAAACGCCGTCGTGAGGATCGTCAGGCTGAGCGGCAGCACGATCGCGCCGCCGAGGCCCTGCACCGTGCGCGCGGCGATCAGCTCGCCCGCGTTCGGCGCCAGCGCGCACGCCGCCGAGGCCACCGCGAAGAGCGCCAGGCCGGCGGTGAAGACGCGGCGGCGTCCGAAGCGGTCGCCCAGCGCCGCCGCCGTGATGATGCCGGCGGCAAACGCGATCCCGTAGGAGTTGACCGTCCATTGCAGGGAGGAGAGGCCGACGTGCAGGTCCCGCTGCATCCGCGGCAGCGCGGTGACGACCACCAGCGCGTCGAGCGCCACCATGAAGTAGGCCGTCGAGGTGAGGCCGAGAACCCAGTCCAGCCTGCCGCGGCCGCCGGGTCTTGCGGTCGAGACCTGTGCCGTCTTTGATGTGATCTGCGCGCCCGTCATGAGACCTCCGTCGCTATGCCGCCTCGAGGACGGTTCTGCCGGGATGACGAACGGGCGAGCGCCAGACGGACATCGCCGCGGCGGCAGGCGGCAGGCGGCAGGCGAAGCGGCGAGCGGGCAGCCGCGCAAGGCTCGATGTCCGTTGCGAGTCCTCCCGTTCGTCTAGTAATTCAGAGCCGGGCAGACAGCTCGGGCCACACGAGACGGAGGTGCAGATGAGGTACGCACTGTTGATCTACGGCGCGCGCGCCGAGCCGGAAAGCGAGCTCGATCCGAAGATCGCGGCGGTGCTGGAGCATCCAAGCGTCGTGGAGTGGACGCGCCTGCAGGGCCTCGCGTCAGCCACGACGGTCAGACGCCAGGAGGGCAAGAGGCTGCTGACGGACGGTCCCTTCATCGACAGCAAGGAGTACCTCGGAGGTCTGGTGACCGTGGACGCGCCGGACCTCGACGGGGCGCTTGCGATCGTTGAGGATATGCAGGAGGTGCGACCTAACGTGGTGATCGAGGTGCGGCCGGTGCTCGAAGCCGGGTAGCGACATGGCGATCGACGATGTCTTCCGCGAGCAGTGGGGCCGGGTGCTGGCGACCCTGGTCGGGCTGCTCGGCGACATCGAGCTTGCCGAAGACGCCGCCCAGGAGGCGTTCGCCGTCGCAGCGGAACGCTGGCCCCGCGAGGGCGAGCCGGCGAATCCGACCGGATGGCTGATCGCGACCGCTCGCAACCGTGCGATCGACCGCATCAGACGCCAGAGGGTGCTCGTGCGCAAGACCGAGCAGCTCGGCCGTGAGCTCAGCGAGAGCGGCGAGGACGTCGTGAGCGAGACGGCCGCGTTTCCCGACGAGCGGCTCGAGCTCGTCTTCGCCTGCTGCCATCCGGCGCTCGCGCTGGACGCTCAGGTCGCCTTGACGCTGCGCACGCTCGGCGGGCTCAGCACGGAGGAGATCGCCCGCGCCTTCCTGGTCCCATTCGAGACGATGAGCAAGCGGCTGACGCGAGCCAAGCGCAAGATCCGCGACGCGGCGATCCCTTTCGCGGTGCCGGCCGACCACCAGCTACCAGAGCGCCTCGACGCCGTCCTGGCCGTCGTCTACCTGATCTTCAACGAAGGATGGGGTGGAGGACGCGTCGACCTGGCGGCTGAGGCGATCCGGCTCGGGCGCGCGCTCGCCGCGCTGATGCCCGACGAATCCGAGGTGCTTGCGCTGCTGGCGCTGATGCTGCTGGGCGACGCGCGCCGGCATGCCCGCGTGCGCGACGGAGAGCTCGTCCTGCTCGACGATCAGGACCGCTCGCTCTGGGACGAGCGGCAGATGGGGCAAGCGCGGCGACTGCTGGAGCGCGCGGTCGCGCTGCACGGCCAGGGGCCCTACCTGGTCCAAGCGGCGATCGCCGACCTCCATCTGGCGCAGCCGCGTGACTGGGAGCAGATCGCCGCGCTCTACGGCGTGCTCGCGCGCCTGACCGGCTCCCCGATCGTGGAGCTCAACCGGGCGGTCGCGCTGGCAGAGGTGGCCGGCCCTGCCGCCGCCCTCGCTGCGCTGGACGGGCTGCCGCTCCAGGACTACCGCTACTTCCACTCCACGCGCGCCGACCTGCTGCGGCGCCTGGGACGCGACGCCGACGCCCGCGATGCCTACACGCGCGCGCTCGAACTCGCGCAGACCGACTCGGAGCGGCGCTTCCTCGCCGGACGGCTGGAGGCGTTGCGGCGCCTCTAATCCGGGACGGCCGCCAACTCGGGCTCCGCTGCCGCCGGCTCTGATTTGGCGGGGGCGGCCTCCGACTCGACGTGGTGGTACTTGCCGCCGCGCAGCAGCGAGGCGACCGCGGCCACCAGGCAGGCGGCCGCCGCGAAGCTGAACGCCGTGGTCAGGGCGGAGGAGAAGGGGCCGGTGATCAGGTGCGGGAAGAAGCCGCGGCCCGTGAGCGCCGCCTGCTGAGAGTGCGGGAGGGTGCTCAGCACCTTGGCGCCGAGCAGCGACCTGATCGGGTTGTAGCCGAGGAAGGCGGCGAACAGCGTGGCCACGGGCGGCAGGTGCGAGAGCCTCGCGGCGGTGGCGGCGCCCACGCCATGGGCGGTGAGGCCGCTCTGCAACGCGCCGGGCAGACCGGAGGCCAGGCCGATGATCATCAGCGAGAAGAAGATGCCGATCGAGAGCACCATCGCGGAGTTCTGGAAGGTCGTGCTCATGCCCGCGCCGGAGCCGCGCTGGCGCGCGGGCAGGCTGTTCATGATCGCTGTCCTGTTCGGCGAGGCGAACAGGCCCATCCCGGCCCCGTTGAGGAACAGCAGCCCCGCGAACACCGGGTAGGAGAAGTCGACGGGCAGCAGCTCCAGCCCGATGAAGGCGCCGCACGCGACGACCATGCCGCCGGTCGCGAACGGGCGCGCGCCGAAACGGTCTGACAGATAGCCCGAGGTCGGCCCGGCCACGAGCATCCCGATCGTCAGCGGCAGCATGTAGATCCCGGCCCACAGCGGCGTGTCGGCGAAGTCGAACCCGTGCTGCGGCAGCCAGATGCCCTGCAACCAGATGATCAGCATGAACATCAGCCCCCCGCGCGCAACCGCCGACAGGAAGGTCGACAGCGTCCCGAACGTGAACGCGCGAATCCGGAACAGCGACAGGCGGAACATCGGGTCCTGCACGCGATGCTCGATCAGCGCGAAGGCGATCAGCGATGCGACGCCGCCAGCGATCAGGCCGAGCGCCATCGGACTCCCCCACCCCGTGGCCGAGCGGCCGTAGGGCCGGATCCCGTAGGTGACGGCGATCATGATCAGGATCAGGCCGACCGCGAACGTCAGGTTGCCGGCCCAGTCGATTCGCGCGCGCCGGGGCGTCGAGACCTCCTGCAGCTTGAGATACGCCCACACGGTCCCGAACAGGCCGACCGGGACCGAGATCAGGAACACCAGCCGCCAGCTGACCGGGGCCAGGATGCCCCCCAGCACGAGTCCGACGAACATCCCGCTGACGCCGACGATGTTGTTGATCCCCAGCGCCATTCCCCGCTGGTCGGCGGGGAACGCGTCCGTGATGATCGCGGCGGAGTTGGCCAGCAGGCACGCTGCCCCGATCCCCTGAACGACGCGCAGCACGATCAGGTACATCGCGCCCGCGCGTCCCGACAGCCAGTCGACGGTCAAGAGCAGCGAGGCGGCCGTGTAGATCACGAACCCGAGGTTGTAGATCCGCACCCGGCCGTACATGTCCCCGAGCCGGCCCAGCGACACGATCAGCACGCTGGAGACGACCAGGAAGCCGAGGATCATCCACAGCAGGTAGAAGCTGTTGGACGGCACCAGCGGGTCGAGGTGGATGCCCCGGAAGATGTCGGGCATCGCGATCAGCGTGATCGACGCGTCGAGCGTCGCCAGCAGGACACCGAGGGTGCAGTTGGAGAGCGCGATCCACTTGTAGCGCTCCCCCCGGTGATCAGCGGCCGTTTGCTTCGGGGGGTTCATCGCCCCGTGGTTGTCACGCGTGCCCGACAGAGCTAGCCGGCTCCCAGAGGTTCGATGGCGACGTCCGAGTCCAGCCCGAGCTCATCGCTTCTGAGCGGCTCGGCCGCCGCCCGGTGGGCGGCCCGCAGTGTCGGCACGAGCAGCGCCGCGACGACGGCGACGCCGAGGAAGGCCGCCTGAAGGACGAATCCGTTCACGAAGGCCGACTGCGCGGGATACCCGTGGACGATGTTGTCGGCCAGAAACGTCGCCACGATCTGGCCGCCGAGCGCGCCGCCGAGCGTCCGCATGACCGTGTTCATCCCGCTCGCGACGCCCGTCTGCCCGGGCTCGACGGCCTGCACGATCAGGTTGCCCAGCGCCGAGAATGCGAATCCGATCCCCACCCCCAGCAGGGCCGAGCTGATCAGCATGTCGTAGGGATGCGAGTGCGCGACGGCGAGCCAGGCGAATGCCAGGCCGGTGAGCGCGCTGCCGACGATCAGCGCCAGCTTCGAGCCGTAGCGCCGCGCAACCCGGCCGGCGACCGCCCCGAGCAGCCCCATGCCAAGGGCCGACGGCAGCAAGTACAGACCGGCCACCACGACCGAGGCGCCGAGCCCGAAGCCCGTGCTGCGCGGCAACTCCGCAAGCTGCGGCAACACCAGGAACGATGCGTACATGCCCGCGCCGAGCAGAAACGCGACCAGGTTCGTCGTCCAGACCCCTCGGATCCGCATCATCGCCATGTCGATCAGCGGCTCGCGGCTGCGGACCTCCACCACGATCCAGGCGAGCGTGCACGCCAGTCCCGCGCCGAGCATCGCGAGCGTCCTGGCGGCGCCCCAGCCCCAGGTCGTCGTCTCTGAGATCGCGATCAGCACCAGGCACATGCCGACGGTCATCAGCGTCGCCGCCGGCCAGTTGACCCGCCCTGGGACGCGAATCGGAGACTCCGGGATGTAGCGCCAGGTGGCGACCGCGGCGATCACCATCGTCGCGAACGGCAGCCAGAACAGCCAGTGCCAGTCAAGGCTCTGCACGATCAGCCCGCCGAGCACGATCCCGATCCCGCTGCCGACGCCGAGAATCGACGACATCAACCCGATCGACCCCGGAACGCGGCGGGCGGGGAACTCGTCGCGGATGATCGCGAACGCCAGCGGGAAGATACCGCCGCCGACGCCTTGAATGATCCGTGCGGCGATCACGAGCCCGAGCGATGGCGCGACCGCGGCGAGCAGCGTTCCCAGCGACAGCACCGCGAGTGTCACGAGCAGCAGCCGTTCCTTGCCGTACATGTCGCCGAGGCGTCCGATGATCGAGGTCCCGACCGAGGCCGACAGCAGATAGCCGGTCAGCAGCCAGGTGACCCCCGTCTCGGAAGCGTGCAGGGCGTGCTGGATCGTCGGCAGCGCGGGAATGACCGCGGAGCTGAGCATCGCGTAGGCGACGCCCGCGAGCGAAAGCACCGCCAGGATCGCATTCGGGTGAATCCGTTCCGGATGCGCGCGCTCGACGGTCACGCGTGGCTACTCTAGCGGAATGAAGATTCCGGTCGGGGTGGCGGAGCCGGCCTGGGCGGCCCTGGACCGGGCCGCAAAGCGCAAGCGGCTGCTCATCGCAGCGGTCGAGGTGTTCGCCCGCGACGGCATGCAGGCGCCGATGGCCGAGGTCGCAGATGCGGCGGGCGCGGGCGTGGCGAGCATCTACCGCCTGTTCGGATCCAAGGAGGAACTGCTGGCCGCGCTGCTCGCGCAGCGTCGCGACCAGATCGCCGCGGCCGCGCAGGACGCGCTGGAGCAGCCGGGCGACCGCTGGCACGCGCTGCGCGCGATGATCCTCGCGCTGGCCGAGCAGCAGTCCGCCACCGACTACCTGGGTGAGGCGAGGGTGACGCTCGCAGAGCACCCGGAGGTGCTGGCCGCGCGCAGGCGGATGATGGGCTCGCTGGAGCGACTGGTCACCGCGGCGCGCGACGAAGGGCGCCTGCGAAGCGACGCGACCGCGCTGGACCTGCGACTCGTGCTGATTGCCGCGCGGGCGGCGCGCCGATCCGAGCCGCGCCATTGGCGCCGGATGGTGGAGCTGATGATCGACGGGCTCGATGCCGGGCGCGCCCGATAGCTTCCACACACCAAGCGAGGAAAGGAACGTCTTTTGAGGATCCGCGCCGCAGTATTGGAGGAGTTCGGCCAGCCACTGAACGTGACCGAGCTCGAGCTGGCCGAGCCGCGGGCGGGCGAGGTGCTCGTCCGCCTGGCCGCGTGCGGCGTCTGCCATACAGACATGTACACCGCCTCAGGGGCCGATCCGTCCGGATACGCCCCCACCGTTCTGGGCCACGAGGGGGCCGGATACGTCGAGCGCGTCGGCGAGGGCGTCAGGAGCGTCTCACCCGGTGACCTGGTCGTGACCCTGTTCTCGCCACAGTGTCGCGAGTGCATTCACTGCCGCAGCAGCGAGACCAACCTCTGCCTGGCGATCCGTGAGCAGCAGAACCTCGGCTACCTCCCCGATGGCACCGCCCGGCTGTCGCGCGACGGCGAGCCGATCCGGCACTTCATGGGCTGCAGCACGTTCGCGGAGTACACGGTGATGCCGGAGATCGCGCTCGCGAAGGTGCCGAGCGAGGCTGCACCCGACCGGGCCTGCCTGTTCGCGTGCGGGCTGTCAACTGGTCTCGGGGCAGCGATCAACACCGCCAAGGTCAAGCCCGGGAGCACGTGCGTTGTGTTCGGCGCCGGCATGGTCGGGCTGGGCGCGGTCGCGGGTTGCAGGCTGCAGGGAGCCGAGCGGATCGTGTGCGTGGACCTCTCGCCCGAGCGGCTGGAACTCGCGCGCGGCCAGGGCGCGACCGAGACCTGGGTCGCCGACGATCACACCGTCGCGCGGGTGATCGAGGAGACGGGCGGGTTCGGCGCCGATTACACGTTCGAGGCGACCGGGCTCGTCGCTGTCATGCGCCAGGCGGTCGAGGCGGCGAGGATGGGCTGGGGCCTGTGCACGATCGCCGGCGTGGCCGGTCGCGGCGAGACGCTGGACGTGATCCCCCGCTGGCTGATCACGGGCCGACGGATCTGCGGCTCCTCGTTCGGTGGCGTCAAGGGGCGCGACCAGGTGCCCGAGCTCGTGCAGCTGTACCTCGACGGCAAGGTCGACGTGGACGCGTTCATCTCGCACCGGATCGGGCTCGACGACGTGAATCACGGCTTCGAGCTGATGGAGCACCAGGACGGGATCCGAAGCGTGATCGAGCTGTAGCCAGGCCCGCGGCGGCCGGCCCGTCCAGGTGGGCCGGCCGCCGGGACGCTCACGCCGACGGGTTAGAGCCAGATCCCATGCCGGGGCAGTGGTGTGAGCCACCGGCGTGCCCGGGACCCGGGTACGCGTGCGAGCTCGAGCCAGAGCTGGAGCTGCCCGTTGTGGTCGGCGATGCGGTCGAGCTTGTGCTCGAGCTCGACGTGGCGGCGCTCGCGAGCGCCGCGCCGCCGCCCGCGAGTGCTGCGGTCACAGCGATCGCGGACAGGGCCGTCGTGATCCTGCGGGACATGTCACCTCCTTTCATCGGTCGACCCTGACCATGCGCCGCCGACGTCGGGACCGAGTAGGAGGAGGTGAAGAGTTGTCGCAGACGACGGGCCCCTCGCGTCATGCGAAAGGTCCATCGCCCGGCGGGTGCAGAGGGGCCCGTCAGCTGTCGATGACCGCGTGCCTGATCGCGGTCATCCGCGGTCCGTTGTAGTAGACGGCCGTGAATCCGTGCTCGGCCATGCCGTGGTCCATGGCTGCCGCCACAAGTTCGCGGACCGTGGGCGCGGTCCATTCGGTGTCGCAGCGAACACCGTGAACGTCCGCACAGCGCAGCACCTTGGGGGCTCGGCCGCTCGCGGAGACAGCGGCGACCGGGCCGGAGCGGTTGTTTTCCAACATGGCGGCCCTCGTGATCATCCTCCGCCCCCGTTCGTCAGTCAAGGCCGCGCCATCGGTACTTTTGTGCCATCTGACGCAATCGTTGCCGTTACCCGAGAGGTAATCGACACGGCGAGCGGTGGCTGGGACCGTGGCCGGCATGGCAATCGAAACGACACTGGTCCCAGCGCCCGCCTCGGTGCGTCGCGCGACCGCAAACTCACGCGCCCGCTGGGCGCCGCTGCCGGTGCTCCTCGCCGGCACGTTCATGATGGTGCTGGACTTCTTCATCGTCAACGTCGCGCTGCCGTCGGTGCAGGCCACTTTGCACGCGTCGAGCGGCTCGGTCGAGTGGATCGTCGCCGGCTACGGCCTCGCCACGGCGATGCTGCTGATCGCCGGCGCTCGGGCCGGCGATCGCTGGGGGCGCCGGCGCGTGCTCTCGCTCGGGCTGGCCCTGTTCACGGCGAGTTCAGCGGTCTGCGGGCTTGCCGGCGGTCCCGAAGTGCTGGTCGCGGCAAGGTTCGTACAGGGTGGCTCGGCCGGCCTCGTAGGGCCAAACGTGCTGTCGATCATCGGCGTGCTCTACGACGGCGACGACCGGCCGCGAGCGCTGGCGGCGTATGGCCTGGTGATGGGGATCGCAGCGGTCTTGGGGCAGCTGATCGGCGGGCTGCTCGTGCAGGCCGATATCGCCGGGCTCGGCTGGCGCAGCTGCTTTGCGATCAACGTCCCGATCGGCGCGCTGGCCCTGGCGCTCGCGCCACGGACCGTGCCCGAGTCGCGGGCACCGGGCCGCGCGGCGCTTGACCTGCGCGGGACCGCGCTGGCGACGGCGGCGCTCACCGCGGTGGTGCTGCCGCTCGTCGACGGTCGCGCTCACGGCTGGCCGCTCTGGAGCTGGGCGTCGCTCGCCTGCGCTCCGCTGCTGCTGGCGGCGCTGGTCGTCCAGCAGCGCCGGCTAGCGGGGACCGGCGGCACGCCACTGCTCCCGCCGGCCCTGTTTGGCAGCCGCGCGTTCACCGTCGGACTGGCGGCGCAGCTGCTGTTCTGGGCCGGGCAGGCGTCCTACTTTTTGATCCTGTCGCTGTACCTCCAGCAGGGGCGCGGTTGGAGCGCGCTGCATGCCGGCCTCGTGTTCACGATCCTCGCGGTCAGCTACCTCGCCACGTCGCTGCGGGCGCCGCAGCTCACGATCCGCCACGGCCGCCGGGTCCTGGCGCTCGGCGCCGGCATGCTCGCGGCCGGTCACGTGGCGATGGTGGCCGCGGTGGCGGCGGTTGGTACCGGCGGGTCGGCGCTGGCGCTGGTCCCGGGGCTGGCGCTCGCCGGAGCGGGGATGGGACTGGGAATCACCCCGCTGACGACGCTGGTGATGGCGTCCACGGGACCCGCGCAGGCGGGCGCCGTGGCCGCGGCGCTGACGACGATGCAGAACGTCGGCGCAGCCGTGGGCGTGGCGGTTGTCGGGGCGCTGTTCTACGGCGAGCTGACAGACGGTGTCGCGCCGGCATTCGAGCTGGGCGTCGGAGCCCTCGCGGTGGCGCTCGCGGGCGTCGTCGCGCTTGCCCGGCTGCTACCGGCGAGGGCTGCATCGTGAGCGTCGCCGGGAAGCATGCGCACGGCCAGCGGCAGGCGCGAGACGGTGCGGCTACGCTCGCGGCGATGTCCGCGATCGCGGAGAACCGGATCGGCCCGCTGCTGCGCGACTGGCGCCGGCGGCGGCGGATGAGCCAGATGGACCTGGCGCTGGAGGCC
>DAHUYQ010000014.1 GCA_027315115.1 Solirubrobacterales bacterium | reverse complement strand
CTGCCGCCGCGGCGCCGTTTGCGAGGGCGGCAGGCACGCCTGCCGCGGCCACGCCGGTCGCGGCCGCGAGGAGCTCCCCGGCGACCGGCAGGCCCGGCACAGCCGTGCCCGGGCTGGTGGGCACGATGATCGCGCCGGCGGCACCCGCGAGTGAGCGCGCCGCGAGCGCGATGCGAGGCGTGGCTCGCGCCGCGGCCTGCTGCTGCGCCTGCGCGGCCTGCGCCTGCCGCTGCGCGGCCAGCTTGTTGGCGCGCATCGCGATCTGGGACTGCTCCTGCGTGAGCTCGCTCAGGCGGTCGGCGGCCTCGCTGCCCCACTCGCGCAGCCGCTTGACCTCGCGCGCATGAGCGAAGAACAGCAGCGTCAGCACCATCACGCCGAGCAGCGCCGCGGCGGCGACGATCACGCTGACTTGTGAGACGGACCCTGAAAGTGAGAGGGCTAGCACAAAGGCCATTGGTGCGGGAGTCTACGAGGAGGGCAGGCGCACGGTCGCGGATCGACCGGCCTGCTCGGCGTCCGCCGGCGAGCCGGAGATCGGCTGCTCGGCGCCGGGAACGCCTCCAGCGGGCTCCCGGTCCTGCGTCTGCGCCGGCACGTAGGCCCCGGCGCGCCAGGGCGCGGTCGCGATGCTCGCCATCCGCGCGGAGAGGGTCTCGGCGTCGGCCTCGGCCAGCAGCGCCTCGACCTCGCCGAAGGCCGCTTCGACGATCTCTGGGGCGGCGCGCCTGCGCTCCACCCGCATGATCTTCTCCGCGTCGGTGGCCATCGGGCGCTCGTGATCGGCGAAGAGCTCCTCGCTGAGCTTCTCGCCGGGACGGGCGCCGACGACCTCGATCACCACGTCGCGCTGCGGGGTGAGGCCGGAGAGCTCGATCATCGCGCGCGCCAGATCGACGATCTTCACCGGCTCTCCCATATCGAGCACGAACAGCTCCGTGCCCCGCCCGCTGCGCGGCGAGATCAGCGAGCCGGAGCGGATGATGAGCTGCACCGCCTCCGGGATCGTCATGAAGTAGCGCTCCATCCGCTCGTCGGTGACCGTCACCGGGCCGCCGCGCTCGATCTGGCGCTTGAAGATCGGCACGACGCTGCCGGAGGAGCCGAGCACGTTGCCGAAGCGCACGGCCGCGTAGCGGGTGTCGGGGTGGCTTGCGGTCGCGGCCTCCAGCGCCAGCTCCGCCAGCGCCTTGGAGGCGCCCATCACAGTCGCCGGCGCCACCGCCTTGTCGGTGGAGACCAGCACGAAGCGCTCGGCTCCATGCTGCCCGGCGAGCATCGCGACCAGGCGCGTGGCCAGCGCGTTGTTGCGGACCGCCTCGATCGGGTTGGCCTCCATCAGGCCGACGTGCTTGTAGGCGGCGGCGTGGAAGACCACCGCCGGAGAGTGCTCGGCGAAGACCTCCTTCATGCGCGCGGGCTCCTTGCAGTCGGCCAGCACGGCGCAGAGCACGGCGGGCGGCACATGGCGCTCCTGCTCCAGCTCCCTGGCGATCGCGAACAGGTTGTCCTCGGCGTGATCGACGAGCACCAGCCGCCTCGGACGCACCTGCGCGATCTGGCGGCAGAGCTCGGAGCCGATCGAGCCGCCGGCGCCGGTGACCAGCACCGTCTCGCCGGCGATATAGGCGCCGGCCGTGCGCAGCTCGACGTGGACCGGGTCGCGGCCGAGCACGTCCTCCACTCGCACCTCGCGCACCTGCTGGGCGATTGCGCCCGCGCTGGAGGCGTCCTGGTCGCGCAGCAGCTCGAAGACCGTGGGCAGCGTGCGCACCGCCACCCCGCGCTCCCGGCAGGCGCGCACGATCCGCGCCCTGGTCGAGCCGGGCGCCGAGGGGATCGCGATGATCACTTCGTCGGGCTCGGCCTCGTCGAGGATCCGGCCGAGATCGCCGAAGGTGTCGCCGCGCACCTTCACGCCGTCGATCCGCATGCCGTGCTTGCGCGAGTCGTCGTCCAGGAACCCGACGGGGACCAGCCCCAGCTCGCGGTTGCGCAGGATCTCCCGCAGCACCAGCCGGCCGCCGTCGCCGGCGCCGACGATCAGCACGCTGCGCTCTGCCGTCGAGGCCGCTTTCAGCGCCGCGAGCGGACGCCGCTCGTGCAGCGATCGGGCGATCACGCGCAGACCAGACATGAAGGCCAGGCACAGCAGCAGGAACAGGACGCTCACGCCGTCGGGGAGACCCAATCCCACGAGCTTGTATTGAGAGACCCGCCCGCCCGGGCCGACCGCCCCGCTCTCGGTGACGACGACCGGGTGCAGCACCGCGACCCCGAGCATCGCCAGCACGGTGATCACGAGCACGCCGCGGCCCAGCGCCAGGTAGTCGCGCTGGGAGGAGTAGCGCCACTGGCGCTCGTACACGCGGCCCAGGATCAGCACGATCGCGCCGCCCAGCACGACCCAGGGCAGCGTCCGATCCAGCAGCCGGGCGTAGCCCCCGCTCGGGCCGTGGTTGAAGCGGAGCTGGAACGCCAGGTAGTAGGCCAGCGCGATCAGCGCCGCGTCCACGACTATTTGGGGCAGCGAGTGCCTGTGGATCGGCATGGCCGCCGAGCGAATACGTCGGCGCATCCGTCCGATTGTAAGGGTTGGCCGGGCACGGGATGTCCGCGGTGTGCCTCGGTATATAGACGCGAGCGAAATGCGGCACATTCCGCGCCCGCGCGCGGTGGCGGGCGAACCCCGGCCGCGGCTGCCGCCGCGAGGGCTCAGCGGGAGGCAGACAGGGGGCTGAGCAGCAGGTCGATCAGCACCTGCGGGTCGCGCCGCACGCGCCGATCGGCGGCGGGGACGGCGGCCACGCGACCGCCGCCGGCCGCGGGCGCCACGGGCTCGGCGCGCTCCGCGGGGACGGCGGGCTCCGCGGGGACGGCGGGCTCCGACCCCGCGCCGGCCTGCAGGAGGCTCAGGTCTATCGCGTCGGCATCGCTCAGTAGCCGCAGGCGACTTTCGGCGATCAGCCGCTCGTCCACCGCGCCCAGACGGCCCGCGAAGGTCGAGTAGACCGGCACGCCCAGCGCCACCGCCTCCCTGTTCATCGTGCCGCCCGCGGATATCACCAGGCTGGAGAGGCAGATCAACGACTGGGCGTCGATCGCGGCCTGGGGCACGATCAGCTCGCCGACCCCCTGGAGCTGCTCACGCTGCGCCTCCGTGCGCGGCAGCACCACGCTCTGCAGGCCGCGCTCGGCGGCCGCGGCCCGCAGACGCTCCAGCACCCGGCCGAAGACATCGTTCTCGAAGCGGTGGTAGAGCGCCAGCTCAGGCGGCGTGCGGACGGTCACGATCGGACGGGCGCGGTCGAGGCCAAGCTCGGCTAGCACGGCGGGATCGGGCTCGAAGTCCGCCAGGTAGTACTCCTCCTTGAGGCCTGCGTAGCGGCCCAGCTTTCCGCCCGCGCCGTAGCGCGCCAGCCGCTCCGGGGGGATCGCATCCGGCACCACCACGGCCCGCGCCAGGCGGCAGTTGACGTTGTGCTGGATGCTCGCCCACTCGTAGTCGAACATCGTCGAGCTGGGGATGCGCAGCAGCGCGGCAGCGACGCTCACGTCGTTGGAGCCGTGGCCCAAGGCGATGTCGAATCCCGCGCCGGCCTGCCGCCGGCGGTGCAGCGCCCAGCGCGTCAGCGCGCCCGAGCGGGAGGCGATGCCCCTCGCCTTGCCGAGCATGCTGCCGCCGCGGTGACGTCCGATCGCGGTGTGGTCGATCCGGAAGCGCCGCAGCAGGCCCAGCGTCTGCGCGAAGTCACGCGCGGTCACCTCGACGTCGTGCCCCTGCGCGCGCAGGCGCTCGATCACGGGCCGCATGACCAGCACGTGCGGGCTGTTGGTGAGGTCGATCCATACACGCACGGGGCCTAGTAAACAACGCCATCGCCCGGACGGCCGCGCCGGCGCCGCCAGGACCGCGCGGCGCGAGCGCGCTCCGGGTTCCCCGCGGGCGCCGCCCCCGACCGCGCGGCGGGCGCCGACCGCGGTGAGCGAACTCTCACGTTGCATGCGCAGCGGCGGCAAGAGCGCGGCAGGTATCGTTTGCCTCGATGCATCTTGTGATCGCCTCGATATCCGGGGCGCTGGTCAACGAAATCTCGCACTTCGTGCGCGAAGCGGGGCTGCCCGGGATCTTCGTGCTGATGGCGATCTCGGCCGCCTGCATACCGGTCCCCTCCGAGGTCGTGATGCTGTTCGCCGGCTTCGCGGTCGCCGACCCGGTCAGCAGCGGCTCCAGCCACCACCTGACGATGGTGGGCGTGGTGCTCGCCGGCATCGCAGGATCGATGGTCGGCTCCTGGATCGCCTACGCCGTGGGCCGCGGCGGCCGCCTGGAGCTGCTCGAACGCCACGGCAGATGGGTCCACATCGGGCCCGATCAGATCGTGCGCGCCGACCGCTGGTTCTCGCGCTACGGCGACGGGACGGTGCTCTTCGGTCGGCTGGTGCCGTTCGTGCGCGCCTTCGTCTCGCTGCCGGCGGGCGTGGCGAAGATGCCGGTGCCGCGCTTCAGCGTGCTCTCGCTGATCGGCACCACCCCGTGGGTGCTGGCGCTGGCGCTGGCCGGCGAAGCGGTCGGGTCCGAATGGACCAAGATCCGAACCGGATTCGAGTACGTCGACTACGTGATCGTCGCGCTGATCGTGGGCGGCATCGGTTGGGCTCTGATACGGCGGGTGCGCAAGCGCCGCAGCGATCCCGTGACCGATACCGCCGGCTGAGCATGCGCCGCGCGATCCTGCTCGGCCTGCTGCAGGGGCCGACCGAGATGGCGCCGGTTTCCTCTTCAGCCCACACCGCACTGCTGCAGCGGCTGTCTCGGGGCAGCGCGCCGGACCCCTCGTTCGCCAAGAGCTTCGAGGTCGCTCTGCACGCCGGCACCGCGGCCGCGCTGGCCCTCCAGATGGGCGCTCGGCTGCGGGCCAGCTTCCGGCGCACCTGTGCTGATACGAGCGCCCACCCGCCCCGGTGGGCGCTCGTATCGGCGCCGGCGCGCCGCCTGGCGGTGCTCGGCCTGACCGCGCTGCCCCCGGCGCTGGCGGGCTACCTGCTGCAGCGGCCGATCGAGCGGCGCGGCAGCGGGGCGCGGCCGATCGCGCTTGGCCTCGCGGGCGGCGCCCTGGCGATGTGGGCCGCCGATCGCCGCGACGGCCGGCGGGGCATCGAGCAGGCGGGCGCGGCGGACGCGCTCGCGATCGGCGCGGCGCAGGCGCTCGCGCTGATGCCGGGCGTCTCGCGACGCGGCGCGACGCTGACCGCGGCGCGACTGCGCGGATTCTCGCGGGCCGAGGCGGATGAGCTCTCCTGGCTTGCGGCCGCGCCGGTGATCCTCGGCGCGTGCGCCCTGAAGGGCGCGCGCCTCGCCCGCGAGCGCGGGCTCACCGGCGAGCAGCGGGCCGCGCTGGTGGCCGGGGCCGGCGCGTCCTTCGCCTCCACGCTGATCAGCGCCCGGCTGCAGGCGCGACTGCGTCTCGGGGAGATGCCGCTGGCTCCGTTCTCCGTCTACCGGGTGCTGCTGGCGCTGTGGATGCTCGCCGCCTGGCCCGATGAACGCGGCATGGGCAAAGAAGGGTAGAACCCACGGTGAAGCGCGTCCTTGGCGGCCGTAAGCTGAGAGCCGAGGACTGAGCTTCTCTCACGTCGATGAGCGGGTCACCGACAGCCAACGAGACGAGCATCGGCGCCGCGCTTGGCGGACGCTACAGACTCGATGCCGAAATCGGGCACGGCGGCATGTCGACCGTCTACAAGGCGTTCGACACCGTGCTCGAACGGCCGGTCGCGGTGAAGGTGATGCACCGTGACGTGGCAAGCGACGCCGATCAGCACGAGCGCTTCCGGCGCGAGGCGCGAGCCGTCGCGCAGCTCTCTCACCCACACATCGTGACCGTGATCGACTTCGACGACGGGCAGGGGTCCGCGGTCGGCGCCGCCGGAAATGGAGGGTCGGCCAGGGAGGGCGGGCCTCCGTATATCGTCTTCGAGCACGTCGAAGGCGAGACGCTCAAGAGCCTGATCCGGCGCGAAGGTCGCCTGGAGACCACCGAAGCGCTCGCCTACGCGCTGGAGATCGCGCGGGCGCTGGCCGCCGCGCACGAGCACATGATCGTGCACCGCGACGTCAAGCCTCAGAACGTGCTGATCGGAAACGAAGGCACCGCGAAGATCACCGACTTCGGGATCGCGAGGAGCCTCACCGAGCAGGGCCTGACGATGGACGGAAGGGTGCTGGGAACCACCGACTACGTCTCCCCCGAGCAGGCGCTCGGCCAGGCCGTCACCGTCCAGTCGGACATCTACTCGCTGGGCGTCGTGCTCTACGAGATGCTGCTCGGCGAGGTGCCCTTCCGCGGCGAGACGCCGGTCGCGGTGGCGATGCGGCACGTGCGCGAGGAGGTGCCGGACGTGCAGCTTCGCAGGCCCGAGCTCTCGGCGGCCACCGCGGCGGTGGTCGACCGCGCAACCGCCAAGGACCTCTCGCGGCGCTACCCGGACATGGAGTCGATGATCGCCGACCTGGAGGAGGCGCTGGCGATCGAGGCGGCGCGCGCCGGCTACGCGGGCGGCGAGGCCACCAGCGTGCTGCGGACGCTGCCGGCGCCGGCCAGGCAGCGGCTGCCCTGGCGGATGCGCCACCCGATGCGCTGGCTGACGAGCATCGCGCTGGTCGGCCTGGCGATCGCCGCGGTGCTGATCTTCGCGCTCGGCCACACCAAACGCGGCACCGGCGTGCCGCCCGAAGTGCGGGCCAGCCCCGGCCTCGTCGCAGTCGACCTCGCGCAGTCCGCCGCGCACGGCTACAACCCGTTCGGCACCGAAGAAGAAGACCCGGCCCAGATCGGCAACGTCGTCGACGGCGACCCAGGAACGAGTTGGAGCACCCAGGAATACCGCGAAGACACGCTGAGCCCCAAGCCCGGCACCGGGTTCTACGTCGACGCGGCGCCCGGCGTGTCGGCACGCGCGGTCGTGGTGCAGACGCCCACGCCCGGCATGGAGATGGCGATCTACGCCGCGTACGAATTCGACGAAAACCTGCCCTTCGGGAACACCACCCCGCTGACGAAGCGCGGCTGGGTGCGCGTGGCCGCGCCGGTTCCGATCACCAGCCGCACCAAGATCGCGCTGGCCACGAGCGGCAAGGTCTACCGCTACTACCTCTTCTGGATGACGAGCCTGCCCGCAGGCCGCCCCTCGGCGGAAATCTCAGAGGTGACGCTGCTGCGTTGAGGGATGCCGGGGGCGGGCGCCGGCGCGGGGCGCTCGGCGCGGGGCGATCTAGCCCCCGGCCTGCGTCGATTTCGTGGTCGTGGTGGAGGAGGAGGTGGTGGACGAGGTGGTGGACGAGGTGGTGGAGGAGGTCGTGGTGCTCGATTCGACGCCGACGTAGATCGTCACCGTGCTGCCTTTGCTCACTTTGCTGCCCGCGGGCGGTTCCTGCTTGACCACGAAGCCCACGTGCGATGGGTTGCTGACCGGCTCTTCGATCACTTCGGGCTTGAAGCCCGCGGCGCGCAGCGTGGCGAGCGCCGATTCGCGGCCGTCTTCGATCACGCTCGGCACCACGACCTTCGCGGGACCCTTTGCCTTGGCGACCTCGATCGTGACGCCTGTTCCTTTGTCGACCAGCGTGCCGGCGTGCGGATCCTGCGCGAACACCGTGCCGGCGCTCGTGCCCGCGTGCGGGCTTTCGGTGACGGTGACCGCGAGACCCTGTTCTCTGAGGATTTCTTCGGCGGTGGCCTGGGTTTCGCCGATCACCCTGGGCACCTTCACCTTTGACGGCCCCATCGACACGTAGACCACCACGGTGCTGCCCTTCTGCACGACCTGGCCGGCGGGGGGATGGGTGGAGATCACGAATCCGGCCTTCACAATTTCGCTGTGCCGGTGGACCGGGTCGGGATGCAGGCCGAGCCTGTTCAGGCTTTCCTCGGCCGCTTCCAGCGAGCGGCCCGCCAGTTCGGGCACCGTGGTGCTGCCTGCTCCGAGCGAGACCGTGATGCCCACCGTGGCGTGCGGTTTGACGTCGGCGCCCGCCGCCGGCGACTGCGTGACAACAAGCCCCTTCGCGACGCTGGTGCTGTAGGCGGAGCTCGGGTCGGCCTTCAGGCCAAGGTGGTGCAGCTTGGCGATCGCCACCTGCTTGGTCAGCCCTTCGAGCTTGGGCACCGTGACGGTGCGGGGAACGAGCAGCACGATCAGCACGGCCGCCGCCGCGAGGGCGATCAACGCGGCGGCCCCGATCCACCACCACCTGCGGCGGTCGCGCTGCTGCTGCGGGGCTCGGCGATCGCCATTTGGCGCGCCGTCGGCGGCGGTGGCCGCGCCGCCGTGGCCGGCGGGGCTGTAGGCGGCGAGGCGCCCGGTGGCCGGACGCCAGGAGCCGCTCGCACCGGTCTCAGGCCGCGCGTGGCGCAGGGTGCTCAGCCCCGGCTGGGCCAGATCCCGCGCCAGCCCGGCGCCCGCGAGGCCGGCCGCCGCGCCGGCGCCGGAGAGCGCGTGCTCGTCCCGCGGCGCCGGCAGCGTGGCGCGCAGCTTCTCCAGCGCCGCGATCAGCTCGTCGGCGGACTGGTAGCGCTGCGCCGGGTCCTTGCGCAGCGCCCGCAGCACGATCGCGTCCAGCTCCGGTGGAACGGCGGGATTGATGCTGCTCGGCGGCGGCGGGTCCTGAGAGATGTGCTGCAGAGCGATCGTGACCGCCGTCTCGCCCTCGAAGGGGACTTTGCCGACCAGCAGCTCGTAGAGGACCACGCCGATCGCGTAGAGGTCGGAGGACTCGCTGACCGCGTGTCCCTGCGCCTGCTCGGGGGAGAGGTACTGGGCGGTGCCCATGATCGAGCCGGTGAGGGTCATGTCCGACGCGCCGGCGCGCGCGATGCCGAAGTCGGTGACCTTCGCCCGGCCCTCTTCGTCGAGGATCACGTTGTGGGGCTTGATGTCCCGGTGGATCACGCCGCGGCGGTGAGCGAAGCGAGCGGCACGCAGGATCTGCACCACGACGTCGATCGCGACCGCCGGCTCCAGCGCCCCGCGCTGCCGCACGATCGCCTTCAGCGTCCTGCCGGGCAGGTACTCCATCGCGATGTAGTAGGTGCCGTCCCACTCGCCGCGATCGAAGATCGAGACCACATTCGGGTGAGAGAGGCCGGCCGCGCTGGAGGCCTCGCGCCTGAAGCGCTCGACGAACTCCTGGTCCTCGGCGAAGCGGTGATGCAGGACCTTGACCGCGACCTTGCGCCCGAGAAGCTGGTCGGAGGCGAGGTAGACGTCGGCCATCCCGCCCGAGCCCACGCGCTGCAGCACCTCGTAGCGGCCGTCGATGAGGGTGCCGGGCTCGATCATCGCAATAGTGCTTCCATCACCTGCTTGGCCACGGGCGCGGCGTAGGTGGCGCCATAGCCCGGGACGTTGGCGACGGTCGCGGCGACCGCCACCGTCGGTTTGGAGGCCGGGGCGAAGGCGATGAACCAGGCGTTGTTGTTCGACTGTCCTTGCACGATTTCCGCGGTGCCCGTCTTGCCCGCCACCTGGATGCCGGTGATCTGGGCAGTTGTGCCTGTTCCTTCATTGACTACGGCTTCCATCATCTTGGTCACCTCGGCCGCCGTGGAGGGCTTCATCACCACCGACTGCACTTTCGGTGAGACTTCTTGCACCGTCTGGCCTTCGGAGTTGATCACCCGTCTCACCAGGTGCGGGACCATCAGCGTGCCGTGGTTGGCCACCGCCGCGGCGACCTGCGCCATCTGCAGCGGGGTCGCGCGCATGTGGTCCTGGCCGATGCCCATGCGGCCGACGTCGACCAGTTCGCTGACCGGCGGCGTCAGGCGAGAGTTGAAGTACTCGCCGCTGGCCGTCATTTCACCTGGGGGGAGATCCAGCCGCGGCTGCGCGTCGAAGCCGAAGCGCCGCATGTAGCGTTCCATCGTCGGCTTGCCGACATGCTCGGCCACCTGTGCGTAGACGGTGTTGACCGATTGCGCAAGCGCCTTGGTGAGCGTGATCCGGCCGTAGCTGGCTTCTTCGTCGTTTTTCAGCGGCACGCCGGAGATCGGCAGGTCGTTTCGCCCGTCCAGCGTCGATTCGGGAGTGAAAAGGCCGGTGTCCAGCGCGGCCGTCGCGGTCACGATCTTGAACGTCGAGCCGGGCGCGTAGCCGCCCTCGGTGGCCCGGTTGAACTGTGGGCCGCCGGAGAGCGAGCCGACCTTCCGCCGGCCCTGCGCGGTGCCCATCAGGTTCGGGTCGAAGCTCGGAGAGGAGGCCAGCGCCTGCACCGCCCCCGTGCTCGGCTGGATCGCCACGACGGCGCCTTCGCGGCCGGCCAGGGCCGACATCGCGGCGCGCTGGGCGGCTGGCACGAGCGTGGTCTGGACCGTGTCACCACGCGGTTCCACGCCCTGGAGCTGGTTGAGCAGCCGCTGCAGGCCGCCGCCGAGCTGGCCCTGCAGCGCTTCGTCCTGCGAGCTCTCGATGCCGGTGCTCGTGAGCGTCGGGAAGGAGTAGCCGACCGGCGCCACGAACAGCCCCCCCAGCGGGTAGCGGCGCTCGAAGGCGCCTTCGGAGGTGCGCACGCTCCTGGCCAGCACCGTGCCGTTCGCGGCCAGGATCTCACCGCGCGGCAGGCGCTGTTCGGCAAAGACGCGCCGCACGTTGTTGGGGTTGTCACGCAGCGACGCCGCTTCGAAGATCGTCCAGCGCGAGGTGAAGGCGACCAGCAGAGCGAAGAGCACCGCGACCAGCGCGTAGAGGCGAACGATCGGCTTGTTCACAGCGCGCGATCACCCACCGCTGATCTGCCCGAGTTCGAGCTGGCGTATGAGCGCGCTCACGTTGGCTTCGGTGCGCAGCGCATGGTCGAGCAGCGTGCGCCGCCGCTGCGGAGTGACCGTCGAGGCGCTCACGCCGGAGACGTAGTCAACCGTGTAGAGGTCGATGCCGCCCGGTAGCTGGTAGGGCAAGCCCCGGTAGACGGTCACCAGGCCGCCCGAGTCCGTGCCGACGAAGAAGACCGTCTGGCTTGCCAGGTAGGCGGCGGCGATCAGCATGCTGAGGATCGTGAGGGCTGTGAGGGAGAAGATCGCGCGCCGCAGGCCGCGGCGGCGGCGTTTCGGCTGCCGTGCGTCGTCGGCTGGCTCCTGCGCTGCGCGCGGCATGCGCCTGGGCACCGGAGCGGGCGGCGCCTGCGTCGCAAGCGCCGCGGCGGAGGCGGCGGTCTCGGGCGCGCCGTCGCGCGGCGGCTCGCCGACGACCGTCTGGGGCTCCACCTCGTAGGGCACGTGCGAGAGGTCGACGTCCTCCAGGCGCAGCAGCACCACGGTGATGTTGTCCCTGCCGCCCTCGCGGTTGGCCTCCGCGATCAGCGCCTTGCCCATCTCCGGCAGGCGATCGTGCCGGAGCATCACCTCCGCGAGCCTCTGCTCGCCCACCATCGAGGTGAGCCCGTCGCTGCAAAGCAGGTAGACGTCGCCGGCGCGCGCTTTGAAGCAGCGCGTGTCGACCTCGACGCTGGGCTCGGGGCCGAGCGCACGGGTGATGATCGAGCGCTGCGGATGCTCCTCGGCTTCCTCGGGCGTCAGGCGCCCCTGGCGGATCAGCTCGTCCACGAGCGAGTGGTCGTCGGTGAGCCTCAGCAGCTCCCCGTCGCGCAGGCAGTAGACGCGGCTGTCGCCGACATGCGCGATCGTCACGTCCTGCTCGCCGACGTAGACGGCCGAGAGGGTCGTGCCCATGCCCGCGTGCGAGGCGTCGAGGTGGGAGAGCTCGTGGATGCGCGCGTTGGCGGCGTGAGCGTGCGCGGCGAGCGCCCGCTCGGGGTCCGAGTAGTCCTGGCCGTCCTCGCCGAAGGTCTCCACCGCGATCCGCGAGGCGACCTCGCCGGCCTGCGCGCCGCCCATCCCGTCCGCCACCACGAACAGCGGTGAGCGAGCGAGCATCGAGTCCTCGTTGGCGCGCCGCTGCAGGCCCGTGTCGGTGATCGCGTAGTGCTCTGCCACCCGGAGCATCAGTCGACCTCGAATGTGAATTCGGAGTCCCCGATCCGAACGCGATCGCCGGGGTGCAGCGGCCGCGGGCTCTCCAACAGCTCCTCGTTGAGATAGGTGCCGTTCGTGGAGCCGAGATCCTCCAGGACGAGGATACCTCCCTGCTCGAAGATGCGCGCATGCCCAGAGGAGGCGAAGGGGTCCTCCAGGCGGATCTCCGCCTCTCCGCCGCGACCGAGCACGACCGAGCCGTCCAGGTCGTAGATCATCCCCGGCTGGTGACCGGGGGCGCGCTCGACGACCAGGCGCGGCGCCCTGGAGAGCACGTCCACCGGACCGAGCGTCGACGCGGAGAACATCCCCGTCGCGTCGGGGGAGGCGACCGCCGCCTCCATCGCGGGAGGCACCCGCTCGCCGGCCCGCGCGCCGCCGATGCGATCGCCGCCGGCCAGCTCGCGGACGCGCATGTCCTTTAGCGCGCTGCGGGCGACCCACATCAGGAACAGGTAGAGGACGATCACGAAGCCGTACTTGAGCGCGACCGAGACCGGCTCGATGGAGGCCAGCAGGCTCACCGGAGCTCGAAGACGATCTCCGTCGAGCCCATCTCGATGCGATCGCCGGGTTGCAGCTCTGTGGCGCCCTGGACGCGAGCGCCATTGACGCGCAGGCCGTTGGTGGAGCCGAGGTCCTCGATCGCCCAGCCACCGGCCCGCGGCTTGACCTGCGCATGGCGCCGTGAGATGCCGCTGTCGTCGAGCACGACGTCGCATTCGCGGCTGCGGCCGATCACCGCGCCGGCCGCCGGCACCACCATCCGCCTGCCTGCGACCAGCAGCAGCGCGCCCGCGTCTCTGTTCGGTGCCCGCCCACCCGGCGGCGCCCCGAGACGAGCCGGCCCCCGCTGGATCATCGTGTTGCCGACCCCTTCGGGCTGGGGGCGGCCGCGGGGGGGCGCAGGCGCAGGCGCGGGGGCCGGGGCGCGCGGGGGCGCGGGCGCGAACGGCTCCGGCGACCAGTCGCCCTGCTCGTCGTACGCGGGCTCCTGGCGCTGCTGCTCGTGGTCGTCGAGACGCACCGGGTGCGTCTGGATCCCGAATTCGCCCAGCGCCAGCTCGTGATCTGTGTGCAGGCGGATCACGGGCGCGGCGGCGAGCAGAAGCTGCTCACGGCGGGCGTGCTCGAGCAGGTAGGCGCAGAGCTCGTCGATCACCTCGCTCTCGATGCCCTCGTAGTGGTCGCGGTCCTCGGGCGAGAGCCACAGGTCGTATTCGTGCGGCGCGTATACGCGCGAGACCGACGGGGTGCGGTGCTCGTCCATCTCCCGCACCAGCTTGCGCGCGAGCTCGATCGGTCGCACCTCCGAGCGGAAGACGCGACCGAACGTCCCCTCGACGAGGCCTTCTATCTTCGACTCCAGGGTTCTGAGCAGGCTCATGTGACCGCGTAAGGCTACGGACAGAGCAGCCTTGCCTACACCACTTTAAGCGTGTGGCGGCTCCGCGGCATACCCACGATAGGGAGGATCGCCGCTCAATGCGCCCGCGAGCAGCAGCAGCGCCGCCAGGAGCGCGCCCACGATCGCGCTAGCGGGGGGCGCCGGGTCGGTCGAGCCGCTCATCAGAATGCCTGCCAGCAAGCCCGGTCCGGCCAGCATGGCGGCGCTCCAGAGACCGGCCAGCGGCGCGTCCAGGGCGACCCCTGCACCCCTCACCAGCATCGGCGCGATCACCGCCCCGAGCGCCCAGACGGCCGCGCCGGCGAGCATCGCGGGGCTCAGCAGCGGGCCGATCGCGTGCGCGGCCGAGGCGATCGAGGTCTCCCAGCCGGGGCGTCTCCAGAGCGCGCCGGCATTCGCGGACGGGAAGCCTGTGGAGAAGGAGAGGGCGGGCGCAAAGCCCTGGCCCAGGCCGACCTGCGCCAGGCACAGCCACCAGTATCCGAGTGCTCCCAGCCAGGCCCGCGTCCTGGAGCTCGAGGGGAAGCTCGCAAGCGCGGGGAACGCCGAGGCCAGGCCGGCCAGGCCCAGCAGCGGAGTCAGCGCGGGGGCGAGCCAGGCCAGGCTTGCCCGCCGCGGCATCGCCAGCAGCAGCGGCAGCGCCCCGACCGCCAGCAGCAGGGCCAGCCCCGACCGCCCGGCGCTGAGCTGCCAGCCGAGCAGCGCGACGGCGGCCGCCGTCCACACCAGCCGCGGCAGGGCGGGCAGCCAGACCTTGCGGCGCGCGGCGGGGCCGCGGGGCGCGGCGGGACCGCGGGGGGTGGGAGCGGCGCGCCGGAGCGATTCGGCGGGAAGCTCGTCGCGCTCGCGCAGCCGCGGGCCGATGGAGGTCCACGCGCTGCCAATCGGATCGTCGCTCTCCTCCTCCCCCTCCTCCTCCCCCTCGTGGCGCTCCAGCGCGGTCGGCTGCTCGTGCGCGTCGAGGCTCGTGCCGGCCTGCCCGCCGAGCGCGAGGTCCAGGGCCTGCGCGAGCTCCGCGAGGCTGCCGCGGTCTTCGGGGCATGCCAGCAGCGCCTGGTCGACCGCCTGCGTCAGCTCGCGCGGCAGGTCTCTGCGCAGCCGGCGCAGGGACGGCAGGTCGCTGCCGATCCGGCGCACCGTGGCGGCGGGCGTCGCCGCGCGCACCGGGTTCTCGCCGCTGAGCGCCTCGTAGAGGACCAGCGCCAGCGAGTAGAGGTCGGCCTCCGGCCCGGCCTCCTGGCCTTCGCTCTGCTCGGGAGCCATGTAGGCGAGGGTGCCGAGCACGTCGCCGGTCGCGGTCAGCGCCTCCTCGCCAGCCAGGCGCGCGCCACCGAAGTCGGTGAGCTTGGCGACCCCCGAGCGGTCGGCGGGCTCATCGGGCACGAGGATGTTCTGAGGCTTGACGTCGCGGTGGATCACGCCGCGGCTGTGGGCGTGTCCCAGCGCGTCGCAGAGCGCCCTGCCGATCAGCATGATCTGCTCGTCGTGCAGCGCGTCCTGGGCGATCAGCCTGGCGAGCGTCTGCCCTTCCACGAGCTCCGAGGTCAGGTAGAACCAGTCGTCCTGCTCGGTGGCCTCGTACAGCGCGACGATCGCCGGGTGGGAGAGCCTTGCCGCCGCGTGCGCCTCGCGCGCCGCGCGCTCGCCCAGGCCGTCGGGCTCGCAGGGGATGCGCTTGACCGCGACCTGGCGGCGCAGCAGCTCGTCGTGCGCCCTGAAGACCTCGCCGAAGCCGCCCGATCCCAGCCGCTCCAGCAGCAGGTAGCGGCCCAGCACCCGCCGGGGCGCGCCGTGTTCCTGGCCGCCTGTCGGAGCGATCGCCGTGTCCACCGTGGGGAACGCTTCGGCGTCGCGGCCGGCGAACCTGCCCTGATCTGGCAGGAGATCGTGGTTTGAGCGAGAAGTTGCAGAACGCACAGGGAGGCGATTCACAGCAGCCTTCATACTGGAGTCTGGCCAGAAGTTCTGCAAGGAGCAAGTGCGTGTCGTTCTTCGACGACGAAGGTCCAACGCCGCCATCGGCGACCAGAGAGAGACGACAGCCCGGCGGCTCGCGGCCCCGACCGCGACGCCCGGAGCCGATCGGCGGCCACCGCGGCGCTGACAGGCATGCGCTGATGATGCGCCGCAGGATCGCGGCCGGCGTCGGCGTGCTGCTGCTGATCGCGATCGTGCTGATCGTGAGCGCGATCCTCAAAGGCCAGAAAAGCTCTGCGCTGGAAACCTACAACCGCGACGTGAGCCAGCTTGCCAGCCAATCCGAACAGGAAGTCGCAAAGCCGCTGTTCACCGCGCTGGTGGGCGCGGGCGGCAAGCCGACGATCAACGTCGACCAGCAGATCAACGAACTGCACTCCACCGCTCAACACCTCCTTGACCAGGCGCGCGGACTGAGCGTGCCCGGCGAAATGTCCGAAGCGCAGCACAACGTGCTGCTGGCGCTGGAGCTGCGCGCCGAAGCGGTGGAAAAGACCGCGGGCGCGATGCACGGGGTCACGGGCAGCGAACCCAAGACAGCCTCCGAGCATCTGGCGGGCGCGATGGAGATCCTGCTGGCCTCGGATGTGGTCTGGTCCCAGCGCGTGCAGCCGCTGGTCCAGGAAGCGCTCTCCGCGGGCGGGGTGCAGGGCCTCAGCACCGCGAAGAGCACGACGCTGCCGAACACCGGCTGGCTGGACCCCGAAACCGCGCTGGCGCGGGTCACCGGCAAAGAAAGCAGCGAATCATCCGGCCCGGTCAGTGCCGGCACTCACGGCGATGCGCTCACGGGCCTGTCGGCGGGCGGCGTCACGCTGCAGCCCGAACCCGCCGAAAACCCCGTGAGCGGCGGCTCCAGCCCCACGTTCACGGTCACCTTCCAGAACACCGGCGAAAACTCCGAGACGAACACGAAGGTGGTCGTCTCGGTGACCAGCGCCGGCAAGACCGTATCCGGCTCCCAGACCGTCGAAAAGACCGAACCGGGCGGCACCTACAACGTCAACGTGACCGTCAAAGGCGTCACCACGGGGGTGGCCGCGAAGGTCGAAGCGAAGGTCGAAAAGGTGCCGGGCGAGAGCAACCTGGAAAACAACAAGGCCAGCTACCTGGCGACCTTTGAATAGGCTCGCCGGGCGGCCCGGTCGTCGCGCACGCCGGCCCGCCGGCAGACCGGCCCGCCCATCCAGGCGTGTGCATCCAGCGCGCCAGATATCGTGGCGAGAATCCTGATGCTGGCCTCTTCGCTCACCGACACCCAGGGGATCGTCGCGATCGCGGCCGCGGGGGCCGCCGTGGTGGCGATCCTCTGCTGCGGCGCGCTTGCTGCTTCGGTGCGGCGGCTGCGGCGCGCGCAGAGCGTGGTCCTCGGGCCCGGCGGCGAGCGTGACCTGATCGCTCACGCCGCCGAGCTGGATGAGGCATTCGAAGCGCTGCGCGACTACAGCGAGCAGGTCTCGGAGACCCTGCAGGCGCGGCTTGCGGAGATCGAGGACTCGCTGCTTGCCGGCATCTCCAACTGGTCGCTCGTCCACTACGACGCCTACAACGAGCTCTCCGGCCGCCAGTCGATGTCGATCGCGTTGCTGGACGGCACCAGGTCCGGCGTCGTGATCTCGTGCATCCACCACCGCGACCAGGCGCGCGTCTACGCCAAGCGCGTGCTGCAGGGAGTCGGCGAGGTGGACCTCTCCCCCGAGGAGGCCGAAGCGGTGGAGCAGGCCTGCGGCGTGAGCGCGGTCGGAGACGATGGCCGGCAGCCCGCAGGCTGAGGATCCCCGTCCGCGCGTGGGGCATCTCGGCCCCGCCGGCACCTTCAGCGAGGAGGCTCTGCTGAGCAGCGCGCTGCCCGACTCGGTGGAGCCGGTGGCGCTGGAGACGATCTACGACACCGCGATGGCGCTGATTCGCGGCGAGGTGGCGTGGGCGGTGCTGCCGATCGAGAACTCGCTCGACGGCTCGGTCACCGTCACGCTGGACCTGCTGGCCGACCACGCCGGCGAGATCGAGATCGTCGGCGAGGAGCTGCTGGCCGTGCGCCACTTCCTCGCCGCCCGCGCCGCGATGCCGTTGACGGAGATCAAGACGGTGCTGACGCATCCGAAGGTCCCCGGCCAGTGCCGGCGCTTCCTGCGCGACGAGCTCCCGCAGGCGCGCGTGCTGGCTGCAAGCTCGACCGCCGAGGCGGTGCGGCTGGCGGCAGGCGCGGACGCGCAGGAGGGCGTTGCGGCGATCGGGCCGCGGCTGGCGGCGCAGCTCTACGGGGCTCAGGTGCTGCGCGAGGACGTGCAGGACCGCGACGACAACCTCACCCGCTTCGTCTGGCTCGGCCCGCGGGCGGGCGAGCAGGAGCCAGGCGGTCGCCGCCCCCCGCCCGTGGTCCCGGCGGAGGGCGCCCGCAGGAAGACCTCGCTTGTGTTCTGGGGGGCCGGCGCCGACCGCTCCGGCTGGCTGGTGCTCTGCCTCGACCAGTTCGCCCACCGCGGGATCAACCTCACCAAGATCGAGTCGCGTCCCCGCCGCGAGCGCATGGGCCACTACATGTTCTTCGTGGATCTGGAAGGCGGCGCCGAGGAGCCCGACGTCGCCGATGCGATCGCCGGGCTGCGTGAGCTCTGCGAGCAGGTGTGGGTGCTGGGCTCCTACCCCGCGGCGGCTGCTCTCTAGGACCTGCCCCGTCAGGTGGTTGGCCTTGCGTGCGCGGTCGGCGTCGCGTGGCGGACGCGCTCGCCGCTACACTGCGGCCTGAAAGCTGATGGATACCAGCGTGCCATCCGGACCACTTGGGTCCGTGCCGGCAGCAGAGCACCAGCCGCGCGGACCTGGATCGCTCCCCACAGGGGTGAGCGGCAGGGTGCTCGTCCTCAACGCGACCTATGAGCCGATCAACGTCTGCTCCGTGCGCCGCGCCGTCGTTCTGCTGCTCAAGGACAAGGCGGAGGTCGTGGAGGAGGGAGCGTGGGAGCTGCACTCCGAGCGCTCCTCGATCACGCGCCCGATCGTGATCCGCCTGGTCAGCTACGTGCACGTGCCACGCGACATGCACAGGCGCAAGATCACCCGCCGCGCGGTCTTCGCCCGCGACGGCTGGACCTGCCAGTACTGCGGCTCGCGCTCCAACCTGACCGTCGACCACGTGATCCCGCGCTCCAAGGGCGGCAGCTCGAGCTGGGAGAACATCGTCGCCTCCTGCGCGCCCTGCAACCGCCGCAAGGGCGATCGTCTGCCGCGCCAGGCCGGCATGCATCCGCGCCGCACGCCGCGCGCCCCGCACCACGAGATCTTCATCCAGGTCGCCAGCCCGACGATCCCGGTGGCTTGGCAGGCGTATCTGCCGCAGGCGGCCTGACCGGCCTGGATGGCCGGCCGCGCGCTGACTGCCCCGGCGAGCAGAGCGGTCTCCTCGATCAGAGAGCGACGCTCGACGCGGCCGAGGGGCCGGATGCCGGTCTCCTCCGCGCGACTCGACCCAAGACGAAGGGCGCCTTCGACCAAGGCGCCCTTCGCGTTCTGCTTTGGACTGGAATTGCCGAGATGGGCCCTTCTCAGCGCCGGGGGGACCAGTCCGGCGGCCCGTCTCGGGGTGTCCCGGGTTGGACTCCGCTAAGCGGTCCAGCCATCCGACCTAGCGGCCGGACACCTCCAGGGTCCCGAAAGAACTGTCACTAGACGTAAGGACCACCTCCTTTCTCTGGTCCATCCAGCGTAGCGGACCATATGGACGCGACGCAAGGGCCAGCCGGCGGGCGCGGTCGGCGGCGGGGCGTCGCTCAGCCGGCGGCGCCGTCGGGCGACTCGCCGGCGGCGTCCGGCGGGGCGGCGTCGGTCGGCGCGATGTCGGTCGAGGCTCCGTCGATGGCCGTAGCGTCGCCTGCGACGTCCGTCTCCTCGTCCTCGCCGGCTCCGCCCTCGACCACCAGCGCGACGGCGGAGACGGCGTCGTCGTTCTTGAGGTTCATCACGCGCACGCCGGTGGCGGCGCGACCCTGGCGGGAGATCCCGGCCACGGAGGTGCGCTGGACCATGCCGCCGACGGAGATGAAGACGAGCTCCTGGTGCTCGCGCACGACCAGCGCGCCGGCCAGGGCGCCCTTCTGCTCGGTCAGGCCGATCGTCTTGACGCCCTTGGCGCCGCGGTTGGTCTTGCGGTACTGGTCGATCAGCGTGCGCTTGCCGTAGCCGTTGTCGGTCACCACGAGCAGGTCCATGTCGTCTCTAGCCACGTCCATCGCGATCACCTGCCCGCCGTCGACGTCCATCCCCCGCACTCCGGTGGTGTCGCGGCCCATCGAGCGCGCGGCGTTCTCCGGGAAGCGCACCGCCAGGCCCGCCTTGGAGACCATGATGATCTCCTCGCCCTCGTCGACGCCACGGACGGCCAGCAGCTCGTCGTCGTCGCGGATGTTGATGGCGATGATCCCGTCGGCCCTGATCGGCGTGTTGTAGGCGGCCAGCTCGGTCTTCTTGATGGTGCCGTTGCGGGTCGCGAAGACGAGGTACTTGGTCTCGGAGAAGTCGCGTGTGGAGAGCACCGCCTGGATGCGCTCGCCCTCGCGCAGCGGCAGCACGTTGACCAGCGCGCGGCCCTTGGCGGTGCGCGACGCCTCCGGCAGCTCGTAGACCTTGGAGCGGTAGACCTTGCCGCGGTTGGAGAAGAACAGCAGGTAGTCGTGGGAGGAGCAGACGAAGAGGTGCTCGATGAAGTCGCCGTCCTTCATGTCCATCCCGGTCACGCCGCGCCCGCCGCGCTGCTGCTGGCGGTATGTCGCCAGGGGCAGCGACTTGATGTAGCCGGTCTGGGTGATCGTGATCACCATCTGCTGGTCGGCGATCAGGTCCTCGATGTCGATCTCGTCGTCCGAGGGGCTGATCTCGGTGCGGCGCTCGTCGGAGAAGCGCTCGGAGATCTCGGACAGCTCGTCCTTGATCACGCCCAGCACGCGCGATTCGTCTCCGAGGATCGCGCGCAGCTCGGCGATCCGCTCTTCCACGTCGGCGTGCTCGCGCTTGATCGAGTCGGCCTCCAGCGCGGTGAGCTGGGAGAGGCGCAGGTCGAGGATCGCGGAGGCCTGGATGGCGCTGAACTCGAAGCGCTCGATGAGCTGCTCGCGGGCGCTGTCGCGGTCGCGCGAGGCCCTGATCAGCTCGATGATCTCGTCGAGGTGGTCCAGCGCCTTGAGCAGGCCCTGCAGGATGTGCGCGCGCGCCTCCTTCTCGGCCAGCTCGTGCTTGGTGCGACGCACGATCACCTCGCGCTGGTGGGCGACGTAGTGGCCGATCACCTCGCGCAGGCTGAGCGTGCGCGGGACGCCGTCCACGAGCGCGACCATGTTCACGCCGAAGGTGGACTGCAGCGAGGTGTGCTTGTAGAGCTTGTTCAGGACGACCTTTGGGATCACGTCGCGCTTGAGCTCGATCACGAGCCGCATGCCGCGCTTGTCCGACTCGTCGCGGATGTCGGAGATCTCGGGGATCTTCTTGTCGTGCACGAGGTCGGCGATCTTCTCGATCAGCCCGCCGGGCCCGCCCTTCTTGACCATGTAGGGCAGCTCGGTGACGACGATCGCCTCCTTGCCCTGCTTGAGCGGCTCGATGTGCGCCTTGGCCTGCACGCGCACGCGCCCCCGTCCCGTCTCGTAGGCGTCGCGGATGCCGGAGAGGCCGAGGATGATCCCGCCAGTGGGGAAGTCAGGCCCCTTGACATGGTGCATCAGCCCCTCGATTTCGATGCCGGGATCGTCGATGAAGGCGATCGTGGCCGCGATCACCTCGCGCAGGTTGTGCGGCGGGATGTTCGTCGCCATGCCGACGGCGATGCCCGACGAGCCGTTGACGAGTAGGTTCGGGAAGCGCGCCGGCAGCACCAGCGGTTCGCGCTTGGACCCGTCGTAGTTGGGCGTGAAGTCGACGGTGTCCATGTCGAGGTCGCGCAGCATCTCGGTGGCGATCCGCGCCAGGCGGGCCTCGGTGTACCTCATGGCCGCCGCCGGGTCGTCGTCGACGGAGCCGAAGTTGCCCTGGCCATCTACCAGGAGGGCGCGCATCGAGAAGTCCTGGGCCATGCGCACGAGCGTGTCGTAGATCGCGGCGTCGCCGTGGGGGTGGTACTTGCCCATCACCTCGCCGACGATCAGGGCGCACTTGGAGTAGGAGCGGTTGGGCGCCAGACCCAGCTCGTTCATGGCGTAGAGGACCCGGCGGTGGACGGGCTTCAGGCCGTCGCGCACATCGGGCAGCGCGCGACCGACGATCACCGACATCGCGTAGTCGAGATACGCGGTGCGCATCTCGTCCTCCAGGGAGCGGGGTTCGATGTTGCCCCCGCTGATCACATCAGCGCTTGCCACGCTGCCCCCTCATGGCCGGCGCGTCTCTGCGTCCTTGATCTGCGTGGCGCTGAGGGCCAGCGAAGCGCTTTTCCATGACTTCACACATCCAGGTTGGCGACCGTGCGGGCGTTCTCTTCGATGAACTCGCGCCTGGGCTCGACCTGGTCGCCCATCAGCATCGCGAAGATGCGGTCGGCGGCGGCCGCGTCCTCGAGCGTCACCTGCGCAAGGGTTCGCGTCGCGGGGTTCATCGTCGTTTCACCGAGCTGCTCGGCGTTCATCTCGCCGAGTCCCTTGAAGCGCTGCAGCTTGATGCCCTTCTGCGCGACGGTCATCACCGCTTCGCGCAGCGCGTCGAAGCTGGCTGCGATTTCCTGCGTGTCGCCGAGACGCACCTCGAATGCGGGCGTGCCGGCGAGATCGATGAGCTGCCCGTGCACCTGCACGAGCTTGCGGTACTCCTGCGAGTCGAACATCGCGCGCTCGATCTCGTGCACGCGCGCGAAGCCGGTGCGAGTTTCCACCGCCTTGACGCGGATCTTCATCGGATCCTGCTCCAGCAGCTCGGTCGCGTGGGTCTCGCCCTCCAGGCCCTCGCGCGAGAGCAGCTCGATCGCCGCCTCCGCGGAGAGCACCTGCTCGCCGAGCAGCGAAGACTCCTCCAGGAACTGCACCACGTCGTGCCCGTATGCCGCCCGCAGCGAGGAGGCCCAGCCCTCGTACTCCTTCAGACGGCGGGTGAAGCTCTGCCAGCGCGTCTCGGTGAGCTTGAAGCGACTGCCGTGCCGATCGGCGATCTCGATCTTCTCCCACTTGTCAGAGAGGAGGATGTCCTCGAGTTCGTGCTCACGCTCGATGTAACGCTCGCGCGATCCCTGCTTGAGCTTGTACAGCGGAGGCTTGGCGATGTAGACGTAGCCGGCCTCGATCAGCTCCTGCATCTCGCGGAACAAAAGTGTGAGTGCAAGCGTCCTGATGTGAGCTCCGTCGACGTCCGCATCGGTCATGAGGATCACCTTGTGATACCGCGCGTTCTCGATGTTGAACTCGTCGCGCACTCCGGTGCCGATCGCGGTGATCAGCGCCTGGATCTCGGCGTTCTGGAGAACCTTGTCGATGCGGCTCTTCTCGACGTTGAGGATCTTGCCGCGCAGTGGCAGCACCGCCTGGGTGTTGCGGTCGCGGCCCTGCTTGGCCGAGCCGCCGGCGGAGTCGCCCTCGACCACGAACAGCTCGGCGAGGCTCGGGTCCTTGACCGAGCAGTCGGCGAGCTTGCCGGGCAGCGTCGAGTTCTCAAGCGCGGACTTGCGACGCGTGAGGTCGCGCGCCTTGCGCGCCGCCTCGCGGGCGCGCTGCGCCTGGACCGCCTTGAGGATCACCGCGCGCGCCTCGCTCGGGTTCTCCTCCAGGAACTCGGAGAGGCCGGTGTTGACGATCGACTCGACGAAGCCGGCCATGCCTGGGTTGCCGAGCTTGGTCTTGGTCTGGCCCTCGAACTGGGGATCGCGCAGCTTCACCGAGATCACGGCCGTCAGGCCCTCTCGCACGTCCTCGCCGGAGAGGTTGTCCTCCTTCTCCTTGAGCAGGTTGTGCTCGCGGGCGTAGCGGTTGAGCGTGCGGGTCAGCGCCGAGCGGAAGCCGGACATGTGGCTGCCGCCCTCGCGCGTGTTGATGTTGTTGGCGAAGGAGTGGATCGACTCCTGGTAGGAGGAGTTCCACTGCATCGCGATCTCGGCGGAGCCCTCCTCGCCCTCGCCGGCGAAGAAGATGACCTTGCGGTGGACCGGGTCGCGGTTCTCGTTGAGGTAGGTGACGAAGTCCTCGATGCCGCCCTCGTACTGGAACTCGGCGGAGTGGCCCTCGGCGCGCTCGTCGATCAGGGAGATCCGCAGGCCGCGCGTCAGGAAGGCGGTCTCGCGCAGGCGCTCCTCCAACGTGCGGAAGTCGAAGTCGAGCGTCTCGAAGATGTCGGCGTCGGGCATGAAGGTGATGGTCGTGCCAGTCTCCGCGTCCTTGCCCAGCGGCTCGCCCTTCTTCAGGTCGGCCAGCGGCGCTCCCCGGGAGTACTCCTGGCTGAAGACGTGCCCGTCTCGGCGGACCTGGACTTCAAGGCGCTCGGAGAGCGCGTTGACGACAGAGACGCCGACGCCGTGCAGGCCGCCGGAGACCTTGTAGCCGCCGCCCTGGCCGAACTTGCCGCCGGAGTGCAGGACGGTGAGGACGACCTCGACCGCCGGCTTGCCCTCCTTCTCCATCAGCGCGACCGGGATGCCGCGCCCGTTGTCCGTCTCGGTCAGGGAGTTGTCGGGGTGGATCGTGACCGAGACGTCCGTGCAGAAGCCCGCCAGCGCCTCGTCGACAGAGTTGTCGACAAGCTCGTAGACGAGGTGGTGGAGACCCATGACGCCCGTCGAGCCGATGTACATGCCGGGGCGCTTGCGTACCGCTTCGAGGCCCTCGAGGACGGTGATGTCCTGTGCGTCGTAGCTGGCGCTCGGGTCGCCCCCGCCGGGGTTCGTGCCGTCGATCGGGCCTTCGCCCTGGCTATTGGTCTCCGTTGCCAATGGTCCTTCCACTCGCCCGCCGATTACGTGAGAACGCCCCGGCGTCCGGGGCGAGAAAGCGCGGGCCGGGGCGAGTAGGTTGTGCTGCGCACGATAGCACAGCGACCCCCTCGAACACGGCTCAAAGACGCTGCAAATGCCGGAAATCACTGCGCTTTCGGGCACCGTGGAGAAGGCGGCGCTCAGCGGGCGCGGAACCGCAGCCGCAGCAGTGGCTGCGAGCTTCCCAGAGCGGCGTTCAGGACGCGCAGCAGCTCGCCGGACTGCATCTCCAGCTCGGCGGCCCAGACGGCCGAGTCGCAGTCCACGGTCAAGGTGCCCTCGCGCTCGTGCGCCGGCTGGGCGTGTGCGGCGATCTGGGGCCCGACCGAGCCGCTCCAGGCGGCCTGCGCCCGCGCAAGCGCGCTCCGGGGCGCGAGATCCGCTTCAAGCGATCTGATCGCCGTCGCGATCGGTCGTGGCGCGCGCCGTCTCATCGAGCCTCTATCGCCCCGCCGGCAACGCGCAGGCGCCTCACATCCTCCGCGTCGGCGCCTGGAACGTGTGCCAGGTCCGTGGTCGCGATCACGCTCTGGCCGTCGGCGGCGGCGAGGTCGCTCAGCAGCAGTCGTCGGCGCTCCTCGTCCAGCTCGCTCATGACGTCGTCGAGCAGCGCCAGAGGGGCGCATCCGCGCGCCTGGGCGAGAGCCGCACGCTCGGACAGCAGCAGCGCCAGCAGCGCCAGCCGGCGCTCCCCCTGAGATCCGTAGGCGCGCAGCGGCCGCCCGTCGCGAAGGATCGCGATCTCGTCGCGGTGAGGCCCGTGGGTGCTGTAGCCACGCTGAAGGTCGGCGGCGAGGCGCTGCCGCAGCTCCTCCGCGAGCTCCTGCACGGTGCCGGCCCGCGTCCGCGGCCTGTACTCGAGGACGGCCTCCCCCGCAAGGCCGAGCGCCCCGCAACGCGCGGTGAATCCGGCCGAGACGGCCTCGACGGCGGCCGCGCGGTCGGCGCAGAGTCTCAGCGCGTGGCGAGCGAGCTCCAGGTTCCAGCTCTCCAGGGCACTGTCCGAGGAGGATCCGGCTCTGATGCGGGCTATCAGCGCGTTGCGCTGCGCCAGCGCGCGGGAGTACTCGGAGCGATGAGCGGCGCGAGCCGGCCAGAGGGCGGCGAGGAGGTGGTCGAGGTGGTCGCGGCGGATCGCGGGGCCGCCGTTGATCAGCTCCAGGCGGTCGGGCACGAAGACGACCACGAGCGGTCTGTCGGGAATCGCGCTCGCACGCTCCACCGGCGCCCCGTCGAAGCGGATCCGGCGCTGCAGTCCGGCATCGCCGTCCATGACGCCAAAGCCGACGGTGAGGGTGTGCTCCCCGTCGCGATCGTCCAGGAGGCTGAGGCTCACGCGGGCGGCGTCGGCCCCGAAGCGAATCAGCTCGCGGTCGTTTCGAGTGCGCGGCGAGCGCGTCGTGCAGCCGAAGCAGATCGCTTCCAGGAGGTTGGACTTGCCGGCGCCGTTGGGACCGTGGACGACAGTCAGGCTCGGTCCCAGATCCACCGTGGCGGTCTCATAGCTACGGAAGTCGCGAAGCTCTACCGATCTCAGTCGCATCGGCTTGTGGCCCGCGACCCTCGCGGGCGCTCAGGAGGTGAGCCTGATCGGCATGATCAGGTAGATGAAGTCGCTGGTGTCCGGCGACTCGAGCAGACCCGGACGGACAGGGCTGATCAGCTTCAGCACGACATCGTCCGTCTCGACGCTCTCCAGGCCGTCGCGTAGGAAGTCGGCGTTGAAGCCGATCTCGAACTGCTCTCCCTGGAATGGCACGGGGATGCTCTCGGTCGCCTCGCCGACGTCCGGCGTCTGTGCCGTCACGGTCAGTTGACCATCGGTGAACCGCAGTCGCAGCGGGGAGTTCTTCTGTGCGAGCAGGCTGATTCGCTTGACGACACCGGAGAGCTCTGATGTGGAGAGCCGCAGCTCGTGCTCGACGGCGTCCGGGAGGAGCTGACGGTAGTTCGGGAACTGGCCGTCTATCAGCCGCGATGAGAGCACCGCTCCAGCCGCCTCGAAGACGACCTGGCCGTCCTGGACTCCGACGCTGAGTGTCTCCTGTCCGCCGGCGCCGGCGATGCGTGCGAGCTCTTGAAGCGCGCGGGCCGGCACGTTGGCCTCGAAGCTTCCGGCGACCGCGGAGTCCAGCGGCGTGCGCTTGACGCTGAGGCGGTAGGAGTCGGTCGCCACCATCACGAGCTCCTGCCCGGAGGCGGAGACGAGGATCCCGGTGAGCACCGGCCTGGTCTCGTCATGGGACGCGGACCGGGACACCTTGGCCACGGTGTCGACGAACGCGGCGGTGGGAAGCGAGATGCGACTCTCGCTGCTGGGGCTCGGCAGCGAGGGGAAGTCTTCGAGACGAAGGGTGCGGAAGTGGAAGGTGGCACCCCCACACATGAGCTCGACGTCGTTCTCGGCTGCCCTCAAGGAGATCGTGAGCTGTTCCCCGGTCAGCGAGCGGACGACGTCGAGGAGCAGCCGCGCGGGGAGCACCGCCGATCCCTCGGAGGCGACCTCGGCCGGCACCGCGACCTGCAGAGCGACCTCGACGTCGGTGGCCATCAGCTCGCAGCGGCCGTCGGCGGCGCGTAGGAGGACGCCGGAGAGCGCCTGCACCGCGCTGCGCGTGGAGGCGACGCGCGTGACGTTCTGGAGCTGCGAGAGAAGATCGGATGTGGAGAGGGTCAGCTTCACAGGTCACCTGCCACTGGTTGAGCTTTTGAGGAAGAAGAGGGTGTGGATATGTGGATGAGCATCGATGGAGGCAGCGGTGGAGGACGTTTGCGCCCGGAGGAGCTGTGCGAGGATCTGTGGAGAGAGGTGGATAAGTGTGCCAGGAGCCACGGTCGCGAGAGCGGGACTACTGCAGGAGGTCGCGCAGCGAGGCGATCGCGGCCTGCGTGCGCGTGTCTGTGGAGAGCCGATCAGCCGTGCGACGCCAGGCGTGCAGGACCGTCGTATGGTCGCGGCCGCCGAACTGGCGTCCGATCGCGGGAAAGGACTCGGACGTGAGCTCGCGTGAGAGGTACATGGCGAGCTGGCGTGGCCAGGCGACGCGCGTCGCGCGGGTGGGGGAGAGAAGCTCGTCGGGCGAGAGCCCGAAGTGCTTGCAGGCGGCGTCCTGGATCTGCTCGACGGATCTCGGCTGCTGCTCGGGGCGAGTGGCGGGGTAGAGGCCGTCGAGCACCTCTGTCGCCAGCTCGGACGTGAGCGCTCGGCCGGTCAGGGAGCCGAACGCCACGATGCGGATCAGGGCGCCCTCCAAAGAACGGACGTTGACGGTGATGCGGTCGGCGAGCACGTGCAGGACGGCGGGGTCTGAGATGTCGATGCGGTCCTGTGCGACGCGCTTGCGGAGGATGGCCAGGCGGGTGGCCCGGTCGGGCGGGGTGATGTCGGCGACCAGACCGGAGGCGAAGCGCTCGCGGAGGCGGTCCTCGAGGTCCTCGAGGTTGCGCGGCGGCCGATCGGAGGTCAGGACGATCTGGCTGCCGGCGTCATAGAGTGCGTTGAAGGTGTGGAAGAACTCCTCCTCGGTGCGCGTCTTGCGCTCCAGGAACTGGACGTCGTCGATCAGCAGCACGTCGACGTGGCGAAACCTGGCCTTGAAGCCCTCCGTGTCGCGGTTGGAGAGGGCGGCGAGGAACTCCGTGGTGAACTGCTCGCCGGTGATGGCACGGACGATCATGGAGGGATCGTGGGCGAGCAGCAGCGCGCCGATGGCGCGTAGGAGGTGTGTCTTGCCCACTCCTGGTGGGCCGCAGAGGAAGAGGGGGTTGTATGCCTGCGAAGGCATCTCGGCGACGGAGAGCGCAGCCGCGTGCGCGAGGCGGTTGGAGTCGCCGATCACGAACTGCTCGAAGGAGAGCTTTGGGTTTGCCAGCAGCTCGGACTCGGAGGCGGGAGGGCGGCTCGTGGGCGGCGGCGCCTCGCGCGTGCGCTGCGCCGAGGCGGGAACCAGCTCGACGGTGACGTGTGGCCCGAGCGTCGCCGCCGCAGCGGTCTGGAGCAGCCGGCCGAAGCGGTCGCGCACCCATCCACAGGTCTGTGGAGGGGCTGTGATGGAGACGGTGTCGTCGGTGATCTCGGAGACCTGCAGCGGGGACAGCCAGATGCGGAACGTCGCATCGTCGACTGCCGCCGCGAGCTGGCTTTGGATCAGAGACCAGATGTGAGCGAGGTCTGGTTGCAAGTCGGCTGAGCGGTTTCTCTTGAGATCAGGGCAGGCGCGGGCGAGGAGCCTGCTCCCGTGTTGGGAGAGGCCCCCGTCGTGGACTCGGAATGGGGCTGCGGCAGCCCGGTGCGGGCGAATATAGCCAACGTCCGCGGGCCGGATGCGCCATGTCGGCGGCCCTGTCCGCAAATGGCGAGAAAAACGGCTGTGTGTGTCGAAAGCTGGTACGAAGGGGTCGAATGGCTCCGAGTCGGAGCGGCCCGCTGGGTGTATGCGAGCGGGGGTCGGAGCTTGGCTGGAGGCCGGTACGGAGGGGGCTCTCAGGCGAAGGCGAGGCCGCATGCGACAGTGACGCTGTGCGACGGTATACTCCGCTGTTCGAGCGCTGTGAGATGGAGTGATCGGCGCCCGGATGCGACGACGAGCAGGAAGAGACGATGAAGCGCACCTACCAGCCCAAGAAAAGAAAGCGCGCGAAGACCCACGGGTTTCGAGCCCGTATGCGGACGCGTGCCGGGCGGCTCACGCTCAAGCGGCGTCGCAGCAAGGGACGCAAGCGCCTGTCAGTGTGACCGCGTGGGAATGAAGCCGCGTCACGCAGGCCGCGGTCGTCTCACGCGCAGCGCGGAGTTCGAGCGCGTCTACCGGCAGGGAAGGTCATCCGCCAACCGGTACCTGGTGCTCTATACGTTCCCAAACCCGTCGGTCGAGGATCCGCGCGTGGGGCTCTCGGTATCCAAGCGCGTCGGTGGCGCAGTGCAGCGCAACCGCGTCAAGAGGCTCTTGCGGGAAGCCGTCTCATCGACGAGGGAGCAGTTGGATGGGGGCTTCGACGTGGTCGTCGTCGCGCGACCGGAAGTTCTGAAGCTGGCTGAGGCGGAGGGCCTGTCCGGCGTGTGCGCCGCGCTCGAAGAGTTGATCGCCAAGGCCAAGCCGCAGGAGCGGGGCGAGCAGAGACGGCGGGCGGCGTGAAGCCTGGGGGCAGGACGATGCATGGAGTTGCGAAGGCGACACGGGCGGTCGTCTTGGCGCCACTGCTCCTCTATTCGCGTGTGATCTCGCCGGCGCTGCCCAGGCGATGCCGGTATGAGCCGACCTGCTCGGCGTACGCGATCGAAGCGGTCAAGACGTTCGGCGTGGCCCGCGGAGTCGTGCTCGCCACATGGAGGCTGCTCAGGTGCAACCCGTTCAGCGATGGCGGATACGATCCAGTCGACGCTCAGCGTCTGTTCAAGCACGACCGTCATGCGCATGCCTGAGCCGCTCGGCGCCGGCGCTTAGATGTGATGCCAGTTCTCTCGACGAACATAATCGAAAGCGCCTTCTCGCCGCTGATCTCCGTATTCCAGGAAATCCTGGTCTTCATCCACAACAGCATCCTGGGCGGGAGCGGGAGCTGGGGCCTGGCGATCGTCGGCCTGACGGTCGTCGTGCGAGCGGTGATGGTGCCGCTGACCTTCAAGCAGATGCACTCGATGCAGCGCCTGCAGCAGCACATGCCGCGGATGAAGGAAATCCAGGAGAAGTACAAAGACGACAAGCAGCGCCAGCAGCAGGAGCTGATGAAGTTCTACCAGGAGAACAAAATCAACCCGTTTGCCTCCTGCCTGCCACTGGTCCTACAGCTTCCGGTATTCATCTCGCTCTTCTACATGCTGCGCACGGACCTCAAGAAGCACATCTGCGGGGATAGCCTGGTCTCGCACTACAACAGCATCCACCCGACTGCCACGGTGGCCAACGCCGCGCATCTGCCGGCCAAGTACCTCGAAAACACGACCTGCGAACAGGTCGCGCCCCACTCGGCGAAATTCCTGTTCATCCCGGACATCACCAACCACGCGTCCGGGGCAGTGCTGGTCGTGCTGCTCGTCCTCTACGTCGGCTCCCAGCTTGGCTCGACGATGCTGATGAGCGCGACCGTGGACAAGAACCAGCGGCGGATGATGATGCTCCTGCCGCTCGTCTTCGTGGTCTTCATCTTCAAATTTCCGGCCGGCCTTCTGGTGTACTGGATCACCACGAACCTGTGGACCGTTGCCCAGCAGTTCCTGATCCGCCGCAGGATCGGGCCGCCGCCGGTGGCGGGGGGCAAGATCGCGCCGACCGGCGCGAAGGGCACGAGCCTGGAGCCGGTGATGGCAGCGACGGGGTCCGCTCCCCCTCCTCCCCCTCCCCCCCGCAAGCGCAAGAAGCGCTCAGGGCGTAGACGATGAGCGACGAGGACGCCAACACGGCGGCGGCGGAGCCCAAGGCCGCGCTGGCCGAGCTGCTCGAGGTGATCGCGCAGAGCAGCGGTCTCGATGTGCAGGTGCAGGTGCGGGAGCGAGACGGCGAGATCGTCGGAAGCTTCGACGGCGAGGAGGTCGGTCCCCTGATCGGCCGCCGTGGACAGACGATCGATGCAATCCAGCACCTGGCACGCCGGATCGTCTTCAAGACCGGCGAGAGCGCGGCACGCGTGATCGTGGACGCCGACGGATACCGCGAGCGGCGGGAACGCTCCCTTTGCGAAGAGGCGGACGAGGCGGCGGACGAAGCGATCGAGCATGGCGAAGCGATCGAGCTGGACCCGATGCCGGCATCAGAGCGGCGCGTCGTGCACGAGCACCTGCGCCTGCGCGGGGATGTGCGTACGCACAGCGAGGGCGAGGAGCCGGAGCGGTTCCTCGTGATCTCGCCGCCGGGCGATTAGCGGCCTGGGCGCCACCGACGTTTCACGTTTTTCTCTACGGTGAAACAATCCGTGGCGATGGCAGACCAGGCCACAGGCCCCGAGATCACCGACGTGGAGCGCGGACTCGTCGTCGGCCTGCTGATCGGAGAGGGGCATTTCGGCGGCGACGGCAAGAATCCGCAGGTGACGCTGCGCATGCACGTTCGTCACGAGGCTGTCTTCCGCATGCTCGAGCGGCTCTTCCCTCGAGCGCGGCTATACGGGCCCTATCACCACGGCGGACGCCACTACTACCAGTGGATGGCTCGCGGGCCGGCCCTGGCCGAAGACGTCCTGCCACTTGTCGAGAGCGTGCTCACCGACGAGATCGACGCCCACGTCAGCGGCCGCGTCCGCGAGATGAAGGAGCGGTACGCCGGCTTCTTCGCCCGCTATGAGCGCTGAGGTCCTCCCCGTTGCCGTGCAGGTACGCCTGGACGCGTTGCGCGGCCGGCACGACCTGCCGGCCGCGGCCGCGGAGACGCTCGGCAGGATCCTGAACATCATCGAGACGGACGAGCAGGCTCCCACCAGCGTGCGCGAGAGCGCCAGGGCCGTCGACGTGCACATCGCGGACGCGCTGGTGGCTCTCGAAGTGGACGTGGTGCGCACCGCCCGGCGAGTGGTGGATCTCGGCGCCGGCGCCGGAATCCCCGGGCTGCCCCTGGCAACGGCCATTCCGGGCGCCGCCTTCGCGCTGGTGGAGAGCCAGTCGCGCAAGTGTGCCTTCATCGAGCGCGCCAAGGCGCACGCGGGCCTGGCCAACGTGGAGGTCGTCTGCGAGCGGGTCGAGCAGTGGCCCGCGGGGATCGCCGCACACGATCTCGCCATCGCCCGCGCGGTGGCGGCCGCGCCGGTCGTGCTCGAGTACGCGGCGCCGCTGCTGGAAGTCGGCGGCACGCTCGTGGAGTGGCGAGGCCGGCGCGACCGCGAGGAAGAGCGCCGGGCGGAGGGCGCGGCCGCGGAACTCGGGCTGGTCCTGCGGGAGATCCGCCGCGTGCGGCCGTTTCCGGCCGCCACGGACCATCACCTCCACGTCTACCTGAAGGTTTCCCCCACGCCGGATCGCTTTCCACGGCGTCCCGGGATCGCACGAAAGCGCCCACTTGGCGGCCTTCGCGCGACCGCCGCCCTCCCCGAGGGCGATCAGCGCTAGCTTGCAGTGCTCATGGGACGTGTCTACGCGATAGCCAACCAGAAGGGTGGGGTCGGAAAGACCACCACAGCCGTCAACCTCAGCGCCTGCATCGCCGAGGCTGGCTGCTCCACGCTGATCGTCGACGCCGACCCGCAGGCCAACGCGACGGTGGGGCTGGGTGTGCCTCGCTCCACGCAGCCTGGGCTCTACGACGTGCTCTCCGGCGAGGCGCAGCCCTCCGAGGCGCTCGTGGACGCGGCGGTTCCCGGGCTGCGCGTGCTGCCCGCCGGCCCCGGTCTTGCCGGCGCCAACGTCGAGCTTCCGCGCCTGCCGGGCTTCGAGCTGCGGCTGCGGGAGGCGATCGCGCCGCTGCGGGCCGGCTTCGAGTACATCCTGATCGACTGCCCGCCCTCGCTCGGCCCGCTCACCGTCGGCGCGCTCGCGGCCGCGGACGAGGTGATCGTCCCGGTCCAGACCGAGTACTTCGCCCTGGAGGGGCTCGCCGGCCTGCTCGACACGCTCGCGCGCGTGCGGCGCGAGATCAACCCCCAGCTCACGATCGCCGGGATGCTGCTGACGATGTACGACGCCCGCACGCGCCTTGGCCAGGACGTCGAGCAGGAGGTCCGCAAGCACTTCCCCGACCTCGTCTACGAGACCGTCATCCCCCGCAACGTGCGGGTCGGCGAGGCCCCGAGCTTCGGGCTGCCGGTCACCCACCACGATCCCCACAGCGCCGGCGCGGAGGCCTACTTCGAGCTCGCCAAGGAGGTGCTGGTGGGAGGTGCGGCATGACCCCGGCGCGTAGAGGCATGGGCCGCGGCCTGGATGCGATCCTCTCCGTCACCGGCGACCAGGAGGCCGACCAGGAGCTCCGCAGCCTGCCGGTCGACCTCGTGGTCCCAAGCGCCTCCCAGCCGCGCCGCCGCTTCGACGAGGAGACGCTCGGCGCGCTGGCCGCATCGCTGGGAGAGAAGGGCGTGCTGCAGCCGGTGCTCGTGCGCCCGCTCGCCGACGGCAGGTACGAGCTGATCGCCGGCGAGCGCCGCTGGCGCGCCGCCAAGCTCGCCGCGTTGAGCGAGATCCCCGCGATCGTTCGCGCCCGCGGCGACGCCGAGGCGCTGGAGATCGCCCTGATCGAGAACATGGCGCGGGAGGATCTGAACCCGGTCGAGGAGGCCCGCGCCTGCGCCGCCCTGGTCGAGGAGCTCGGCCTCACGCGCGAGCAGGTCGGCAGCAGGGTCGGCCGCAGCCGTGTCGCGGTCTCCAACCTGATGCGCCTGCTCGACCTCCCCGACGAGGCCCTGGTCCTGATCGAGGAGGGACTGCTCAGCGAGGGCCACGGCCGCGCGCTGCTGCTGGCCGACGACCACGCCGCCCGCCGCCGCCTCGCCCGAGACTGCGTGGCCGGCGAATGGTCGGTGAGGACGCTCGAAGCGCAGGCACGCAAGGCCGCCGGCCGCGAGAAGGCGCGCGAGAAGGCGCCGCGGCGCAGCAAGCCGCAGCCCGACGCGGATGCAGACGCCGACCAGGTGGCCGCGTCTTCGGAAATCGCCGATCTTCTGGAACGCGCCACCGGCGCCGAGGTCAAGGTCCGCGGGGACGAGCGGGGCCGCTACCGGGCCGAGCTGGTCTTCGAGACCGCGCAGGAGGCGCACGATCTCGCGCGGCGGCTTGGCGTCGGGGGGTAGGGGGCCCGGTCGCGCGCGGTCTCCCGGTCGCCCGGCGGGTCTTTAGGCCGCGGCGGGCAACCGCAGGCCCGCTGGTCCCGCGGCCCCTTCGGCCCGGCGGCGCGCTGGGGCCCCTGCCCCGCCCGGTCTCGGCGAAGCCAGCGCGCGCTGCCGCGCGCTACGATGCTTCGACCGCGTGCGCCTCGGCGCGGCGCTGTCGAGGGCGATTAGCTCAGTCGGTTAGAGCGCTTCTCTGATAAGGAAGAGGTCCCTGGTTCGAATCCAGGATCGCCCACTCCCGTCACCCAGGTGTCAGCTTGACCGCTGCCCACAGGCGATGGCGGGGACGCCTGCGGAGGAGAGGGGGTGGTTGCATAGATCGCCCTACCACAGCTCGGCGGCGATCCCGACGTGCATGACTATCTCATCGGTTTCAACGCGCAGCAGGCGTTGGGGAAGCTGATGAAGGCCGCCCTGGCGCACGCCGGTGTCGCGCCGCCACGCATACACCACCTCCGCAAGCTGCTCTCCTAGCTTGCGGACGCCGGCTTGGCTCCGCTCGTTTCGCTGGACGAGGCGCGCGTCATGAGCCCGTGGGCGCTGGAGTTCCGCTACGACGATGTACTCGATGAACGACTCGATCGCACGGCATCCCGTGACGCGGTCATGAAGATGCGCGCGTGGGTTGACGATCTACTCGCCAAACCCAAGCCGTGAACTGAGACGGCAGCCTGTGGGGCTCAGGGTGCACGTTTGGCCCATGTAGACCCGCGCTGAACGCAACGCATGATGAGAGCACTCGGCGCCGCGAGACGACCCGCGCCGCCCGTAGTTCTCACCGACTGACAGCGGGCTTGACACCGATGGAGCCGGCTGGGAGCGACCGTAGCCTGGAGCCGATGCCAGGCCGCAGCATCCGCATAGCGCGCATCGCCGGGATCCCCGTGGGGGTGAGCCCGTGGTGGCTCGTGATCGTGGCGCTGATCACATGGTCGCTGGGCACCTCCTACTTCCCTGAAGAGATCGCGGGCCTGACCCCCGCGGTCGGCTACCTGCTCGGTCTCACCAGCGCGCTGCTGCTGTTCGCGAGCATCCTCGCGCACGAGTTCGGGCACGCGATCGTCGCGCGGCGGCACGGCATCGAGATCGAGGAGATCGACCTCTGGCTGCTGGGAGGCGTCTCCAAGATGCGGGGCGAGGCTCAGGAGCCCGGCAGCGAGCTTCGCTATGCGCTGGCGGGACCGCTCGTGACCGCCGCGATCGCCGCCTGCTTCGCCGTGGTGGCCGTGCTGCTGCCAGCCGGCACCCCGCGCGTGATCGTTGCCCTCGTCGACTACCAGCTCGCCGTCAACGTGCTGATCTTCGCGTTCAACCTGATCCCCGCCTTCCCCCTCGACGGAGGGCGCGTGCTGCGCTCCGTGCTCTGGGAGAGGTGGGGAGACCACGACCGTGCCACCACGGCCGCCGCGCGGATCGGCCGCGGATTCGGATACCTGCTGATCGGCCTGGGAGTCCTGGAGTTCGCCGCCGGCGGGGCGGCGGGGCTGTGGCTATCCGTGATCGGGGTCTTCGTCGTGGTCGCGGCCGGCGCCCAGGCGATGAGCTCCAAGATCGAGGCCGCCCTCTCCGGCATCACCGCCGCGCAACTGATGTCGGCGCCGGCTGTGAGCATCGACTCGTCGATGTCGATCGGCGAGGCCGTGGCGCAGTACTTCCTGCCCTACCGCTACACCGCGTTCCCGGTCGTGGACGGCCAGGGGCGGGCGATCGGCCTGCTGCCGCTCGCAACCGCAGAGCGACTGGCGGGCAGGCACGAGACGAGCATCACAGTGGGCGCGGTCGCGGAGACCGACCCCACGCTGCTGATCCACGAATCCGACGACGTGGCGGCGCTGCTCGGCGTGAGCGCGTTCGTCCGCGTGGGACGCGCGGTGGTCGTGGACGGGCAGCGCGTGCCGGTCGGGCTGCTCTCGATCACCGACGTGCAGCGGGCGCTGCGCGCAAGCGCGCTGGCCGGCGACCGCGACGGGGCAGACCAGAGCCCGCCGGCCCGCCCGCCGGCGTCGCCGAGGAGCGAGGTGCGGCATCTGGCCCCTCCGCGGGGCCGTTGAGCCGACCCCGCAGCGAAGCTAAGGCAACGGAGAGGTGGTGCCGATGAGAGCAGGGTGGCACTCCGCTTCAGATCTTCCAGGCGCGCGCGTCGCGGGGAACGCGGTGCCCGTCGTTGGCTGGCCGCGCTGCTGAGCGCGGCCTTGGCGACGCTGCTCGGCGTCACGCCCGCGGCCGCCCATGTGCAGACCGTGGGCGCAAGCCGGGTCGGGCTGCAGCCGCGCAGCACCGAACTGTACGAAGACGAAGCCGCGGGCGAATACGAAGCCACGACCAAAAAGCTGACGCGGCAGCCCGTCGAAGTGGGCGGAGTCGAATTCGCAAACCCTGAAGGCAGGCCGGTCGTCTCCTCCGCGAAGGTCTACGCGATCTACTGGAGTCCGGCCGAAGACATCTACCACGGCGACTGGCAACACCTGATCAACGGGTTCTTCTACGACATGTCGCAGGCAGGCGGATCGCTCGGCAACGCCTTCGCGGTGGACACTCAGTACACCGACGCCGAAGGGGCCCATGCGACCGACAGCCCGGCATTCGCGAGCGCCTACACAGACTTCGACCCTTACCCAGAAGCCGAAGCGGCCTGCGTGGACCCGAATCCGCTGAGCTTCATCCAGCCCAAATCGCTGCATCCCGACGTCTGCCTATCGGGCAAGCAGATCGAAGCCGAGCTCCAGCGGTTCATAAAGAGCCGTTCGCTGCCGACCGGCTTGGGGACGATCTACTACCTGCTCACACCCCCGGGCGTCACAGACTGCCTGATCGAAGAAGGCGGCAAAGAGGATTGCTCTGACTATTCCGGGCAACCGGAAGCGAGCAATGTCAGCTACAGGGACAGCTTCTGCAGCTACCACTCCGACATCAACCCCGGCAGCCCTTCCAACGGGGGGCCGGAAACGATCCTCTATGCGGCTATCCCTTGGACGGCCGGCGGGCTGGGCAACTATGACCTCGCGGAAGCCGACAGGACACCTGCCCATGAATGTCAGGACGGCGGCTTGGCCAAGGCCGAACCGATGATCCAGGAGGAGCCGAACCAGAGCGCCAAGAGCCCCGACGGCGGTTACGACACCGGTCTGGCCGATCTGATCGTCGGTCAGATCGCAAGCGAGCAGCAGAACATCGTTACCGACCCGCTGCTCAACGCGTGGCAGACGCATGCCCCCGGCGGCGGGGAAGGCGGCGGCAACGAGGCGACCGATCTCTGCCGCGACTTCTTCACGCCCACGCTCGGCGGAGAAGCCAAGAAGCAGGAAGGCACCGAAGCCGGGACTCTCTACAACGAGGAACTGTACGGCGGTCGTTACTACCTCAACAACGCCTTCGACCTCGCGGCGGTCAGGGTCGGCTATCCGGGCGTGCCGTGCCTGAAAAGCGTTTCGCTGGCTCCCGAATTCACCTCACCCGCACGCGTCAACGCGGGCGAAGTCGTGGGCTTCGACGGCATGGAGTCGGACATCGTCCTGGACGCCGGCACCGCATACGCCGAAGGCAAGCCGGTCACGACATATCCCACGTTCGAATGGAGCTTTGGCGACGGCACGACCGTGAAGGGACTTGCGCCAAGCGCTCCCTTCGCGAGCCACCCTACGTCGGAACCATGCGAAGAATCGCCTCTTGACGCGTGCGCCGGCAGTGCGTTTCACACCTACGCCTACGGTGGCACCTACGAAGTAACGCTGACCGTCACAGACGCCGGCGGCAACGTCGCATCCGTGACCAAGAAGGTCACCGTCGACGGTCCGCCGCCGCCCGCGAGCTCCAGCGGCGGTGGCAGTGTCTCCGCCGCGCCTGTCAGCTCGCCAAGCCCGAGCGGCGCCTCAAAACCCACCAAGCGCCGAGCTCGCAAGGCCGCCAAGGCCCCGCTGCCGAGGCCCGTCGCCACGGCGATCATCACCACCACCTCGTTGAGGAATGCGATCGAAGACGGTCTGAAGGTTCGCTACTCGGTCAACCAGCAGGTTGCCGGTCACTTCGAAGTGCTGATTCCGACGCGGGTGGCCAGGCGCCTAAAGATCAAGGGCAAACCGGCTACGGGACTGCCCAGGGGCGAGCCCAGGCAGACACTGATCGCCTACGCCCTGCTGATCACCACCAGGAAGGCGCACGGCACGATGAGCATCGTGATCCCGCCGCAGACCGGATCGCGAATGGCACGCCTGCGTCACGTCACGCTCACTCTGCGACTCGAGGTCAGGAACGCGTCGCGCAGCCAGCCCAAGAAGACGTTGCTGCAGACCGCGGCGAAGCTGCGCCGCTGAGCGCTCGCGTTGCCGCTCGCATCTGGCGGATCGCGTCCCCGACGCAGGTGGTCCCTCGTGGGCCGAACGACTAGGATCGAGCCCGAGGTCCTCGGTGGCAGCGCCGAGGCATAATCGCGACGCTTTCGGGCAGAGGAACCCAGTCATGCATGAGTCAGACCGCGACGGCCGCCAGCAACCGAGGCGCCTCTGCATCGACACGATCAGAGCGCTGGCGATGGACGCCGTGCAGAAGGCGAACGCGGGGCATCCCGGCACGGCGATGGCGCTCGCGCCGCTCGCTCACACCCTGTTCACCGAGGAGATGCGCCTCAACCCGCAGGACCCCGCCTGGCCCGACCGCGACCGCTTCGTGCTGAGCGCCGGGCACGCCTGCGTGCTCCAGTACTCGCTGCTGCACCTCACCGGCTTCGACCTCTCCATGGATGACCTGAAGCGGTTCCGCCAGTGGGGCTCGCGCACGCCGGGTCACCCCGAGCGCGGCCACACGGCGGGGGTGGAGGTGACCACCGGGCCGCTCGGGCAGGGGATCGGCAACGCCGTCGGGATGGCGATGGCCGAGCGCTTCTTGGCGGATCGCTTCAACCGTCCCGGGATGGAGGTCGTGGACCATCGCACCTACGCGATCTGCTCCGACGGCGACCTGATGGAGGGCATCTCGCAGGAGGCGGCTTCGATCGCCGGCCACTTCGGCCTGGGCAAGCTGACCGTCTGCTACGACGAAAACCACATCACGATCGACGGCTCGACCACGATCTCCTTCGACGCGGAGGAGCACACCGAGCGCTTCGCGGCCTCCGGCTGGCACGTCCAGCACGTGCGCGACTCCGAGGACGTGCAGGCGATCCGCGCGGCGCTGCAGGCGGCCAGGCAGGAGCGCGAGCGTCCCTCGTTCATCGCGATCCGCTCGCACATCGCCTACCCGGCGCCCAACGCGACCGACACCGCCAAAGCGCACGGCGCTCCGCTCGGCGAGCAGGAGGTGCGCCTGGCAAAGCAGGCGATGGGCATGGACCCCGACAAGCACTTCGACGTCGATCCCGCCGTCTACGAGCACATGAGCCTGCGCGAGAAGGGCCACCAGGCGCAGCGGCAGTGGGAGGAGCGCTTCGCGCAATGGCGGCAGCAGTTCCCGGATATGGCCGCCGACTGGGATCTGGCGTGGGCCGGGCGGCTGCGCGAGGGCTGGCAGCAGAGCCTGCCGAGCTTCGAGGCCGGCAAGCAGATCGCCACCCGCGCCGCGGGCCAGAAGGTGATGGCCGCCTTCTCCGAGCATGCGCCGACCGCGATCGGCGGCGCCGCGGATCTCGTCGAGTCGACCAAGACGGTCTACGAGGGCGCGGGCGTCTTCAGCCGCGTGCACTCCGGCCGCAACGTCCCGTTCGGCATCCGCGAGCACGTGATGGGCGCGATCGTCAACGGGGCGGCCGCCCACGGCGGGATCGTCAAGCCCTACGGCTCGACCTTCCTGATGTTCTCCGACTACATGCGCCCGAGCGTGCGGCTCTCGGCGCTTATGGGCCTGCCGGTCGTGTGGGTATGGACGCACGACTCCGTGGGCGTCGGGGAGGACGGCCCCACCCACCAGCCGGTCGAGCACGTCGCCACGCTGCGCGCGATACCCGGGCTGTGGGTGGTCAGGCCCGCCGACGCCAACGAGACCTCGCAGGCGTGGAAGCTGGCGCTGGAGCGCCAGGACGGGCCGGTCGCGCTACTGCTCTCGCGTCAGAGCCTCCCCGTGCTGGACCGCGCCGCCGATCTGGGCGCGGCCGATGGGCTGGCGCGCGGCGCCTACGTCCTGTGGGACTCGCGCGGAGGCGCGGCGTCGGCCGCCGGCGCCGATGGCGGTGAGGGCGAGCTGGAGATGGTCATGATCGCGACCGGCTCGGAGGTCGCGCCGACGCTGCAGGCGGCGCAGACGCTCGCCTCCGAGGGCACCGCCGTGCGGGTCGTCTCGATGCCCTGCATGGACCTCTTCGAGGAGCAGGAGCAGGAGTACCGCCGGCAGGTGATCCCGCCGCAGGTCGCGGGTCGGATGGCCGTCGAGGCAGCCGTCACCATGAGCTGGTGGAAGTGGGTCGGAGACGACGGCGAGGTGGTGGGCATCGACCGCTTCGGAGCCTCGGCGCCGGGAGACGTGGTCCTGGAGCAGTTCGGGCTCGGCCAGGACGCGATCCTGGAGCGGGCCCGAGCGCTGCGGGACCGGCTGCGCGCCCGCGCTCACGCCGACGTGTGAGGCGCCGGCGCACATGACGCCCTACCCTTGGAATCAGACCCGGGAACCAGTCCCAAGCAAGGAGCAACCATGACGCAGGCACAGCTCTCACCTCTGCACAGGCTCTCCGCGCTGGGCCAGAGCGTATGGCTCGACTACCTCTCGCGCGAGCTGATCCACGACGGCGGCATGCGGCGGATGATCGACCGCGACGCGGTCGTGGGGGCCACATCCAACCCCACGATCCTGCAGAAGGCGATGACCTCCGGCGAGGCATACGACGCACAGATGCGCGAGCTCTCCACGCAGGGGCTGGACGCGAAAGCCATCTTCTGGGAGATGGCGCAGCGCGACATCGCAGACGCCTGCGACGTCTTCGCCCCGATATGGGAGGCCGGCCAGGGCCGCGACGGCTACGTCTCCCTGGAGGTCGATCCGACGCTCGCCTACGACACGCTTGCCAGCTACCGGGAGGCGATCAGACTGCACGAGCAGATCGACCGGCCCAACCTGATGGTCAAGATCCCCGCCACCCGGCCGGGCCTGGCCGCCGTGGAGGACGTGATCGCCAAGGGCCGCTCGGTCAACGTGACGCTGATCTTCTCGCTGCAGCGCTACGCCGAGGTGGCGGAGTCATACGTGCGCGGCATCGAGCGCCTGATCGCCGAGGGCGGGAGCCCGGCGCCGGTCGCCTCGGTGGCGAGCTTCTTCGTCTCCCGCATCGACACGGAGGCTGACAGGCGGCTGGAAGAGCTCGGCGCCGATCAGGCGCTGCGCGGCCGGCTGGCGGTCGAGAACGCCCGGCTGGCCTACGCGCACTGGCAGGAGAAGTTCAGCGGCCCCCGCTGGGAATACCTCGCATCCAAGGGCGCCCGGCCGCAGCGGCTGCTCTGGGCATCGACCTCGACCAAGAACCCCGCCTACCCGGACACCCTCTACGTCGACGAGCTGATCGGCCCCGACACGGTCAACACGATGCCGCAGGAGACGATCGACGCCTACCAGGACCACGGGACGCCGAAGCCGACGTTGCACACGGGCATCGCGGACGCGCAGGCGCTGCTGGAGCAGCTCGCGCGGGCCGGCGTGGACTACGAGGACGTCACGCAGACGCTCGAGCGCGAGGGAGTGCAGAAGTTCTCCGATTCCTTCGATCAGCTCCTGGACGGCCTGCGAGAGAAGCTCGGCGCGCTGGCGCCCGCGTAAGGGCCCGATGGGCGCGGAGATCGACGGGAAGGTCCCCGCGCCGCCGTCCGAACGGGCCAACTGGGCGCTTGCGGCGCTGGTCGCCCTGCTCGGCGCCGGTGCGCTTGCGGCGGTGCTCACCGGCCTTGTGGGGTCTCGCACCGTGCGCCCGCCGCTGGTCAGCGTGCGGGCGGTCGTGCCCGCGCCGGCGGCCAGCACCGTGGACCCGGCCACCGGGAAGCGCGTCTATGCCGCGGATGCCACCAGCGGCCGGCGGCATGCGGCGATCGTGGCCTCGGCGTCGCGGGCGCGGCGCGGCGGGGCGCGGGGCGCGGGCAGCGACGGGGCGGCCGCGGGCGCCGGCGGTGGCGCCGGCGGAAGCTCCGAAGATCCCGCCGCGCCGGTGCTGGACGAACTGGCCACTCCGGTGCCCGCGAGCTGGATTGAAGGCTTCTACCCGCTCTACGAAGCGGCGCAGAAGGCATTCGGCGTCAACTGGCTGCTGATCGCCTCGATCCACGCGCAGGAGACGGCGTTCTCCACCGCGCCGAGCACCTACCGCGGCCTCAACTTCGCGCACTGTTGCGGCGGGCCGATGCAGTTCAACGTCACCGACGGCGGCGCGGGCACTCCGTCCACCTGGGATCTGGTCGCCGACTCCTACCGCTACGCCCGGCGCCCGACCCACTACGACCACCGCACCGCGCATCATCCGTCGATCTACGACGACTTCGACGCGATCATGGCGGCCACCCACCTGCTCTCGCTCGACGGCGCGGGCTACAAGCTTGACGACTCGGCCTGGTGGGCCGCATACGACTACTACGGCCACGACTCCTTCGGAGTGACCTACGCAGACCAGGTGCTGGCGCGCGCGATCGGCTGGTCCCAGCACGGCTTCCAGCCCAGCGGCGCAGTCAGCGCCGCGCTTGTGAGCGCCGTCCAGGCGGCCTACGGCGCGCCGGTCGATGCGCAGCTCGAAGCCGAAGAAGCTGCCGCCGCCAAGCGCGCGGCGGCAGCCAAGTCCAGGCGGTCGCAGGCGGCCAAGCACGCGCGGGCTGCCGCGCATGCCCGCCGGGGCTGAGCCGGGCCGGCCGCGGGTGCCGAGGCCGGCCGCTGAGCTCGCTGCCGAGCCGCGGCCGCGGCGTTTCAGCCGCGGGGCGCCCTGCCGGCCGCGCGCCGCGGCCGGCGTCCCCCCTCCCGCGTCCTCAGGCGGCCTGCGCCAGAAGCTCTTCTGCCACCCGGTCGGTCGCGCTGCCGGTGCCGCCGAGCAGCCTGCGCGTGAGCTGCGCCCGGCGGAAGTACAGCGGCGCGTCGTGCTCCCAGGTGGCGCCGATGCCGCCGTGCACCGAGATCATCGCGCGCGAGGCGAAGTCCAGCGCGCGGCCGCAGACCGAGCGGGCGGCGTTGGCGGCAAGCGGGAACTCCGCGGGGGCTCCCCGCCGCGCCCAGCCGGCGTAGTAGAGCAGCGAGCGACCGTTCTCCTGCTGACGCAGGACCTCGGTGAGCGAGTGCTTGACCGCCTGGTAGGAGCCGATCGCGCGACCGAAGGTGTGACGCTCCTTGGCGTAGGCGACAGAGACCTCCAGCGCGGTCTCCACGGCGCCCAGCGACTCGGCCGCGACCAGCGCCTGAGCAAGGTGCCAGGCGGAGGCGAGCGCATCGGCGCCGCCGCTCGCGAGGACGCCGGCCTCGGCGTCCTTCAGGCTGAGGTGGCCGAGGCCGCGCGTGGCGTCGTAGCGCCTGACCTCCTCCACGCTCACGCCGGCCTGCGAGGCCTCGATCGCGACGGCGACCACCTCACCGTCCAGCAGCGCCGCCCCGACGAGCAGGTCGGCGCCGGGCGCGTCGGGCACGAAGGCGATCGTGCCGCTGACGCGCACGCCCTCCGCGCCTGCCCGCTGCGCGACCGGCAGCGCGGCCCGCGCGGCGCCGTGCGCCGGGTCCGCGGTCCACTCGCTGTCCAGGTCGCTCGGCGGCTTGGCCGGCAGATAGGCGGCGCGGCGCTCTCCGGCGGCCAGCGGGGCCAGCAGATCGGTCGCAGCGCCGGCCTCGTCCAGCAGCGCGGTGGCGGGGAGGTGGCCGAGCAGCGGCACGCCCGCCAGCACACGACCGCACTCGCTCATCACAAGCATCGCGTCGAACACGTCGAGCCCCGCGCCGCCGGCCGACTCGGAGATCAGAAGACCGGGCCAGCCGGCCTCCTTGGCGGCCTCCCACAGGTCCGGGAGAGCGTCCTTGCCGTCGAGCGCCTCACGCGCCGCTTCGAGGGTCTTGTAGCGCGAGAGGGTCCCGCGGGCGGCCTCCCGCAGCAGCACCTGCTCGTCTGAGAGTGCGAGGTTCATGCCCTGCTTGCCTCCTTCGCGCGCAGCTCCGAGAATGGGATGCCCTTGTCCAGGCGCGGCTCCGGCGGCAGCCCGAGCACGCGCTCTCCGATCGTGTTGCGGAGGATCTCCTCCGTGCCGCCGGCCGACTTCAGGCCCGGCAGGAAGGAGATCATGTAGGCCCACTCGCCGCCGTCCTCCAGGGCGTCCGGTCCCAGCACGTCGGCGATCAGCTCGCCGGCTTTGATCGCCCCGTTGACGATCGTGACCTTCGCCAGGCCGGCCTCCGGGCCGGGGATCTGGCCGCGCTGCAGCGCCGTCAGCGTCCGGTAGCCGGTGAAGCGCACCGCCATCAGCTCGCTGGCCAGCTCGCCGAGCCGCGCGCGCACCTCGGGGTCCCGGCTTGCATGCGGGTCGGAGGCGATCGCCCCCGCGAAGCGGGCGGAGTTGAACCCGAGCCCCTCGCCGCCCAGCCCGATCGTGACGCGCTCGAACATCAGCGTGGTCAGCGCGGTGCCCCAGCCGGCCCCGACTCCACCCACCACCGCGTCGCTGTCGAGCAGCACGTCGTCGAAGAACACCTCGTTGAACTCGGCCTCGCCGGAGATCTGGCGCAGGCCTCGCACCGTCACGCCCTCAGCGTCCATCGGCACGACGAACATCGTCAGTCCATTGTGCTTGGCGACATCCGCGTCGGTCCTTGCCAGCAGCAGGCCGTAGGAGGAGAACTGGGCGTTGGTCGTCCACACCTTCTGGCCGTTCAGGCGCCAGCGGCCGTCGTCGGTCTGCTGGGCGCGCGTCTGCACCGCCGCCAGGTCCGATCCGGCCGCCGGCTCGGAGAAGAGCTGGCACCAGACCTCGTCGCCGTGCAGCATCGGGCCGAGATAGCGCGACTTCTGCGCCTCGGAGCCGTGCGCGATGATCGTGGGGCCGAGCATGCCCACCCCGATCGCGTCGAGGATCCCGGGGACGCCCGCGGCCGCGATCTCCTGGTTGCAGATCACCTGCTCGATCGGGCCAAGGCCCTGGCCGCCGAACTCCTTGGGCCAGGTCACCCCCGCCAGGCCGGCCTCCGCCAGCTTGCCCTGCCACGCTCTGCGCGCGGCGATTATCTCCTGCTCGTCTGTCAGCGCATCAGGGCCGCGCAGAACGGGCGCCTCGCCGCGGTGCTCCCGCAGCCAATCGCGAACCCTGCCCCTGTATGCCGCCTGCTCCGGTGTGTCGTCGAGATCCACCTCAGTCTCCTTTGGCTGGCCGGCCAGTCTCTCGGACACCGAAGCCTACACGCCGGCCGCGATCGGGGGGTGGGGGACCGGACGCAGGTGGTAGACGTGGTCGAAGGCGGCGTCCAGCAGTTCGGCGGCCTGCGTGCCCGGCGCCTGCGAGCCCAGCAGCACCACGGCCAGGCGCACGCCGTCTCGCTGCGCGGTGGCCACCAGGCAGGGCCCCGCCGCTTCGGTCCAGCCGGTCTTCAGCCCCGTCGTGCCCGGATAGCCGTAGAGCATCAGCGGATTGTTGTTGGTCAGGAAGAGCTTTCCGCCCTTGATCGGGAAGCGCAGCACCGCTTCGGCGGTGGCGGCGACCTTCGCGATCCGCGGCTGCGCCAGATCGTCGTGGGCGAGCTCCGCCAGGTCGGCGGCACAGGAGAAGTTGTCCGCGTCGTAGTAGCCGGAGGGAGAGGAGTAGCGGGTGCAGCCGAGCCCGAGCCGCGCAGCTTCTTCGTTCATCGCCCGCACGAAGCGCGGCACGGTGCCGGCGACATGCTGGGCCAGCGCCACGGCGGCGTCGTTTCCAGACGGCAGCAGCAGCCCGTAGAGCACCGGTTCCACATCGACGCGCTTGTTCAGCGGCAGCAGGCCCACTTTCGAGCCCGGCATGTCCTCGGCCTGCTTGGTGATCAGGATCCGGGACGCCGGCGTGGTGTTCTTCACCGCGATCAGCGCGGTCATCATCTTGGTGAGGCTCGCGATCCGCAGTCGCTGTTGCGGGTGGCGCTGCCAGAGCACCGCGCCGCTGTTCAGGTCGACCACGATGCCGGCGCGCGGAGGATGAGCGAAGCCGAGGTGCATCGGGTCGGCGGAGGCGGCGGTCAGGCGCAGCGGTAGCTGCGGCTTTCGCAGCGGATAGCCCGAGGGGGCGAGGATCGCCGTGCCGGCGGCTCCCATCGTGCGGCGCCGGTGGCGATGGCTTGCGGCCGAGGATTCGTGAGCGGAGCCGCCGGAGAACGGGTCGAGCAGCACCAGCGCCGCCAGCACCAGCACCAGCAGCGCGGCGCCGGCAGCCAGGATGCCGCGACCGGGCCCGCGCGGGGATCGCGGCCGCGGCGCCGACCGTGCCGGCGTGCCGCGACGGCGGCGCCTGCGCGGGGATCGGCCGGGCTCGATGAACGGTGACCTGTGCATCGCTCAGTCAGGGTCCCGCAGCGCTCCGACGATGCCGACGACGATCAGCGCCAGGACCAGCAGCGAGATCGCCGCCGCCGCCACTCCCCCTACCGTGAGCCCCGCGCGTTCGATCACGGTCAGCGTGAGGAACCCGAAACCGGCGACGAAGCCCACACCGACGATCAGGATCAGCAGGCGGCGCATCGCTATCGGCCCGCTAGACCGCCGGCCCTGCCGCCGCGCTGCCGGCTCGTCCTCCGCGGTCACGACCGGCTCGCGCAAGCGGGCGCGCCGCCAGCAGTCCAGCCACGATCGCCGCCAGATGCGCAAACCAGGCGGCGCCGATGCTCGCAAGCGGTTCGTCGACGCCGAGGCCGATCGCGACCTGGGCGCCGATCCACGCGGCGAGCACGAGCAGCGCGGGGATCGCCAGCACCGATGAGAACAGCGGCGCGAACAGCACCGCGTAGACGCGCGCGCGCCGATGTAGGGCGATGTAGGCCCCGACCACCACTGCCGCGACGCCGGCGCAGGCGAGCGTCGCGGCTCCGTGGGGCTGCCCGGTGGCCATCTGCGCCACCAGCGCCACCAGCGCGCCGGCGGCCATCAACAGCACGTAGCGGGCCCTGCCGAGCGCATCCTCCACGCTCTGCCCGAAGATCAGCAGCGCAGCGAGGCTCAGTAGGAGCGCCAGCAGGCCGCCGTGCAGCAGTCCGCCGAGCCAGACGCCCGCCCCCAGGGCGATGCTCACCAGGGTGATCAGCGGGAAGCGCCGGCGCGACACGTTGTCCTTCAAAGGAACGAGGATCAGGCGAGCTTACCGGCGCAGCGGGCCGTGCCCGGGCAGCATCTGCACGCCGGCGCCGTCGGCATGGCGATCGGCGTGGTAGGAGGACCGCACCAGCGGGCCGGCCGCGACGTGGTCGAAGCCGAGCTCGTAGGCAGCTGCCTCCAGCGCCGCGAACTCGTCCGGGTGCCAGTAGCGCACGATCGGCAGATGGCGCTCGGAGGGGCGCAGGTACTGGCCGACCGTGATCACCTGCACGCCGTGCTCGCGCAGCACACCGAAGGTCTCCACCATCTCCTCGTGGGTCTCGCCGAGGCCGACCATCAGGCCCGACTTCGTGACCACCTCATCCCCACCCATCTCCTTGGCCAGGCGCAGCACCCGGCAGGAGCGCAGGAATTCCGAGCCCCGGCGCGCCACGGGGTAGAGCCGCGGCACCACCTCGACGTTGTGGTTGAAGACGTCGGGCCGCTCCGCGATCACCTTCGCCAGAGGCATCTCCTGCCCTTGGAAGTCGGGCGTGAGCACCTCGACGCGGCAGCCGGGCGCCTGCAGGCGCACCTGCCGGATCACGCCCACGAACGCGGAGGCGCCCTTGTCGGGGAGGTCGTCTCGGTCCACGGAGGTGATCACCGCGTGACGTAGCCCCATTCGCGCGATCGTGCGCGCGACGCGCGCGGGCTCCAGCGGGTCGTTCCAGGTCGGCTTGCCGGTCTTGACGTTGCAGAAGCCGCAGCGGCGCGTGCACGTGTCGCCGAGGATCATGAACGTCGCGGTGCCGCGCTCCCAGCACTCGCCGACGTTGGGACAGGCGGCCTCCTGGCAGACGGTGTGCAGGTTCTCGGCTTTGATCATGTCCGTCAGGGCGCGGTAGCGCTGACCGCCCGGAGCGGGCACCTTGAACCACGGCGGCTTGCGCTCGCGCAGAGGCCGCACCTCCGGTCCGAGCACCTTCAGCACGTCCATGCCGCCGGGGTTCGCGCGCGAGCGGGTCGGGCTCATGCCGCCACCGCCGACCGCTCGCTCGTGCCGGCGCCGGCGCCCAGGTCCGCCGGGCCGATGCCCAGGTCCGCCGGGCCGACGAGCCGCGGCTGCCTGCCGTGCAGGGCGCAGAAGCTCTCCACCACGCGCTCGCGGACGCGCGCGAGGTCGGCCGCGTCGCCGATCTCCTGCGCGACCGAGGTCATGCTCACGCCGGAGAGCCCGCAGGGGACGATCCAGGAGAAGGGGGTGAGGTCATTGACCACGTTGATCGCGAACCCGTGGGTGCTGACGCCGCGCGAGACGTGAACCCCGAGCGAGGCGATCTTGCGCTCGCCGACCCACACACCGGTCCAGTCCGGGCCCTCCTGGCATCGCGAGCGCGCCTCGATGCCCACCCGCGCGAGCGCCTGCACGATCGCGGCCTCGATGGCCCGCAGGTGGGCGAGCACGTCGCCGACCCCCATGATCGGGTAGCCGACGAGCTGCCCGGGGCCGTGGTAGGTGACGCGCCCGCCGCGATCGGTGGGCACGATCTCGATCCCCCGGCTGCGGTAGAAGTGCTCCCCCAGCGCGAGCTCCTCGTCCTTGGCGCGCCGTCCGCGGGTGTAGACCGGCGGATGCTCCAGCAGCAGCAGCGTGTCGGCAGCCTCGCCGGCGCGGCGCCGCGCAGCGACGTGTTCCTGGATCTCAACCCCTTCCACGTAGGGGACCGTACCAAGCGAGCAGATCCACAGCTCGGGAGCTTTGCGTCCAGATTCGTGCATGCCTGCGACCAGACTAGCGTGCCGCCTCAATCGCTCACCGCGATCCAGCGGTCCAGGAAGTCGGCGGCATCCATCTGGGAGAGCTCTTCGCGGAGCATTCGCACGAGCTGCCTTGCCCGCTGGGCCGGGCAGTCCCAGTAGAGGACGACCTCGCCGCTGTCGACCTCGACGATCTCGACGTGGTCGACGCGCTCGTGGTGGGCCAGCAGCGCGGGCATCATTCCGCCGCGTCGCACGATCAGCCGGTATGCCTCGCGTGCCCTCATCCGACTCGCGCCTCGGCTGCCGCCCGCTGCAGGATCCAGTCGAGTGCCTGAATGCCGCAGAGCGCCTGGCGGTCGACGACCACCGCCGGCAGCTCGCTGACGCCGCGGGCGATCGCAAGCTCGGTCGCGCTCGCAAGCCGCTGCGCCGTCGAGGCCGACGCGATCGCGGCCAGCACCGCGCGCGGGTGCATCTCGCAGGCGGCCGCGGCGACCAGCACGAAGTCCTCCTCGTCGAGCGGGCGCCCGCCGGCGAACGCCTGCCGGAAGGCCGCCTGCGCGAAGGGCACCGTGCGGCCGATCTCCTTCGCGTAGGTGGCGGCGAGCATCGCCGGCCCGCTGTCGAACGGGAAGCGCGCCGGCCAGCGCAGCGGCTGCAGGTCCAGTCGCCGGGCCTGGCGCGCGAGATCCTCCTGGAAGGCCTCGATCTCGGCGTGGCATCTGAAGGACTCCAGCCGCGAGGTCCGCGGCAGGCCGCCGCCGCTCACCGGCAGCCATTCCAGCGGGTGCTCGCCCGCCGCGCGCAGCGCGTGCTCGGCGGCCAGGTAGCAGAGCGGGTCGGCGAGATCGAAGCAGAAGAGACGTGGCTCCACGCTCATGCTCTGAGCGTATCCGGCCGGCAAGCGGCCGGTATCCGGTCTTCTCGCTCTCACGGGGCTTTCCGGGCGCCGCATGGCCGGGCGCCGCCGCCCGCGCGGTGCCTCTCAGCCGTGAATGAGCCAGCCGTCCGCGGCGCGGCCGGCTTCCATCACGGCCTCCGAGAGCGTCGGATGGCCGTGGACGATCCGTGCGAGCTCGGGGTAGCCGCCCTCGAGCGCGCGGATGTTGACGAGCTCCTGGATCAGCTCGGTCGCCCTGCTGCCGACGATGTGACCGCCCAGCAGCTCGCCGTACCTGGTCTCGCCGACGACCTTCACCAGGCCCGTCCGGTCGCCGTAGACGGTGCCGCCGCCGACGGCGCCGTACTGCACCTTCCCGACCACCACGTCGTAGCCCTGCTCCTTGGCCTGCTGCTCGGTGAGCCCGAAGGAGCCGACGTTGGGGGTGCAGAACGTCGCGCGCGGTATGTCGGCGTAGGAGAGCGGGTGGGTCGGCCGGCCGGCCGCGTCCTCGACGGCGATGATCCCCTCGTCGGATGCCTTGTGGGCAAGAGCCGGGCCGGGGACGATGTCGCCGATCGCGTAGACGCCCGCGCGGCTGGTTCTCTGCGCGCCGTCCACCTTCACCAGGCCGAGCTCGTCGAGCTCGATGCCGGCCTCGGCAAGGTTCAGCGCCTGCACGTCGGGGCCGCGACCGGCGGCGATCACGAGCCGGTCGACCTCGGCGCTCTGTGAGCCGTAGGTGAAGCTCACCGAGCTCTCGCCCGCCTTGACGTCTTCGATCCGCGTGCCGGTCGCGATCGTCATGCCCTGCCGCTTGAGCCCGCGCTCAACCACGCGCGAGATGTCGGCGTCCTCGGTCGGCAGCACCCTGTCGAGCGCCTCGAGCAGGATCACCTCGCTGCCCAGTCGTGCGAAGCCGGAGGCGATCTCGGCGCCCGAGGCGCCTGCGCCTACGACCGCGAGCCGGCTGGGGAGATCGGCCAGCGCCCACGCCTCCTCGGTGCCGATCACCGCGCCACCGAGCTCCACGCCCGGGATCGTGCGCTTCACGGAGCCCGCTGCGAGGATCACGGTCCGCGCGCCGATCGTGCGCCCGTTCACGATCACTCCGACGCCGTCGCCGGCGCCGTTGGTCGCGGCCGAGTCGGCGCCCTGCGGCGCGAGCGACGCCTCGCCCTCGATCAGCTCGATGCCGTTCTTCTTGAACAGCCCGGCGACGCCGCCGGTCAGGGTTGAGATCACCTTCTCGCGCCTGGCCTGGACCGCGGCGTAGTCGACCTCGACGCCGCTGACCTTCAGTCCGAAGTCGCCGGCCTCGCGGATCTCGGTGAGCAGGTCAGCGCAGCGCAGCACCGCCTTGGCGGGGATGCACGCGTAGTTGAGACAGCGACCTCCCACACGGTCCTTCTCGATGACCGCCGTCTTCATGCCAAGCTGCGCGGCGCGGATCGCGGCCACGTAGCCTCCCGGCCCGGAACCGATCACTACACAGTCGAATGTCTGCTCAGTCATGGCAGGCGCGAGACTATCAGCCGTCAAGTGTCAAGCGGGTCGTCAAGTGTCAAGTGTCGATCCGCGCTGCGTCGATCCGCGCTCGCCGGCCTGGATCCTGCCCATCACCCGGATCAGCTTCCAGAACAGGACGCCGCCGATCGCGATCACGGCCACGCATCCGCCGGCGGCCAGCAGGGTGCGCGCCAGCACCAGCGCAAGGCAGGCGATCATGACCTGGAACGCGAGCAGTCCCTCGAAGCCCAGCACGGCCCAGTAGCGGAGCCGGAACATGTTCAGCGCCAGCACCAGCAGGACCGCCGCGAGGAACGCGCCGCCGGGGACCGAGCCGCCCTGTTTGGAGAGGTCGTGGCTGGTCAGGACGCCGGCGATCACCGCGATCGCCAGCAGCACAGCGACCGCGATGCAGACCAGCAGCGCGGGGGGCCGCTCTCCGGGCGCCAGCGGCATCAGCTCCGCGCGGGCCAGATCGTCGCGGCTGAGGCCCGACTCAGGCATCGGGGCGCTCACGGTCGAGCAGCGCCACGCACTCGACGTGGTGGGTCTGCGGGAACATGTCCACCGGGCACACCCGTCGCAGCCGCCAGCCGGCCTCCGCAAGCTGCGCCGCGTTCGGCGCGAGCGTCGTGGGGTTGCAGGAGACATAGACGATCCGCTTGGGCTGGCAGTCGATGATCCGGCGCACGACTTTCTGGGAGAGGCCCGCCCGCGGCGGGTCGATCATGACCACGTCCGGCCGGCCCGCCTGCTCCAGCAGCCGGGGCAGCGCCAGGCGCGCGTCGCCGGTGAGGAACCGTGCGCCGTGGACTCCGTTGCGGATCGCCGCCTCCGCCGCGTCGGCGACAGCCTCCTCCACGACCTCGATTCCCCACAGCTCGCCGGCGCGCGGAGCGAGCGTGAGCGCGATCGTGCCGGTGCCGCAGTAGAGGTCGAAGACGCGCTCGTAGCCCGTCAGGCCCGCGTACTCGGTGGCGATCGCGTAGAGCGCCTCCGCCATCTCGGTGTTCGTCTGGAAGAAGGCCTGTGGGGAAATGCGCAGATCGAGATCGCCGAGCTGCTCCGGGAGCTGGCGCTCGCCCCAGACCAGTTCGGTCTCGCCGCCGCCGGTGCTCTCGGCGAGGCTCGTGGTGCGCGTCCACAGCACGCCTGAGACGGCCTCCTGCCCGAGCGCGTCCACGAGCGCGCCCGCCAACGCGTCGATCTCCAGCTCGCCCGGCGTGGAGACCAGCCTGATCTGCAGCTTGCCGGTGCGCCTGCCCTCGCGCACCACGAGGTTGCGCAGCCGCGCGCGTCCGTCCGGCGCCGGGCCGGTCCGAGCGTCGTCGGGCGTCCGTCGCCGTCCTGCGCCGCGTGCCGCCGCGCCCCGCGCCTGTCTGCCCTGCGCCGCCGCGCCGGGGCTGGCCGCGTCCGCCGCGTCGCCCTCCTCCTCGGCGTCGCCCTCGGGCGCGGGCCCGACCGCACGCTCCCAGGCGAGCAGGCCCTGCTCGATCGCCCAGCGCAGCGCCACGTCGCGCGCCCGGTTGCCGAACTCGGAAGCCAGCAGGCAGTCCTCGATCGCGACGACCCTGTTCCAGCCGGCGGGCGCGTGAAAGCCACAGACAAGCTGCCCGTCCGGGCCACTGCCGAAGGAGTACTCGAGCTTGTTGCGGTAGCGCCACTGCTGCAGGGCGGGCACGATCTCCTGCATCTCGTAGCCCTCCAGGCGACCAATCCGCGACAGCGCGTCCCGCACCTGCTCCTGCTTGACCTGAAGCTGCCGCTCGTAGGGCAGCACCTGCCAGGGCACGCCCGGATGGTCGGCCCGCGGCTCGATCCGCTCCGGTCCGGGCTCCAGGATCTCCACGGCGCGGGCGTGCGCGTAGGCGCGCTTGCGCTTGTGCACGAAGGCGCGCACGCGGTCGCCCGGGATCGCGCCGGCGACGAAGACGACGTAGCCCTCCTCGCCGAACCGCGCGACGCCCTCGCCGCCGTGGGCCAGCGACTCGACCCTCAGCTCGATCTCCTCGCCCCGCTCCGGTCTGCGCGCCGGCGCCGCCGGGGCGCTCACGCGCTCGCTCCGGCGGCGCTGTCCACCGGCGCGGCGTACGGCTCGCCGCCGGACAGCAGCAGCTCCAGCAGCGCCTTCTGGGCGTGGCGGCGGTTCTCGGCCTGCTCCCAGATCCGCTGACGCTGCCCGTAGAGCACCTCCGCGGTGATCTCCTGGCCCGGGTGGGCGGGCAGGCAGTGCAGCGCGAATGCGTCGGGCGCCGCTGCGTCCAGCAGGGCATCGTCGAGCCGGTACGGCGAGAGCGCGCCGACGCGGTCCGCGTCGCCCTCCTGGCCCATGCTCACCCACACGTCGGTGCAGACCGCCTGTGCGCCCGCGACCGCCTCACGGGCGTCCTCGCAGAGCGTCAGCGTGCCGCTCGCCTCCGGCGGGAGCGCGAGATCCTGCTCCAGGGAGTAGCCCGGCGGCGAGGCCACCGCGACGTGCATGCCCGCGAGCGTCCCGAGCACCGCCAGCGAGCGCGCGACGTTGTTCCCGTCGCCGACATAGGCGATGCGCAGGCCATCCAGCGAGCCGCAGACCTCGCGGACGGTGAGCAGGTCCGCGAGCGCCTGGCAGGGGTGGTGCAGCTCGCTGAGCATGTTGAAGACGGGGATCGAGGCGTAGCGCGCAAGCTCCCGCAGGCCCTCGTCGGGCCCTGTCCGCCAGCCGACCGCGGCGACCTGGCGGGAGAGCACCAGCGCGGTGTCGCGGATCGCCTCGCCGCGCGCGATCTGCATCTCCCCCGAGCGCAGGACCACCGCATGCCCGCCGAGCTCCTGGATGCCCACCTCGAAGGAGATGCGCGTGCGGGTCGAGTGCTTCTCGAAGATCAGCGCGACGCTGCGGCCGGCAAGCGCGCGCGAGCGCAGCGGCGCGGCCTTGAGCTCCGCCGCCCTGTCGAGCAGGGCGAGCAGCTCCGCGGCCGACAGCTCGGCGCCGGTGAGGAAATGACGTGGCACGTTCGCCAGTCTACGCGCCGCGCGCGCTTCTGCCGTCCGATGGAGAGACTCGGGATATGCTCGGTGCGGTAGGTCTTTCAAACTGAATGCCGATTTGGTTTAAAAGCCTGCTCAGAGTCTGTCCGAAAGCTCGCGCGTCGCCCGACGCGCACCGCGCCGCCAGGCACGTGCGGTCCTCGGACCCGAGTTTTCGGACGGCTCTCAAGGGTCCAAGCGAGGAGAGAGGACGGTCGATGAAGGCAAGCAAGCTCGCGGCGCCACTGACATGCGTCGCGCTGGCACTCGTGGTCGCGGGGTGCGGCTCCAGCGAATCGGGGAGCTCCTCCGCGGGCAAGACCTCGAAGTCGGGCGCCACCACCACGAGCACCTCCTCGCGTCCCAAGCGTGAGACCGGCCTCGAAGTGGATTCGCAGAAATCGATCCAGTACGTCAAGGTGCCCTCCTCGGCGAAAGCGCAGAGCGGCACCGTCCAGATCGCCTATCGCAACATCGCGATCGAACCCGACGCCGTGAAGGTGAAGGTCGGCAGCACGATCAAGTGGACCAACTACGACTCGGTGCCCCACAACGTGGTGAGCGAGGGCGGGCCGATGCACTTCGCCTCCGGCAACTTCGGCGAAGGCCAGTCCTATGAGCTCAAGGTGACCAAGACCGGCGTCATCCACTACGAGTGCACGCTGGAGCCGACCACGATGAACGGGACGATCGAAGTGGTCGAATAGGAGAGGGCCGGCCTTTGAGGGCCGGCCAGCGGGTTCGCGCCGTGCCCGCCCGACGCGCGGCCCGCTAAAGCTCCGCCAGCCCCTCCTCGGGCGTCGAGGCGGTGGCGTGGAGGCGTCGCGGTATCCGCCCGGCCAGACGCGCGAGCCTGCCCGCGTGCACCGCGTCCTTCATCGCCCTCGCCATCTTGACCGGGTCGGCGGCGCGCGAGATCGCGCTGGCCACCATCACCGCGTCGCATCCGAGCTCCATCGCGATCGCCGCGTCGGAGGCGGTGCCGATCCCGGCGTCGAGCACTACCGGCACGCTCACCGCCTCTCTGATCAGGGTCAGGTTGTAGGGGTTGCGGATCCCCATCCCGCTGCCGATCGGCGCACCGAGCGGCATCACCGCCGCGCAGCCGACGTCCTGCAGCCGCCGCGCGAGCACCGGGTCGTCGGTCGTGTAGGGCAGCACCACGAACCCCTCGTCCACGAGCTCCTCGGCCGCCGCCAGCAGCTCGGGCGCGTCGGGCATCAGCGTGTCCTGGTCGCCGATCACCTCGAGCTTGACCCAGTCGGTGCCGAACGCCTCGCGCGCCAGCTTGGCCGTGAGCACCGCATCGCGCGCGGTGTGGCAGCCGGCCGTGTTGGGCAGCACCTCCACACCGGCCTGCGCGAGCACGTCCACGAGCGAGCCGCGCTCGCCCGCGCCACCCTTCGGCGCCTGGATCCGCCGCAGCGCGACGGTGGCGATCTGGCTGCCGCTCGCGATCAGCGCCTGCGCCATCAGCTCCATCGAGGCAAACCCGCCGGTGCCCGAGATCAGCCGCGAGCGCAGCGTCCTGCCGCCGATCTTCAGCGGGTCGTCCTCGCGCTCGAGGGCCTGTGCCTGCTCCAGCGTGCTCATCATCCTCCCTGCATCGCCGTCAAGGCCTCCACTCTCGCGCCGTCGTGCAGCGTGTAGGCCTCCCAGTGGGTGCGGGGCACGACCTCGCCGTCGACCGCCACCGCCACCCCCCTGCTCTCCTCGTCTATGCCGATGTTCGCCAGCGCGGCGAGCAGGCTGGCGCCCTCCGGGAGCTGCACCCGATCGCCGTTGAGCACGATCATGCCGCCACCGCGCCGGCGAGCGCCTGGCAGACCAGCTCCGCGGTCAGCGGCGTGAGCAGGATCCCGTTTCGGTAGTGGCCCGTGGCGCAGAGAAGCCCGGGCGCGCCGCCGGGGCCGATCAGCGGCACGTTGTCCGGCGTGCCGGGGCGGAAGGAGACGCCGAGCTCTTCGATCGCAAGCTCGGTGATTCCCGGGACCAGCTCCCACGCCTGCCGCAGCAGCTCGTAGAGCCCGCCGGCCGTGGGGCTCGCGTCGAAGCCCTGCTCCTCCACCGTGGCGCCGAGCACGTAGCGGCCGTCCCCGCGGGGCACGATGTAGCCGCCCTCGTAGCGCAGCACGCGGGTGATCATGCCCGGCCCCGCGGGGTCGCGGAGCCGCAGGATCTGTCCCTTCACCGGCCGCACGCTGGGCAGCGCCTCCGGCGGGAGCCCCTCCACCGAGCCGCTCCACGCTCCGGCGGCCAGCACGACCGTGGTCGCCTCCACGATCGAGCCGTCGTGCAGCCGCAGGCCGCGGACCGCGCCGTCCGCGTCGAGCTCCAGCGCCGCGGGCCCGGCCTCCGCCAGCACCTGCACCCCGGCGCGCGTGCAGGCGCGGGCCAGCGCCTCGATCAGGTTGCGTGGATCGACGCTGTGATCGTCCGGGGCTTCCAGCGCGAGCCGCACCGTCGGCGCGAGCGCCGGCTCCAGGGCGCGCGCCTGGCTTGCGCGCAGGCGCCTGGTCTGCAGGCCCAGCGAGTCGCGCAGCGCGCTGCTGCGCTCCAGCTCGCGTGCCTCGTCGGCGTCGCGCGCGAGCAGCAGCGTGCCGCTGCGGTGCAGCTTCACCTCGATCCCGGCCGCCTGGCCGAGCTCGGCGGCGAAGGCGGGCCACATCGCCGCCGAGCGCAGGTTCATCTCCAGGACCGAGCGCGCGGCGTCGCCGAACTCCGCCTCGGCCACGGGCGCGAGCATCCCCGCGGCGACTTTGGAGGCGCCGGAGCCGAGCCCGTCGCGCTCCACCAGCATCACCGAGAGGCCCTGCCGGCGCGCACGCCAGGCGCAGGCCAGGCCGATCGCGCCGCCGCCGAGCACGGCGATGTCAACCCGGTGGTGGCGTCCTGTCGGCATGGCCCTGATGCTAGCCCCGGTCGCCCGCCGCCCGCGCCCACGGGCGCGCGTGGAAGACTGCAGGCGTGAACGTGCAGGCGCCAGAGGACCACAGCAGCGGCCAGGAGCGCCGCCGGCGCCTGGCGGGCGCCCGCCTCTACCTGGTCTGCGGCGCGCGCCCCGGCGGCCGCCCCCTGCGCCAGGTGCTGGCCGCCGCGATCGCGGGCGGCGTCGAGGTCTTCCAGCTCCGCGAGAAGGGCCTCTCGCCGCAGGAGCTGCTGCCGAAGGCCATGGAGGCGGTCGAGATCTGCCGCCAGCTCGGGGCGCTCTGCATCGTCAACGACTGGCCGCAGGTCGCCCTGGAGAGCCGGGCGGACGGCATCCACGTCGGCCAGGAGGACATGGCGCCCGCCGAGGTCGCGAGGATCGTCGGGCCGGACATGCTGATCGGGCTCTCCACGCACGCGCCCGCCGAGATCGATGCGGCGTCCCGTGCGCCGGTCGACTACATCGGGGTCGGGCCTGTCCACGAGACCCCGACCAAGCTCGGGCGCCCCGCGGTCGGCGCCGAGCTGGTCGACTACGCCGCCGCGCACGCCCAGCGGCCGTTCTTCGCGATCGGCGGCATCGACGCAGGCAACCTCGACGCGGTGCTGGCGGCCGGCGCGCGGCGCGTCTGCGTGCTGCGCGCGATCGCGGACGCCGCCGACCCCGAGGCCGCCGCGCGCGAGCTGCGCAGGCAGATCGACGCGCACCCGCTCCGCTAGCCTCCCTGCCTGCTGATGCGCGCTGCGACCGTCCGCGACGGCGAGATAGTCATCGAGGAGCACCCCGATCCGACGCCGGGCGCCGGCGAGGTGCTCGTGCGGGTCCGGGCCGCGGGGCTCAACGGCGCCGACATGATGCAGCGGCGTGGCCTCTACCCCGCGCCGGCGGGCTCGCCGCAGGACATCCCCGGCCTCGAGCTGGCCGGCGAGGTGGCCGCGCTGGGCAGCGGCACGGAACGCTTCTCGCCCGGCGAGCGCGTGATGGCGATCGTCGGCGGCGGCGGGCAGGCGGAGCTTGCCGTGGTGCACGAGCGCCAGCTCATGCCGGTCCCGGAGGGCCTCTCCTGGCCGCAGGCGGGCGGCGTGCCGGAGACCTTCACCACCGCCCACGACGCGCTGTTCTCCCAGGCGCGGCTGCGCTTGGGCGAGCGGCTGCTGGTCCATGGCGGCGCGGGCGGCGTGGGCACCGCGGCGATCCAGATCGCGGCCGCGGCCGGCGCCCGCGTGAGCGCCACCGTCCGAAACGAGGCGCTGCGCGAGCAGGTGCAGGCGCTCGGCGCGGAGGCGCTCGCGCCGGAGGGCTTCCAGCAGGCCGGCCCCTACGACGTGATCCTCGAGCTGGTCGGCGCCCCCAACCTCGCCGGCAACCTCGCGGCGCTCGCGCAGCGCGGTCGGATCGTGGTGATCGGCGTGGGCGCGGGCGCAAAGGCCGAGCTCAACCTGCTCGCGCTGATGGGCAAGCGCGCCAGCATCCACGGCTCGACGCTGCGCGCCCGCCCGCTGGAGGACAAGGCGATCGCGGCCCGGCGCGTCGAGCGCGAGGTGCTGCCGCTGCTGTCCTGCGGCAAGGTAAGCGTCCCGGTCGCCGCGACGTTCCCGCTGGATCAGGCGCCCGCCGCCTACGACCGCTTCGCGGCGGGCGGCAAGCTGGGCAAGATCGTGCTGATGATGTAGCGGCGCGCTGGTGCGGTGCAACGCGACCCGCGTGGCGGGTCAGCGCTCCGAGAGGATCGTGCCGTGGGTCAGTAGGGCGGCTGCGCCGCGTACCAGTCGCCGAGCTTGCGGAAGGCGTCCCAGAACTCGCGCTTGGCGCCCTGCTCGTCCAGCGAGTCGTCGATGTTGGGGACATACAGCGCCTCGATGCTGGGCGTCAGGCGCTGGACCTCGCCGAGGCGCGGCTCCAACGGGCTCGCGAGCGGGACTTCGAGATCGTTGAGGGTCTCCAGCGCGTCGGCGCCCATCACCACCACGATCTTCGGCTGCACGATCGCGATCTCCTCCAGCACGCGCGAGAGGCAGCCGAAGTCCGCCAGCGAGGGGTCGGCCAGCGGGCACTTCGCGCACAGCGTCCCGTAGACGCTCAGCGGGTCGATGCTCAGGCGCTTGAACGCCTTCATCAGCGCGCCGCCGGCGCGGCCGTAGAAGGCGACGCCCTCCTCGATCTCGGAGGGGACCGGCGCGTACTTGAGCAGCATCACGTCGGCCTGCGGGTGGCCGGAGCCGAGCACCGGCATCACGTTGCCGCGCGGGCACAGATCGCAGCTCTGCAGGTCGCGCGTGAGCGAGTTGAGCTCGCGGATCGCCCGCTCCAGATACTTCTCGCGGATCTCGTCATCGGTCAGAGGCATGGACGCGGAGGGTTTTGACGGTACCGCGGCGTCTCCTTGCCTCTGCATCGTCAGTTGCGTGCTGAACGATCTCGCCCACGCGCATCGCGCTTGCAGGCATATCGGCGCGCCTCTCGACTGCTCCGCGCGTCGGCGGGCGGCCTGGAAGGGGCAACGCCCGCGCCCCTCACGTCCGCCTGCGTGTCTGGGTGGCCCTTCGCACCCGTCGCGCGCGGCTCGCGCGGCGGGCGGCGGGCGGGGTGGCGCGCGTCTGCAGGAACTTCAGCGCCTGCACGTAGAGCAGGCTCTTGGGCTTGGTGAGGATGTCCGCGTCCTGCAGCGACTGCAGGAACTCCTGCGGCCCCTCGAAGTCCCGCATCCTGATCCGCACCGACCCGAGGCCCTGCGCCACGTGGGAGTCGGAGCCCGCGCCGGCGATCAGCCTGTACTTCGCGGCGAAGCGAACGGCCTCCTCGTTGAAGGCACCGATCGCCACGCGCGGGTTGAAGACCTCGATCGCGTCGATGTCGGGCAGGACCGTGAGCATGTGCTCGTAGTCGGGCACCGAGTGCAGCCGGTCGAACGGGTGGGGGACGTAGACCAAGCCGCCCTGCCGCTTGATCTCCGCGACGGTCTCCTCCATGCTCAGGCCGCGCGGGATGCGCTCCTCGATGAACAGGCCGATCACCTCGCCCTGGGAGGCGGTCTTGACCTCCTCGCCCACGATCACCTTCAGGGGTGGGTGGGTGCCCAGTCGGGCGGCCTTCTCGCGGGCCTCCAGCGCGCCTGATATCTCGTTGTGGTCGGTGACCGCGATCGCCCCGAGACCCTGTTCGGCGGCCGTGGCCAGCAGCACCTCCACCGGCGTGGCGCAGTCGTGCGAATGGTCGGTGTGCATGTGCAGGTCGACGTCGATCAGCGAGCGCCCGGCCAGCCGCTTGGCAAGCGCGGGATCGCCCTTGGCGGTGTGCCGGCGGGCGGCCACTTCCCGGTAGATCTCCTCCGTGGCGCTCGCGGCATCGCCGCCCGGCAGGCGGTACTGCCCCGGGAAGAAGCGGGCCATCAGCGCCGCCGTCCGCTCGCTGGTCGCGATCCGCGCGTCGAGGCGGCTGAGGAAGGTCTCCACGAACCGGCGCGCGATCAGCGTCGAGAGCAGCCGCTCGGTGGGCGCGTGGAAGGTGGCGAGGTTCAGCGAGCGGGAGTGGCGCAGCGCCGCGTTGGACGCGCTCGGCGCGAAGGGCTCGTGCACGTGCACGAAGTCGAGCGGAACGGTGGAGAGGACCTCCTCGATCGTGCGGGACACGTCGACCGGCACCGCCGCCGGGGGCCGCAGCCGCGTGTGGCCCCCGCCGGGCACGTCGAGCGTCTCTCCCACCGCGAGCACCAGCGGCGTGCCCGTGTCGGTGCCCTCCAGCAGCCGCTCCGGGCTCTCGCGGGCCTCTCTGAGCAGTTGCCGGCTCGCGCGCACGCGCTCGCCCGAGCGCGAGGGCGCGAGGATCAGGACGCGGTGGCCGCGCCCGGAGAGCTCGCCGCAGAGCTCGCGGACGTAGGCATTGACCTCGCTCTCTGCCTCCCAGGGAAGCGGGACGACATGGGCGATGGCGAAGGACGGTCGGGCCACCCGCTGATTATCGCGCGTTCCGGCGCGCGTCTAAGTATACTTTTTTGACCGTCTGCGGCAGAAAATGTACTCGTCGACCGCGGTCGACGAGTCGCGACGCGCGGCGTGATCGAATCGCGCTACTGGTTCCTCGAGGAGATCACGGCGGTGAAGGGCGATTGGCCGAGTCGCATCAAGTGGCTGCGGGACAACGATCCGTTAGGCGAGGACTGCGTGGTTCTCACGGGGTCGTCCATGCGCGGGCTCGACGATGCGATCAGGGCGCTCGCCGGGCGCCGCGGGGAGGTCGATAGCTCCGACCGCGTGTTGCTGCCCATGAGCTTTGGAGATCTCTGCCGCGCGTTGGGGATCGCGCTTCCGTCCACTCCTCGTCTACGCCCGATGGACTTCCAGCGGGACGTCGTCGACGCGGTTGCCGATCAACTGCATCCCTGGTGCAACGACCTGGTCGACGCATGGGAGATCTATCTCCGGGTCGGGGGCTTTCCTCAAGGTCTACTTCGCGGACCCACTGCTGGCGCGAATCGCCCATCTGAGAAACCCCGACGTGACCCCTGAGCCCGACCTCTCGATGTTGAGCGAGCAGCAGATCGGGATCACTCTCCTCCGTGCGCGCGAGCGTACCGACCCCGGCTCATACCCTCGCTTTGACAGCGTCATGTATCAGACGACGCCGTCTCGAAAGGAGATCGACTTCGTTGGCGGCGGTTGGATGGACGGAGTGCCATTCGAGAGCAAGTACGTCGATGGCGCCTGGAGGAGGGATGCGCGCACCGCGACGAACGCCTATGACGGTGTCGCGGTGCTCGCTACGCGCTCTGTGCTGGACAACGAGGGACGCGCACGGGCTGTTCCCGCGCCGATTCTCGCGCTCATGCTCGAACCCTGAGGGTCCTGTCAGCCGCGCTCCGCCGCTGTCCGCTTGGCCGGCGTCCTGCGCTTCGACGGCGCACGCTTGGCGGGGGCCTTCGCCGGCTCGGCCGCCGTGCGTGGCGCCGTCGCGCGCCGGGCATGCTTGGCGATGAACTTCTCCGTCTCGGCCTTGGCGAGGTGGTCTTCGCGCTGGTTGTGCGGGGACTTCATCAGGTAGGAGCTCGGGCCATCGAGCTGGCCGCCGATGCCGTCGTTGAGCGCGAGCTTGCAGCAGCGCACGGCGTCGATCACGATCCCGGCCGAGTTGGGGGAGTCCCAGACCTCCAGCTTCAGCTCCACGTTCAGCGGCACGTCCCCGAAGGCTTGGCCCTCGACGCGGATGTGCGCCCACTTGCGGTCGGTCAGCCACGGCACGTAGTCGGATGGGCCGATGTAGACGTCGGTGGCCGGCAGCTTCTCGTCCATGATCGAGGTCACGGCGTTGGTCTTGGAGATCTTCTTGGACTCCAGCCGCTCGCGCTCGAGCATGTTGTAGAAGTCCATGTTGCCGCCGACGTTGAGCTGCGAGGTGCGCTGGATCGCCACGCCGCGGTCGTCGAAGAGGCGCGCCAGCGTGCGGTGCACGATCGTCGCGCCGACCTGCGACTTGATGTCGTCGCCGACGATCGGCAGTTTCGCCTTCTTGAAGCGGCGGTCCCAGTAGTCCTCGCGCGCGATGAAGACCGGGATGCAGTTGACGAAGCCGCAGCCGGCCTCCAGCACCTGCTCCACGTACCACTTGGTGGCCTGCTCGGAGCCGACGGGCAAGTAGGAGACGACCACGTCGGTGTGCGTGTCGCGCAGGATTTTGACGATGTCCGCGGTCTCGCCCGGCGCCTTGACGATCTTCTCCTTCAAATACTTTCCAAGGCCATCATGCGTCATGCCGCGATGCACGGGCACGCCGAGGCTCTTCGGCACCTTCGCGAACTTGATCGTGTTGTTCTGCCCGGCCCAGATCGCCTGGCCGAGGTCCTTGCCGACCTTCGCGCGGTCGATGTCGAAGGCGGCCGTGAATTCGATGTCTTTGACGTGATAGCCGCCGAGATCGACGTGCATCAGGCCCGGCACGCGCTGCGTCGGGTCGGCGTCCGCGTAGTAGTGGACCCCCTGCACGAAGGAGCAGGCGCAGTTGCCCACGCCGATGATCGCGACCCTGACCTTGTCCTCGGCGTACCGTGCCGCGCCGTTGGTGGAGGCGCCGTTCGCCGACGCCCTGCCATTGCTCTGCTGTGCGCTCACTTGAAGATTTCCCTTGGTCGATAATTGGGAGCCCGCCTGCCCCGCAGAGTACCCCGCCACTCGCGCCGGGTGACGCGTGATCGTCCGCAGAGGCGCTGCGCGCCGCCCGCGAGTCGGCTCAGGTCAGCGCCTTGCGCACGTGCCAGATCCGCTGCAGCACGGTGATCACGCTCAGCGTCGCGAGCACGTAGACGGCATCCGCGAGCAGGCTGAAGTGGCCGATCGAAGCCCCGCGCGCGAAGACCAGGCCGATCGAGAGGATCACGACGCGCACCGGTCGGGTCGCAAGGCCCACCTTGCATTCCACGCCCAGCGCCTCCGCCCGAGCGCGGGTGTAGGAGACCATCAGCGAGGCCAGCACCGCGATCACCACAGCCGCCGCCGCGCCCGAGCGGCCTTCGGCGGCGAACACCGCCGCCACCGCCGTCAGCACGATCCCCTCCTCGATACGGTCGAGCGTCGAGTCCAGGAACGCGCCGAAGGGCGTGCCCTTGCCCGACATGCGCGAGTAGCGCCCGTCGAGGGTGTCCATGATCGAGCCGACGATGAAGGAGATCCCGCCCAGGAAGAACAGGCGCTCCCACACCAGGACCGCCGCGATCACGTTGAGCACCAGGCCGGTCAGCGAGATCGCGTTCGGGGTCAGGCGGCTCTCGATCAGTCGCTCGCGCATCAGATCCTGCGTCGTCGGCCCCTCTCGCCGGGGGCGCTGGCGCCGCGGGCGGGGAGGGGTCGAGAGCGGCGTGGATCGCGGTCCGGCCATCCGGTCAGGGTAGAGGCTCCGGGGCGTCCTGCGGCGCTCGCGACGACGGTCGGTCATCGAACCGTCGCTCCACTTGCGAACCGGGCAAGCCGCTCGCTGAGCTCCGGCCGGTCCAGCCATGGCCAGTG
>DAHUYQ010000006.1 GCA_027315115.1 Solirubrobacterales bacterium | reverse complement strand
AGTCCGAAGGCGATGTTGGCCGCGACTCCGCCGCGCTTGATCTCAAGCGTGTCGACCAGGAACGACAACGCGATCTTGTCGAGCTTGTCTGGCATGAGCTGATCGACAAATCTGCCGGGAAATGTCATCAGATGGTCGGTCGCGATCGAACCAGTTATCGCAAGGCGCACGGCGGTCCTTCTGAAGAGGCGGAACCGCTAGTCACCGTACGCATGAAAGCGAACGGCCTGCCCGGCGGCACGGGAACAAACGCACACGACAGCCCAACATTACCGCGCCACCAACCCGGCCGCCAGGCGACCAGCCGTCGCCGCGTGCCTGGCGTGCCCGGCGTGCCCGGCACGCCACGCACGCCCCGCGAGGCCGGCGAGACCGGCGCGCGGCGTCAGCCCGGCGGCGGCGCCTTCTACAGCGGCCTGCAGGCTGCGCGCCTTGGTCTGCGCACGCTCGTGATCACGCGCGGGCGCCCGGACGAGCTGGGCGAGCTGCTCGCTCCGTTCGCGAAGGAGCTTGCGATCGAGATCCTGCCGGCCGCGCAGACGACGACCTTCGAGACCCACGGCGCCGGAACGGCCCGGCGCCAGCGCCTGCGTGCCTGGGCAGGCCCGATTCGCCCAGAGGATCTCGCGGAGGTGGCGCCCGCGCGCACCTCGATCCTCCATCTGGCCCCGGTCGCGCAGGAGACCCCGCAACGCTGGCCTTGCGCGGCGGACTTCGTCGGGCTCACCGCTCAGGGCCTGGTGAGGCACTGGGAGATGCCTGGAGGTGAGATCGAGCGCCGCCCGATCGACCGCGCGCGAGTCCCCGCGCCGCTCGACGCGGTCGTGATCAGCGCCGGCGAGCGTTCGAGCTGCGAGCCGCTGCTCGACGATGTGCCGGTGACCGCCATCACTGCCGGCGAAGGACCGACCACCGTTCTCCTCGCCGGAAGGGCGGATGAGAGCATCGCGCCGAGGCCCGTCGACGGTGCGCACGACGACCTGGGCGCCGGCGACGTGTTCGCGGCGGCGTTCTTCATCGCGTTGCACCACGGCATGAGTCCGCTGGAGGCCGCCGGACGTGGCAACGCCGCGGCCGCCGTGCGGATCGGCGGACGTGGTCCGCAGGCAGTCGGCGACCTGGCAGCGATCGAGCGGCGCCTGCGCGCCTGAGCGGCCCTCAGCGTGCAGTGGCAGCCCTCTAGGTTGTCTAAGCGCTCCGCGGCGGCGCAACGGCCGCCGAGGAGGCGTGCCCCTGAGCATCGCCGCGCTCGAAGGCCGCAAGCGCGCGGTCCACCCTGGCCCCCAGCGCCTGGACGTCGAACCGCTCGCCCAGTCCCGCGGCGCGCGCGGCGAGCATCAGCGCGCCCGCCACCGGCGCGGTCTGCACCACCGACACGGTCGCGCGCGGGGCGAGCTGCCGAATCCGCTCCTCCAGCGGCTCCACGAAGACCGCGCCCGCCTTGAACGCGCTTCCGATCAGACCGACCGGGAACGGGCCGCTCAGACCGGCGTGCTCGACCACCGCCGCGACCTGCGAGCCCAACTCGTCGGCGGCTGCACGGTAGATCGCGCGGGCGGTCGGATCGCCGGCGTGAGCGAGCTTCGCGGTCTGGGTGCCGAACGCGGCGATCTCGCTCTTGTCCAGCGGCTTGCCGTAGACCAGGGCGATCAACGCCTGGACGTCGTCCACCTCGAAGAACTCGAGCGCCGCGTCGCCGAGCGCCGTGCGCGGCCCCGAGGCGTCGCGGTCGTGCAGCACCGCGGAGAGTGAGCGCACGCCGATCCAGTAGCCCGAGCCCTCGTCGCCCAGCACATGGCCCCATCCGCCGGCGCGCCAGCAGCGCCCGTCGGCGCCGACGCCGAAGACGTTGCTGCCGGTGCCCGAGATGATCGCGAGCCCGGGCGCGCCGCCGGTGGCCGTGGCCCAGGCGCCGACGACGTCGTTGACGACGATCCAGCTCGCGGGCGCGGTCGCGTGGACGTGGCGCTCGACGCTCTCGGTGTCCGTGCCGGCGATCGCCAGCACCGCGCCGTCGAGGCGTCCGGGCTCGATCCCCGCGGCCTGCGCGACTCGCGCGGCGGTCTGCAGGAGCGCGTTCCCGGCGGCCTGGGCGCCGGCAGAGTCCGGGTTGCTGGGGCCGCCGTGAGCGAGATGGACGCGGCCCTCCTGCACGTCGAGCACGGCTGCCAGCGTCTTGGTTCCCCCGCCGTCCATGCCCATCAGCCAGCGCGTGCCCTCGCGCGCGGGCAGGCGGCCCGAGCCGGAGAGCCCAAGGTCGGGCGGCAGCTCGATCAGGGGGGTGCGCGCGATCGGCACGAGTGCATACTCGCACGCCCGCGCCGGTACGATCACACGATGCCGGTGAGCGCCATGTTCCCGACCGTCTCGCCACAGAGCGGGATGTACGAGTCCTTCTACCTGCGCGCGGTGTCCCCGACGCAGCCGCTCGGCGTCTGGATCCGCTGCACGGTCAAGAAGCGCTCCGGGCAGCCGCCGCACGGATCGGTCTGGTGCACCGTCTTCGACGCCGCCTCAGGCGCTCCTTACATGCACAAGACCACCACCGAGGAGCTGAGCGTGCCCGCGGATGGCTGGATCGCCGTCGGCGAGACGCGCATGGGCCCCGGCGTGGCGGAAGGCGCATGCGGCGAGGCCTCCTGGTCGCTGCGCTTCGAGAGCCGCGAGCAGGAGCTGCGCCATCTGCCGTTCGGGTTTCTCTACAGGGCGCCGCTGCCGCGCACGAAGCTGACGAGTCCCGCGCCGCTGGCGAGCTTCTCCGGCGTGCTGCAGCTCGGAGACCGCAGGATCGACCTCGACGGCTGGCACGGCATGATCGGCCACAACTGGGGCGCCGAGCACGCCGAGCGCTGGATCTGGCTGCACGGACTGGACTTCGAGGAGGCTCCAGGCGCCTGGCTGGACCTCGCGATCGGCCGGATCGCGGTGGGGGGCCGTCAAAGCCCCTGGGTCGCAAACGGGGCGATCTGCATGGAGGGGAAGCGGATGCGTCTGGGCGGCCTGCTGGCCCGCGGGCTGCGCGTGGCGGAGCGCGCGGATCGCTGCTCTCTGTGGGTGCCCGGACGTGGGGGGACCTCTCTGGAGGCCCACGTGCAGACACCGGCGGGCAGCGCCGCGGGCTGGCGCTATGCCGACCACGACGGCGGCGAGCACGACGTGGTCAACTGCTCGATCGCGACCCTGAGAGTAGTGCTGCGGCGCAAGGGCCAGGCATCGCAGAGCCTGCTCAGCAGCCACGGAGCGGCCTACGAGCTCGGCATGCGCGAGCACGACCACGGAATTGCCGTCGCCCCCTTCGGGGATGATTAGCGTCTGGCGAGCGCAACTTGGGCGCTCGCAGAGAGTTGCGAGCACATCGAAGACAACGTTGTGCACCGATACGTTCGCCTTCTGCAATACAATCTTAACCAGCGACTAACACTGCTCCGGGGATGGCAGCAAGACCACGAGGCAAGGCCGGTGCCGCGCCCCTCAAGGACGACAAGACGCAACCTCGACATCCAGGAGATCAGCAATGAAGAGCACGATCGGGGGCAGCACAAGGTGACGCCAAGGACGATCAGCGCAAACGTCACCTGGCAGGACGGCACGCTTGACCGCGACAGCCGCTGGCGCAGGCTTGGCCAGCAGGGCGCGACCATCTGGCTGACGGGCCTGCCCGCCGCCGGCAAGTCTACGATCGCGGCCGCCGTCGAGGAGCGCCTGATCGACTCGGGGCGGTTCGCCTACCGGCTCGACGGCGACAACCTGCGCCATGGGATCTGTGGGGATCTCGGCTTCAGCCGCGAGGACCGCGCCAGCAACGTCTGGCGCGTGGGCCAGGTCGCGCGCCTGTTCGCCGACGCCGGCTCGGTCGCGCTCGTGTCCCTGGTCTCCCCCTATGTGGACTCTCGCGAACGGGTGCGCGAGCTTCACGAACGTGACGGGCTGGCATTCGTCGAGGTCTTCATCGACACCCCCGTGGGGGAGTGCGCCCGGCGCGACCCGAAGGGCCTCTACGCCAAGGCCCAGGCAGGCGAACTGGCCGGCCTGACCGGCTTCGACGACCCCTATGAGCCGCCTGCCGCCCCAGAGCTTGTGATCACTCCTGAGCTCTGCGTCGAGGAGGCCGCCGATGCCGTGCTGATCGCCCTCGAAGCGCGCCTCTCCCATCTGAGCTGACCGGCGGCGCGGTGAGCAGCCCCGCCAGCGCCCGCCTGGACCGCTTCAGACGGGCGCGCCGCGACCGCGATCTGGCGGTGATCGAAGGCTTTCATGCCCTCAAGCATGCGCTGCGCTTCGACGCCGAGATACTCGAGGCGATCTGCGCCGAGCCGCAGCAGTTGCAGGAGCTGGCCAGCGAGCTGGCGCCGGACCTCGGCGGCCGCCTGATGGCCCTCGCGCACCCCGTCGAGCCGGAGCTCTTCGCGCAGCTCGCGCCGCGCGCGGCGCGCACCGGGGTGATCGCGCTGGCAAAGCGCACCCACCCGAGCTTCAGCGCCGTGCTCACGGACCACGCGGACGCCCCGATCGTGCTGCTCGAGCAGCCGCGCGACCTCAGCAACGTGGGGGCATGCGTCCGTGTGGCAGCGGCGGCGGAAGCGGCGGCGGTGATCGTCACCGGACGCCACGACCCCTGGCACGCGGACGCGATCCGAGGCGCGGCCGGCCTGCACTACGCGCTACCGGTGCTCTGGTGCCAGGAGGTGCCGGCGAGCGATCGTGCGCTCGTCGCGCTCGACCCTGCCGGCGAGGAGATCGGCCTGCGTGAGATCCCTCCGCGGGCGGTGCTCGCGTTCGGAAGCGAGCGCCGGGGACTCTCGCAGGAGCTGCTCGCGCAGGCGACCCACAGAGTCCGCATTCCCATGCGAGCGGGGGTCTCCAGCCTCAACCTGGCGACCTCGGTGGCCGCCGTCCTGTTCGCGCTCCGGCTTGCCGCGACAGACCGCGGACGCGAGCCCTCGCGCTAGCCCTGGCCTTCTGGCGATCCGCCGGAGTCCTGGCCGTCGCTGGTTTGCGCGGTCGGCGACCAGGACCCTGTTTGACCTGCTTCCTGGGTGCCGGTGGGTTCCTGGGTGCCGGTGGCTTCCGTGCTGCCGGCGGCTTCCTGCGGCTGTTCGGCGCTGTCGCTCGTCTGCTGTGGCACCGCCTGATCGGATGACCAGCCGGTCTGTTCCCGATCTTCTCCTGTGCTCGCCTGAGAGGTCTGCCCCGGCCGGTCCGAGCCTCCTTCTGACTCTTCCTGACGTTCTGTCCGCGTCCGAGCGTCGCCTGGCTGCTCCGGTTGGCTGCGATCTCGCTGCGAACCGCCACCAGGCGTCTCGGCCGGCGAGCGATGTCTGTCTCCGGGGGCGCCGTCGCCGGCCGCCGGCACGTCGAGGTGACCGACGGCCTGTGCGGTGGGACGAGTCGGCGTGCCGCCCGGCGGCGACGCGTAGGAGCCGCGGTGGCGCAGCACGGCGCGATGCCGCGCCTTGGCGCCGCTCGAAGCCGGCCGCACGCGCGCCGCATCGGTGCGTGCGCCTGCCTGCAGGCCGTCCAGCGCTGTCAGGCTCGCGGCATCTGCCTGCGCGGCGACGTGCGAGGAGACCACGTGGTCAGATCGATGTGATGGCGCGTGATGCCGGGAATGACCGATCACGACTCCGCCGATCGCCAGACCCGCCGTGATCGCCACGGCGCCTCCCTTTGCGGCTATCCCCGCAAGCCCCGCGCTTCCGCCGCCCGCGGCTAGCTCCGCGACTCTCTGAGCGGCGACGTCGGCGCTGCGCTCGGCGCCGCCTTCGGCGCTACGTGCCGCCCAGACCGGCAGCCAGGCCGGCGTGATCGCCGTGAAGCCAGCGCGCAGCGTCGACCTGGCCCTGTAGAGCAGGCCGCGAACGGCGTCGTCGCTGATGCCGAGCGCGCTTGCGACCTCCTCGTGGCTGTGGCCCGCGACCGCTGTGCGCACCATCACCTCGCGCTGCATCTGAGGCAGCGCTGCGATCCCGGCAAGAGCGGCACGCAGCGCCAACATCTCCTCGATTCCCGCCGTCCCCGAAGCGGGCGTGGCGCCACCGACGCGCATGCACTCGCCCAGCGGCTCCTCCGAACATGACGTGGAATGCTCGCCGCGCATCGCGTTGAGCGCCGCGTTGTGCGCCACGCGATAGAGCCAGGCGCGGACGTCGCGGACCTCGCTGTCCCCCTTGAGCGCCACCCATGCGTTCAGCAACGCCTGCTGCACCGCCTCTTCTGCTCGTGCGTCCGAAAGGCAGAGGCGCCGGCAGTAGCGCAGCAGCGGCTGCCTGTATCGGTGCACGAGCGCCTCGAATGCGGGCTCGTGCCCGGCCTGCGCCAGGCAGGCGAGCCTATGGTCTGTCTGTGTCAGCAGCAGGCGATGCTTGATCTTGGTCATGGGGCGATGTGCGTGGGGTTGGCGGTCCGTGGCTTGCTTTCGCCACTGCATCGGCATTGCCCGCCAACCCCTGCACATCGATGCCCCTTTATCGACTGATCACCACCGTCTCCCAGACGCCGCCCGACTCGGTGAGGCGCAACTCCGCTTCCTTGACGATCGCGCCTGCGACCAGCACGGTTTCGAGGTTGACTTCCGATTTGCCTCTCACGTCGTCTCCCTCGTGCCAGCCGCCGGAGTCGGATCCCTGCCCGGACGATTCGGGGCCGCCTTCTTCAGAGCCGGGTTCGGCGCAACTGCCGCCCTGGCGCAGCCAAAGGCCCCAGGGGCGATCCTGGTTGAAGCCATCGCCTTGGCTTTCGCTGGCGCCTTCGCTCGGCGTGGAGCCCGCGCTTTCGCTCGAGGTGGCTGAGACGCAGACCACGCGCGTGTCGTTGGTCACCTTGCCGCTCCTCAGTGAGCCATCGCTCAGCTTGATCGTGAGGACTTCTTTTTCGTAGGAGACCACGGTGCCGATGCTTTCGGACGCCGTGCTGCCCGTTTCTTCCGACGTGCCTTCGGTGCTGCCTTCGGTGCTGCCTGCGAGGGGCGTGAACTTGATGACGCGCGCGCTCTTGGCATGGTGGCGCTTGTGATGCCGGGCACCGTGACGATGGTGGTGGTCGTGCCGACCGTGGCCGAACGCGACGCCTGGCGCGGCGAGGGCGAGCGCCATCACGATCGCGGGCGCCAGAGCGGCAATGATTCGCCTCATGGGGACCTTCCTTGGTCGCGGCCGCCGGAGCGACCATATGGACGTTTGCGCCGGCGCGACGCGCCGACAACCACAACGACACGGCGCAATCTCACAACCTCACGCGAAATCCGATAAACGTCCAACCAGGCCCGTGGGGCCTCCAGTCGGACTACGGAAGGGAGACGTGCACGCCCACCGACGCGATCGGCTCCAGCGAGATCGAGATCCCGATTCCGGTCGAGGAGGATTCGCTCGACGAGCTCGGTTCGCCGCCGCTGCCGCCGGAGGAGGAGCCTGAGCCGCCAGCGGTGCCGCCCGAGCCGCCCTGCTGACCGGATTCGCCTCCGAGCGAGACTTTCACGCCGATGCCCGCGCTCCCGCCGCCGGACTGGCTGGTCGATGCGGTCGACGAGCTTTCGACGCTCACGGACGGGGAGGAGCTAGCCGCGGTGCCCGAGGCGCCCGCGCCGGCGGATGCCGTCCGCGTGACGGTCGTCGAGGTCTGCACGCGAGCTTCGCGCGTCTGCGAGCCGGCCGGGCTCTGTCCGGGCTGGGCGCCGCCTGCCGAAGAGCCGGAGCCCTCCGAGGGTTGCGTGCTCGGCCCCGACGGGGCAGACGTCTGCTTCGGAGAGCTGATGCTCGCGACCAGGACGTGGTGGCCGCCGGAATGTCCGCCGCCACGGCGGCCGGCGCCCGAATCGGCTCCGCCGGCGCCCGAGCCGGCGTCGGAGCCGGCAGCAGGACCGGTCACGGCCGCGAGGCTCGTGGGGCTCGACGACTGCGCGCCAACCGCGGGGCGAACGCTCCCACCCGCGTGCGGATGGCTGCCGGATTGCGCGACCACCGCTCCGGTGATCGCCACTCCCGCCGTGAGCGCCGCGACGGCGCCCTTGACCGCAAGGCCCGTGAGGCCCGCCGCGCCGCCGCCGAGCTGCGCCATCCGTTCTCCCGAGGGGCCGCTCTCGGCCGCACGGCTGAGCGCCCATGCGAGCAGCGGCGGCGGGGTGAGCGCGCTGATGCCCCGCCGGGCGCGCCCGAGCAGGCCGCGCACCGCGCTGTCGGCGATTCCCAGCGCATCCTCGGCCACTTTGTTTCCATCTGCCCGGTGCACGACGATGCCGTCGCGTTCGCGCCGCGGCGTCATCGCGGAGAGCGCGCTGCGCAGCGCAAGCACCTCGTCCGGGGTCGGCGCTCCGCTCGCGGCCGCCCCGCGACTCGGCAGCTCCGGCTCCGAGACGGCGGCCTTCAGGTCGCCAGCCGACGCGGCGACAGCGCCACGCATCTGCTCGGTGGCGATTCGCTGGGCAATCCCGTACAGCCAGGATCGCGGGTCCTGGGGCTCGGCACCCGCCTGGATGCCGCTCCAGGCCTCGGCGAGGCTCCTCTGCAGCACCTCCTGAGCGCTCTCCTGGGAGAGGCAAAGCTGCCGGCAGTGACGCAGCAGCGCGCGGCGGTAGCGCCGCGCGAGCGCCTCGAAGGCGATCTGTGAGCCCTCGCGTGCGAGCTCAGAGAGCCGCTCGTCGGATTGGCTGCCAAGTAGGCGGGTCTTCAGCGCAGTGGCCATGATGAAGTCGCGGCGTTGCCGAGCACGCTCTTCTGCATCGGCAGCGGACGCCCTTCATTAGACACCGTTGCGTGCGCGCGCGTCCTCTTCCCTCGAACCAACGGGCGCGTTGCTCGATCGCCGGGCCGCCACGCCGCGGCCCGCGAGGTAGGCGCCCAGATACCGGGCATCCACCTTTTCGTGCATTGGAGCGGGTTGCCGCATGGGAACGACCGAGCCGCCCCCCGCGGGATCGTGCGCACCGCGCGCATCGAGCCGCGTGCGCATGGCCAGAGTCCTGTTCCCGCCGAGCAGCCGTGCCTCGATCATCCGTCCAGGCTCGATCGGCGGCGGGACCGCGACGTCCACTCCCTCCTGCACCGCGATCACGCGCGCGATCACGTCGGCCTGCGCGGCAGCAAGCCCGCCCTGCTTGACCGGAAAGCTCGTCATGTCCCCCGCCGCGTAGACGTCGGAGAGGCTTTCGACGCGCCCTTCGGCGTCGACCGGCACGAATCCCCACCATCGGCTTGGCACCCCCGCGATCCGCGGACCGCGAAGCTGCGGCGCCGCCACGACGCGATCGGCCGGCACCACGCCGCCGAAATGGAGCCGCAGCGCGCCGTCGCGCTGGACGCTCGCCGGCACCAGGCCGCCGCGGAAGCGCACGCCCCGCTCCGTCATCTGCGCGCGAACGAGCGCAGATGCCTCGAGGCCGAACACTTCCAGCGGTGCCTCGGCGGGGCTCACGACGCTGATCTCGGCATCCACGCCGTGACGCTCGGCGTAGGAGGCGCTTAGCATCGCGAGCTCGTACAGCGGCAGCGGCCATGCGCATCCCGACGGCACCGCGAAGACGACCCGTCTGACCGAGCCCCGCAGCAGCTCCCGCAGCAGGCCGCGCATCTGCGGCACCTCACGCTGGTCTCGGAACGTCAGCGCGCCGGGAATCGCAGCCTTCGCGCGGGCGCCGAGGGCGAGGATCAGCGAGTCGTAGCGCAGGGTCGCGTCCGAGGCGAGGCGGACCGTGCGAGCGGCGGGCGCGACGGCCTCCATGCGACCATGCACGAACCGGGCTTTCGCATCAGAGGCGATCTCGGCCAGGCCGTAGCTCATCGCCGGCTCGTCCCTGCCGGCGAATGCCTCATAGGTGGCGGCAGGCCGAAACGCGAGCTCCCGGCTGCTGGACACGAGCGTGAGCTGCACCGCCTCCCCGACCAGCGTGCGCAGGGCCAGCAGCGCCTCCACCGCGGCAAAGCCACCGCCGGCGATCAGAACCTTCCTTGGACAGGGTTGCCCGAGTCTCTCCATTGCTGACCAGGATTGGCGATGCGCACCGGCCTGCCATCTGCACGAGGCCGAATCACTTTGGCGGCAAAGCACGGAAGGGATGCGGGAAACCACGCTCTTGTTACAGATCTCGCAGTGCTGTCGGTTTGCTTGACATTGACGCATGGTTTGTCTAGAGTGCCTTCCCGACCGTCGCTCGACGGCGAAAGCGACCCCGAGGAGGACGCAAATGGCATCGGCAACCGGCCACCCCGGCTTTGCGGGTGGGCCCGAGAACGTGGAAGGGCAGGACGGCGCGGCGGCTTGGCGCGACGGCAAGCGCTACGCCTGGCTGCTGGGGCTGATCGTGCCACTGCTGCCCTTCATCGCCTGGGGACTGGCGCATGCGAGCGGCCTGGGGCTCTTCTGGTTCATGGGCCCGATGCTCGTGTTCGGCGTCTTCCCGCTGCTCGACCTGCTGCGCGGGACCGACCCCACCAACCCGCCTGACGAGGTGATCAAGTGGCTGGAGCAGGACCGCTACTACCGCTGGTGCACATACGCGTTCCTGCCGCTGCAGTACGCCGGGCTGGTGTTCGCCTGCTGGCTGTGGGCTCGCGGCGGGCTCTCCACGCTCGACTCGATCGGGCTGGCGCTGACCGTGGCGATGGTCAGCGGGATCGCGATCAACACCGCCCACGAGCTCGGCCACAAGCGCGCGAGCCTGGAGCGGTGGCTGAGCAAGGTCGCCCTCGCCCAGAGTGGCTACGGCCACTTCTTCATCGAGCACAACCGCGGCCACCACGTGCGCGTGGCCACGCCCGAGGACCCGGCCAGCGCGCGCTTCGGCGAGAGCTTCTACGCCTTCCTGCCCCGCACGGTCAGCGGCAGCCTGAGCTCGGCCTGGCATCTGGAGCGCGAGCGGCTTGCCCGCTGCAAGCACTCGGCGCTATCGATCCACAACGACATCCTGCAGGCGTGGGCGATGAGCGTCGTGCTCTTCGGCGCGCTGATCGCGGTCTTCGGCGCCGTCGTGGTGCCCTATCTGGCGATCCAGGCGGTGCTCGGCTTCTGCCTGCTGGAGGTCGTCAACTACCTGGAGCACTACGGCCTGCTGCGCCAGCGTCGCGAGGACGGCCGCTACGAGCGCACGCGCCCGGAACATAGCTGGAACTCCAACAACGTCGCCTCCAACCTGCTGCTCTACCACCTGCAGCGCCACTCCGACCACCACGCCAACCCGACCCGCCGCTACCAGGCGCTACGGCACATGGAAGAGGCGCCGCAGCTTCCCACCGGCTACGCGGGCATGATCATCCTGGCCGTGATCCCGCCGCTGTGGCGCGCGATCATGGACAGACGAGTGGTCGAGCACTACAAGGGAGACATCGCGATGGCCAACATCTCACCCAGGGCACGCCGCAGGGTGCTGGCCAGGTACGGGGACGCTGTCGCCGGGGCGGGGGAGCGCGCATGAGCCGCTTCCTCTGCCCATCCTGCGGCTACGTCTACGACGAGGCGGCCGGCAACCCGCGCGAGGGCTTTCCGGCGGGAACGCCGTGGAGCGAGGTGCCCGACGACTGGGCCTGCCCCGACTGCGGCGTGCGCGACAAGGTCGACTTCGAGCCGGCGGAGGACTAGTGGCCGAGCAGGCCCGATGAACGCCGTCCCCTACCGCGAGGCCGCGCGGCAGCTTCTGCGCGAAACGCTGCTGGACGCCGCGCGCAGCCTGCTGACGGAGCGTCCCTGGTCGCAGATCACGATGGCCGACATCGCCAGCCGCGCGGGGGTGAGCAGGCAGACGCTCTACAACGAGCTCGGCTCGCGCGAGCAGTTCGCGCAGACCTTCGTGCTCCGCGAGGCGCAGCGGTTCATCGAGGCGGTGCAGCAGGCGATCGACGCGCACCTGGACGACCCCACCGCCGCGCTGGCGGCGGCGCTGGAGCTGTTCCTGGACACCGCCGGGCGCGACCCGCTGATCGGGATGCTGCTGGACGACGACGGCACGGGCGGGATGCTGCCGCTGATCACCACCCGCAGCCGGCCCGTGCTCGACTGGGCCGGCCAGCAGATCGCGGAGGCGATCGCACGCGGCTGGCCCGCGGTGGACGCCGAGGACGCCACGCTGCTGGCACAGACGCTCGTGCGCCTTGCGATCAGCTACCTGACGGTGCCAATCGGGCCGCCCCGGCAGGCCACCGAGGAGGCCGTGCGGCTGCTGGGGCCGTTCATCGAGAAGGCGGTCATGGAGCCCCAGGCGCAGGCGCGATAGGCTCGCCGCCCCAACACCGGGTCCGGTGCTATCGAGGAGGGATCGCGGATGGACTTCGAGCACTCAGAGCGCACACGAGCGCTGCTTGCGCGGCTGGACGCATTCATCGAGCAGGAGATCGCGCCGCGCGAGGAGCCATACCACCGGCAGCTCCTGGCAAGCGACGATCCGTGGGTCGTGCTGCCCGTGATCGAAGAGCTGAAGGGCAAGGCCCGGGAGCAGGGGCTCTGGAACCTGTTCCTGCCCGATGCCGAGCACGGCGCCGGCCTCTCCAACGTGGAGTATGCGCCGCTGGCCGAGCGGTTGGGCCGCTCGATCATCGCCAGCGAGGTCTGCAACTGCAACGCGCCCGACACCGGGAACATGGAGGTGCTCTGGCACTTCGGCTCCGATGAGCAGAAGCAGCGCTGGCTTGCGCCGCTGCTGGCGGGCGAGATCCGCTCCGCCTTCTGCATGACAGAGCCGCAGGTGGCCTCCTCGGACGCCACCAACATGCAGGCCACGGCGATCCTCGACGGCGAGGAGGTCGTGCTGAACGGGCGCAAGTGGTGGAGCACCGGCGTCGGGCATCCGAAGTGCGAGGCGCTGATCTTCATGGGCCTCACCGACACCGAGGCCGACCGCTACCACCAGCACTCGATGGTGCTGGTGCCGCGGGACACCCCCGGCGTGAAGGTCGAGCGGATGCTGCCGGCGATGGGCTTCCTCGACGCGCCCGGCGGCCACGGCGAAGTCTCCTTCACGGACGTCCGCCTGCCCGCCTCGGCGATCATCGGCGGCGCCGGGCAGGCGTTCGCGATCGCGCAGGCGCGGCTCGGGCCGGGCCGCATCCACCACTGCATGCGCCTGATCGGGCTGGCCGAGATGGTGCTCTCGCTGGCCTGCGCGCGCGCGACCGAGCGGGTCGCGTTCGGCAAGCCGATCGCGAACCTCGGCGGCAACCGCGAGCGGATCGCGGACGCGCGGATCGCGATCGACCAGGCCCGCCTGCACGTCCTGCACGCCGCATGGCTGCTGGACCAGAATTCGCCGGCCGCGCTCGGCGCCGTCTCCCAGATCAAGGTGGCCACCCCGAACATGGCTCAAGGCGTCGCCGACATGGCGATCCAGATGCACGGCGGCGGCGGGCTCTCCGACGACTTCCCGCTGGCGGCCGCATGGACGGTCGCCCGCGCGCTGCGGCTCGCCGACGGCCCGGACGAGGTGCACCGGGGCGTGATCGCCCGCCTGGAGCTGGCCGCCTACGGCAAGGGCAAGTGGGCCGGAAGCTGAGCGCCGAGCGCAGCGGCTACAGCGGCTGACGCACGGGGGCGGGCTCTTCGCGGCTCTTGCCGCCGCGGCCGTTGCCGCCTCGATCCTTGCCGCCTCGATCCTTGCCGCCGCGGCCGCCGCCGCGCCCCTCGCCATCGCGATCCTTGCCGCCCTGGCCCTCACGGTCCGAGGAGCGGCGGCCCGGCCACGCCCAGCGCCAGCCAAGCTGGATACCCACGAACCACAGCAGGCCAGCCAGGCAGATCATCAGGGCCACGAAGAAGTTCAGGCGCATCCCCAGGATGTATTTGGAGTAGTCGATCCGGATCGTCTCCTCGAAGACGCGAAACGCGGAGTAGCCGGCGATGTAGAGCGCGAACAGGCCGGGCGCCTTGATCGACCTGCGCTTGCCGAGCTGCACGAGCGCGAACGCCAGCAGCAGGTTCCAGATCAGCTCGTAGAGGAAGGTGGGCTGGAAGGTGGCGTAGCCGCCGTACCCCGGCGGCCGGTGCGCCGGCGAGATTTCCAGCGCCCACGGCAGCTTGCTGGGGATGCCGAACAGCTCCTGGTTGAAGTAGTTGCCGACCCTGCCGATCGCCTGCGCGACCAGCAGCGCGGGCGCGACCGCGTCCATGAAGCGCGCTACGTCGGCGCCATGGCGGCGCACCCGCCAGATCCCCACCGCGGCGCCGAGCGCCACGCCACCCCAGATCCCCAGCCCACCGTCCCAGATCGCGAACGGGCCCCACCAGTGGTTGGGCATCTGGCTGGGCGTCGTGAGCAGAAAGTAGATCCGCCCTCCGACCAGCCCGGCGGGAAAGGCCCACAGCGCCACCTCGTAGACCAGGTCGCGGTGCCCACCGATCGCCTCCCAGCGCCTGACCGTGACGAGGATCGCGGCGGCGACCGCGAAGACGTACGCCAGGCCGTAGGCGTGGACGAACAGCGGCCCGATGTAGAAGCCGTTGTCGGGCGGGCTCGGGATGTAGCCGGGCAGCAGCGCGAAGAGCGAGGTGAGCGCGGGCGGCATCGGCACACAGACATATTCGCAGCGCGAGACGGCAGGCGTCGTAGATTGCGCAAGCAGAGCGCGGAGGCATCGGGGGAGCCTGCGCGCCATGATGGAGGGATGCGGAGATCCGACGGATGAGCGAGCGTCTCTGGAGCGAAGTCGACGAGTACGTCGCCGAGACGCTGCGCCTGGAGGACGAGGCGCTCGCGGGCGCCGCGCGGCGGGCACAGGCCGCCGGCCTGCCACCGATCGCCGTCACCGCCGCGCAGGGCATGCTGCTGCGGCTGATCGCGGAAATCCACGGGGCACGCCGCATCCTCGAGGTCGGCACGCTCGGGGGCTACAGCACGATCTTTCTCTCGCGCGCGCTTCCGCCAGGCGGACGCCTGATCAGCCTCGAGCTCGACCCCGAGTGCGCGCGGGCAGCGCAGGCGAGCATCGAGGCCGCCGGCCTGACCGATCGGGTGCAGGTGCGCCTCGGTCCCGCCCTGGAGAGCCTCGCGGCGCTGGAAGGCGAAGGCGCGGAGCCGTTCGACCTGGTCTTCATCGACGCCGACAAGCCGGCGACGCCGCGGTACTTCGAGCACGCGCTGGCGCTCTCGCGGCCGGGCACGGTGATCATCGCCGACAACGTCGTGCGCGCAGGCGCGCTGGCCGATCGGAGAACCGCCGATGCGGGCGCGCGTGGGATGCAGCGCTTCCACGAGCTGCTCGCCGCGGAGCCGCGCGTGCACGCCACGACCATCCAGACTGTCGGGTCCAAGGGCTACGACGGGTTCACGCTCGTCCGCGTCAGAGACCAGGGCGGCGGTCAGCCCGGCGATCCGCCCGCGCCGGACCGGCCGTCCTGACCGGCCCTCCTGACCGGCCGTCCAGAGACCGGCCCGCGGCGCTCAGACTCGCTGCAACGCCGGCCGCTCCGCGAGCTTGGCGGCGGTCTTGACGGCGGCGATCAGCGTCTGCAGGTCGTAGGCGCCGTGGTGGCGACGACCGTTGATGAAGAAGGATGGCGTGCCCGAGACACCGCTCTGATCGGCACTGGCCACGTCCTCTGTGACCCGTTTTTTGTGGGTCCGGTTGCGCAGCTCGGACTCGAAGCGCTCCATGTCGAGGCCCAGCTGGTTGGCGTACTCGCGCAGATCGCGCGGTCGCAGGTCGCCCTGGTGCTCGAGCAGCATGTCGTGCATCTCCCAGAAGCGGCCCTGCGTGCCGGCCGCCTCGGCCGCCTCGGCCGCGAGCTGCGCGAAGGGGTGCACGTCGGTCAGCGGCAGATGGCGAAACACGTAGCGCAGCTCGTCGCCCTCGAGCGCCAGCAGCTCCCTGATCGCCGCCTCCGCGCGGCCGCAGTAGGGACATTCGAAGTCGCCGTACTCGACCAGCGTGACCGGCGCGTCGTGGCGTCCGCGGATGTGGTCGCGCTCAGGGTCGACGTCGTCGGAGAGGTCGATGAGCTGCGCGGCGGTGCGCTGAAGCTGGCGGATGCGCACCTGCGCGGGCAGCATCGCGGTGGCCCTGAAGACCAGCAGCCCCAGCAGCGGCGAGAGCACGACGGCCGCGAGCAGGCCGAGCTGCGCGTCGGTGAACAGGGCTGGCCCGAACGCCCGCCCCGCGACCAGCAGCGAGACGGTGAAGCCGACGCCCGCCACCGCCCCGGTGCCTGCCAGGCCCGGCCAGGTGACAGTCATCCTGCTGCTGCCGCCGAAGGCCCGGCGGCTGCCCAGCCAGGAGGCGCCGAGGAAGCCGAGCGGCTTGCCGATCAGGTAGGCCAGCAGGATGCCGATGCTCACCGCCGAGGTCGCGGCCGCGCTGATCACCGAGCCTGTGAGGTGCACGCCCATGTTCGCCAGGGCGAACAGCGGCACGATCAGGAAGCCGGTCCACGGGTGCAGCCGGCTCTGGATCCGCTCGTTTGGCGAGATCGCCTCCCCGAGGCCGCGCTGAGCCGACCTGGCAAGCTCCGGCGTGGGCTGCTCGCGGAAGGCGCGGGCGAGCTCGATCGCGCGCTCCAGGTCGCCGCGCGAGGGCGGGTAGGCGCTGGTCACCAGGCCGATCGCAAGGCCGGCGATCACGGGGTCGATGCCGGACTCGAACATCGCCAGCCAGATCCCAACCCCGACCAGCACCGAGGCGGGGCCGCGACCGCGCTGCAGGTAGCGCAGCAGGATCAGCACGCCGAACAGGCCGACCGCGATCGCCAGCGCGAGATCCGAGACCTTGTGCGAGTAGGCGAAGGCGATCACCACCAGACCGGCCAGATCGTCGATCACGACCGCGGTCAGAAGGAAGACGCGCAGGCGCGTGCTGTTGCCTGGCCCCACGAGCGCCAGCGCGCCGAGCGCAAGCGCCGTGTCGGTCGACATCGCCGCGCCCCAGCCGCCGGCCCCCGCGCCGCCGGCGTTGATGGCGAGGAACACGCCGATCGCCGCCGCCATGCCTCCGAACGCCGCGATCACGGGGATCGCGGCCCGGCGCCGCTCCCGCAGCTCCCCCAGCGCCAGCTCGCGCGTGGCCTCCAGGCCCACCACCAGGAAGAACAGCGTCATCAGCCCTTCGTTGACCCAGTCGCGCAGGCTCGCGGAGAGCTCGTGGCTGCCGACCCGGATCGCGAGCGTCGTGTGCCAGAAGCTTTCGTAGGAGTGCCACCAGGGCAGGTTCGCCCAGATCAGCGCGGCAGCCACGGCTCCCACCAGCACGGCCGCCCCACCGGTCTCGGTGGTCAGGAAGTCGCGCACGGGCGCGCCAAGGTTGCGAGCCCAGGCGGTGCGTTCAGGACGAGCGGCGGCTGCATCGGCTGCCATCGCGCTGAGTATGGCTGGAGACGCGGAAGGTCACGGGCGGACTTCGACCCTGCTGAGATGCAGAGCGTTGGTCATGCCTCACCTTCGCGGCGCGAGCACGCTCGTGGAGTGGACCCTTTCGATAGCTGGCTTGGTGCTAATATGACTAGCACTATGCAGGATCTACGCGTCGACCGATCCGATCCCACCCCGCTGCACGATCAGGTCGCGGCCGCGATTCGCAGGTCTATCGCCGAAGGCGACGCATCGCCAGGAGACCGGCTGCCTCCCGCACGAGATCTGGCGGCGGTTCTGCACGTGAACACCAACACCGTCCTGCGAGCGCTGCGGACGCTGCGCGACGAAGGTCTGCTTGAGTTCCGCCGCGGCCAGGGCGTGCACGTCGCGGGCAGCGCGGAGCGCGGCGCGGTGCTCGCCAGAGCACGCGAGCTGGTGCGCTTCGCCCGCAGCAACGGCTACCAGACCGACGAGCTCGTGGCGATGATCAAGGGGCTCACCTGAGCGTGTGACCTCGGCCTCACGGGGACTTGCAGCCGCTCATCGAGGCCGTGCGCGGCAAAGCAGAGTGACTCGGCGCAGGCTTTGCAGCCAGCAGCAGCTCCACCTCGCCGGACCGCACCGGCACCACTTCATCGACGAGTGCGCTCTTCGGCGCATCGGCGCCTTTTCTCCACGAGCCGTCACGGTCGGAACGCCACGCGATCACCTTGATCCCCAGGCGTTTGAGCATCGGCATCACCCTCGCCACGCCGGCGCCCTGCAACCCGCTGCAATGCAACGGTTCGCCGGGCGCGAAGGCGCCGCCAATCGGGGTGCTCGCGTACCGTTCGCCGTGACGGGCGGGGCGGCCGATGTATACGGCGCCGGCGCCCTTGAAGCCACGCGCCACCTTCACGCCCACCGTGCACGGCCCGTTCACGCAGCGGCCTTCCTGGAGCGGCTGAACGCCACCCCCGTTCCGGCCGGCGCTTTCGAGCGCGATGATCTGGCCGACCGATCCCGGAGGCACCGGCAGCAGGTACAGACGCACGTGCAGATGGTTCACCGCCATCTCCCGACTCACCTCCGCCACGCTGGCGTATGGGTTCAGGACCCTCACCTCGACGTAGCCGTCCTTCTGGCTGAACGACAGCGCGTATGCGGCCGGAGCCGGCGAGGAGGCCAGGGAGACCACGAGCGCAACGGCGGCGAGGCAGGCGGCCACGGCGAGCGCGGCCGCGATCCCGACGACGCGCCTGCCGGCGGCGGGCCGCGCGCGCCGCCAAGGCGTGGCGGCGATTCGCCGCGCGCCGCCCCGCGCGCGCCCCATCTCCATCACGCGCGCAAGCTCATCCTCGCGCAGCGGGTCCAGGCTGCTCAGCAGTCCGGCCATGTCGGTGCTCAGGTTGTCGTTCATCGTGTCTCTCCCGCAATCGGCACAGGGGTTGTGGGTCCATCTCCTCCATGTCCATCAGCGGGCGCGGGTTTCGCGGGCGCCAGTTTCGCGGGCGCAAGTTTCGCGGGCGCAAGTTTCGGGCTCGACGGCCGCCCGCCGCGCTCGAGCTCCCGCTGCAGCGCGCGCCTGGCGCGGTGCAGACGGATCTTGGCGGCGTTCTCCGAGCAGCGCAGGACGGCCGCGAGCTCACCGGTCGAGAGCCCCTCCCAGGCGACCAGCCCGAGCAGGTCGCGCTGCGACTCCGGCAGGCGCGCGAGCGCCGCCCTGGCGAGATCCAGCTCTCCGGCACGGTCCTCGGCGGGCGCCTGAGCCCTGACCGGCTGCGCCTTCAGCCGCAGGCGCAGCCGCGCTCGCCGGCGCTCGCCGCGCCGCTGGTTGGCCAGCACCAGGCGCGCCGCGCCGAACAGCCAAAGGGTCGCTTCGCGCCCCGAGGGCACCTGACGGATGCGCCGCCAGGCCACGGCGAATGTCTCGGCCACCGCGTCGGCGGCATCTTCCGCGCACGCCGCGCGCCGCAGCGCGTAGGCGGCAAGCGCCGCGTGGTTGGCCTCGTAGATCTCCTCGAAGCGCTGCCGCAGCCTGCGCGCCTCGGTCGGGTCGTCGTCTCTCAAGAGCTGGCTCCTTTCCAGCCACACATGTCCGGCCGCGCCCGTCGGTTTCGCCCGCCGACGCGCCGCCGCGCCCGCGAACCTCATATCGTTTCCCCGCGATGGCCTATCACCCGCCCCAAGCGATCCTGCGAGCCTACGCCGACGTGCTGGTCAACTTCGCGCTCGGCGGCGGCAGCGGAGTGCGCAAGGGCGAGGTCGTGCGCGTGGTCGCGCCGGAGGCCGCGAAGCCGCTCTACGTCGAGCTGCGCAAGGCGGTGCTGCGCGCCGGCGCGCACGTGATCGGCAGCTACCTGCCAAGCGACGATGCGCAGTTCAACCTCTCGCGCGACTTCTACGAGCTGGCCGGCGATGAGCAGATCGACTTCTTCCCCGCCAAGTACATGCGCGGCCTCGTGGACGAGATCGACCACCAGGTCTCGATCCTCTGCGACACCGACATGCACGCGCTGGAGGGCATCGAGCCGTCGAAGATCATGCGCTCGGGCAAGGCGATGAAGCCCTGGATGGACTGGCGCACCGAGAAGGAGAACGCCGGCAAGTTCAGTTGGACGCTCGCCCTCTACGGCACCCCCGCGATGGCCGCGGAGGCCAAGCTCTCAGAGCAGGAGTACTGGGATCAGATCATCGGCGCCTGCTTCCTGGACGAGCAGGACCCGATCGCGCGCTGGAAAGAGGTCAGCGGCCAGATAGGCGACTACGTGCAGCGCCTGAACGCGCTGGACATCGACCGCCTGCACGTGGTCGGAGAGGACGCCGACCTGTGGATCACGCTCGGCGAGAAGCGCCAGTGGGTCGGCGGCAGCGGCCGCAACATCCCGAGCTTCGAGATCTTCACGAGCCCCGACTGGCGCGGCACCGAGGGCTGGATCGCCTTCAACCAGCCGCTCTACCGCTACGGAAACCTGATCACGGGCATCCGCCTCGAGTTCAAAGACGGCCTGGTGGTGAAAGCGAGCGCCGAGAGCAACGAGAAGGTGCTCACGGAGATGATCGCCACCGAGAACGCGAACAAGGTGGGCGAGTACTCGCTCACCGACAGGCGCTTCTCACGGATCACGAAGTTCATGGCCGAGACGCTCTTCGACGAGAACGTCGGCGGCCCGTTCGGCAACACCCACTTGGCGGTCGGCAAGTCCTACCACGACTGCTACGCCGGCGACCCGGCCGGCATCCCGGCTGCGGAGTGGGAGCGCTTGGGCTTCAACGAGTCAAGCGTCCACACCGACATCGTCTCGACCGCCGACCGCACGGTCACCGCGACGCTCAAAGACGGGAGCGAGCGCGTGATCTACCGCGACGGCCAGTTCCAGTTGGACTGAGCCGCCTGGCCCACGTGCGCGCAAACCGGCTGATCATTTCCTTGAGAGCCTGCAGAGCCTCGCCCTCGCTTTCGTCGATCCCGATAGAGATGGGAGGCGTCATCGCTTCGACTTGCTCTGGCGGCAGAGGCTTTGGTGCCATAACGCTCATTGTATCGCCAGGTCAGCCAACCACGCGAGCGTCTGCATGACCATTAGTACCCCTAGAGCACCCGACAGCATGGACATGAGCCGCACCTTCGAAGCGTTCGCCGCCCGCAGCCTCTCATAGCCAAAGCCCGCCGCAACCAGGCATCCAACCGCGTTGGTCTCGGTTTCGCGGCTGGCCTGCTCATAGAGCTCGCGATAGACCTCTGTTGCGTTGAGGGCAAACCTCATGTGCCAAGGCGCCAGCAGGACGGCCGCGACGACAAGGCCGCTGACCAGCCCAATGAGCGCAACCCAACCGAGCGCATTCAGCCCTTGTGCCCGGACGGTCGTCGCACCCAAGAACGATGCCACGAGCGCGTGCGCGGCAAGCAAGGTACCGGTCCGCAGCCGCACCCCGGCAACAAAGACTCCTGGTCGGCGAGTGCCGACCTGCCCGCATCGTATGTGATCTCCTCGAGCGTGCGCACCTCCGAAACGGTAAGAGCTTCCGGGGATGGCCCACAGTTTTTTCGTTTGCCGCCAGGGCTCAGGTGCCAGACGAGCCCGGCGCTCTGCTCAAACCACCGGCGGCGGCTGCCCCTCCGCGCTGCCGGCCAGGGCGGTGTCCCAGTGGCACACCGCGCAGGCGTGCCTGAAGACCGAACGCGCGAAGCGCAGCGCGTGGGCGTGCGGGTCGGCGGCTGCGCGGACGTCCTCCCAGTCGAGGACGTACTCGCCCAGCGACCGCTCGAAGCGCGCCTGCTCGGGCTCGACGCGCGCGGTCGCGAAGCCGTCGGGCGCGGGGTGCGCGTAGGCGTAGAAGGCGGCTTTCTCGTAACGGGCGTCGCCCGGCCACCAGCCGATCGCGACCTCCTCGGCGTCCATCGCGTTGCGCATGATGAAGTCCTGCGAGGGTGGCGTCGCGGGCACGCCGGAGAACAGGTTGACGGCCAGGTCGAAGGAGCCCCACCACGCGTTCACCGGAGTCGATCGGCCGCGGTACGGCGCGCGGAAAGCCGCCAGCACGAGCCCGGCTCGCGTCGCGGCGGCGAGGTATTCGCCGATCGCCGCGACGTCGTAGCTGCGGTGCTCATCGTCCTGATCCAGCGGTGCCGTCCAGGGCACCTCCTGGGGCGTGGGGTCGATCTCCACCGGCCCCACCATCGCGCTCACCGCGGCTAAGAGCCCTCTGCAGACCTCGCCGACGCTCCTGTCGGGCGCCAGCGCGATCCGGCGCGCGCGGCCGTCGCTGTGCTCGACGACCGCCTCGTGGTTGTGCAGGTCCAGCAACGCCACGAACGCACCCGACCCGTCGGGCGCCGGCAGCGGCAGCGTCTCCCACCCGCGCGGGCTCAGGCGAAGTGCCGCGTGCTGAAGCTGCGGCTCGGCGGGCGCGAGCGCCGCGGCCAGCTTGCCGAGCACCTGCGTGTGGGCGTGCAACGTCTCGCACGTCGCGCTCCAGCCGGCGTAGTCGAGCTCTGGCCAACCGTTCGCCACGCCATCCAAGTTACACACGCCTGGCCGCGCTCTCCAGTCGTGCTTGGCGCTCGGCCAACGCTCACACCCGCTCGCGCAGCGCGGCCGCGTTGGCAGGGGCGAACCCCTCCCAGTCGTTGTTGAAGTAGACGAAGACGTCGCCGTCAGCTCGCCAGGCCCGCAGCTTCGCTGCCCAGCGGTCGATGTCGGTGGGCGTGTAGTTGCCGCGGCGGCCGCTGCCGTAGTGCAGGCGCACGTAGCGCCAGTCGGTGGTCTCGACCTCGGTCTGGAAACGGCGCTCCGGATGGTCGGCGATCACCAGCGCCGCGCCCGCCCGGCCCAGCGCCGCGTAGACCTCCTCCACGAACCAGCTCGGATGCCGCAGCTCGAAGGCGTGCCGGCCCGGCGGCAGCTCGGCGAGGGCCGCCTCCAGGCGCCGCTGGTCGCGATGGAAGGTATCCGGGAGCTGCCACAGCATCGGCCCCATGCGGCCCGCGTCGATCAGCGGCCGCAGCCGCTCGCAGAGGCGCGCGACGCCGTCGCGGATCTCACCGAGCCGCTTGACGTGGGTCAGGTAGCGGCTGGCCTTCACCGCGAACAGAAAGCCCGTGCCGGTCTGCTGCACCCAGTGCTCCACCACCTGACGGCTGGGCAGGCGGTAGAAGGTCGCGTTCACCTCGACCGTGTCGAAGCGCTGCGAGTAGAGCTCCAGCCAGCGCCGCGCGGGCTCGCCCTCCTGATAGAGCCTGCCGCGCCAGTCGCGGTAGTTCCATCCAGAGCAGCCGATCCTCGCCTGCCCGCTGGCGGCGCTCCTGCCGGCGGGCGCGTGCGCTGTGGTGATCTGCGCCATCAACGGGTATCTACCCTGACATTCAGGGTCGCAGACCCGACCGGCCTGCGACCAGCGACGCGAGCACGCCATCTGGAAGGGAGCGCGATGCAGACCACGACCCTTGGAATGACGGGCCTGACGGTGTCCCGCATCTGCTTTGGCACCTGGCAGCTAGGCGGGGATTGGGGCAGCTTCGACGAGCAGAAGGCGATCGATGCGATCCGCCACGCGCGAGAGCTCGGGATCAACTTCTTCGACACCGCGCAGGCCTACGGGTTCGGAGCCTCCGAGCGGCTGCTCGGAGCGGCGCTGGCCGACGATCTCGCCCACCGGCGCCAGGAGGTCGTGATCGCCACGAAGGGCGGGCTGCGGATCGACGCCGAGCGCGGCTTGGTGCGCGACTCCAGCCCGCAGTGGCTGCGCAAGGGCGTCGACTCCAGCCTGCGCGAGCTCGGCGTCGATCACATCGACCTCTACCAGGTCCACTGGCCCGACCCGCAGGTGCCCTTCCGCGAGACCGCGCAGGCGCTGCAGGAGCTCGTGGAGCAGGGCAAGATCGCGCACGTCGGGGTCTCCAACTTCAGCCCGGCCCAGATGGACGAGCTCGCCGCGACCCGCCCCGTCGAGACGGTGCAGCCGCCCTATCACCTGTTCAGCCGAGAGGTGGAGCGCGACGTGCTCCCCTACGCGCGCGAGCACGACATCGGCGTGCTGATCTACGGCCCGCTCGCTCACGGCCTGCTCACCGGCGCCTACGACGAGAGCACGACCTTCCCCGAGGACGATTGGCGCCGGCGCAGCCCGCTCTTCCAGGGGCAGGCGCTGCGCGGAAACGTCGCTGTGGTGCGGGAGCTCGCGCAGCTTGCATCGGCACGCGGGATCGAAGTCGGGCAGCTCGCGATCGCCTGGACACTCGCCAACCCCGCGGTCCACGTCGCGATAGTGGGCGCGCGGTCGAGGCCCCATATAGCGGCCGCAGTCGATGCCGCCGCCGTGGAGCTGAGCGAGAAGGACCTCGCCGAGATAGACCGGATCATGCAGAGCGCCGTCCCGGCGCCCGGCCCATCCCCGGAGAGCGTCTGAGGCCGCGGTCCGCACCCGTGCCCGGGGCCGCGCATGCCACGCCGGCGCGTGCCTGCCGACGGGCCGCGCTGCCATGCTTCAGACATGCCCGATGGCGATCACGTGACGCTTGAGGTCAGCGGCCGCAGCGTGCGCATCTCCAAACCGGAGAAGGTCTTCTTCCCCGCCCGCGGCCACACCAAGCTCGATCTCGCCCGCTACTACGTGGAGTGCGAGCAGGAGGTGGTGCGCGGCCTGCGTGAGCGTCCCACTGTCCTCAAGCGGTGGGTGGACGGCGTGGAGGGCGAGCCGTTCTTCCAGAAGCGGGTGCCCTCGGGGGCCCCGGAGTGGTTGCAGACCGCGACCGTCACATTCCCCAGCGGCCGCCACGCCCGCGAGCTCGTGCCAAACGACGCGGCCCATCTGGTGTGGGGCGTGAACCTCGGCGTGATCGACTGGAACCCCTGGGCGGTGCGGCGCGCCGACCTCGACCATCCCGACGAGCTGCGCGTCGATCTCGACCCGCAGCCAGACGTGCCGTTCGCCGAGGTCCGAGCGGTCGCGCTCGGCGTCCGGGAGGTGCTGGCCGAGCACGCGCTCACGGGCTTCCCGAAGACGTCCGGCAGCCGCGGCATCCACATCTTCATCAGGATCGCGCCGGAGCACGGCTTCACCGAGGTGCGCAGGGCCGCGCTCGCGCTCGCGCGCGAGGTCGAGCGACGGATGCCCGGCCGCGCGACCAGCAAGTGGTGGAAGGAGGAGCGCACGGGCGTCTTCATCGACTACAACCAGAACGCGCGCGACCGCACCGTCGCCTCCGCCTACTCGGTGCGCGCGGTCCCCGACGCGCTGGTCTCCTGCCCGCTCACCTGGGAGGAGGTCGCCGATGTGGACCCGCGCGAGCTGCGGCTGGACACGGTGCCGGCGCGTCTGCGCGAGCGCGGCGATCCCGGCGCGGACATTGACGAGCACGTCTGCTCCCTGGACTCGCTGCTGGAGCTCGCCGCGCGAGACGAGCGCGAAGGTCTGGGGGACGCTCCCTGGCCGCCCCATTTCAGAAAGCAGCCCGGCGAGGGCCGCCGCGCGCAGCCGAGTCGCGCCCGCAAGCCATGACGCTGCCGATCGACGCACCGCTGGCTCCCCAGCTCGCGCTATCCCGCAAGGCGCTCCCGGCCGGCCCCGAGTGGACCTACGAGATCAAGCTGGACGGCTTTCGCTGCATAGCCTTCGTGGATGGCGGGAAGCTGGAGCTCCAGTCGCGCAACGGCCGTTCGCTGACCCGCTACTTCCCCGAGCTCACGCTGCCGCCGGGCCGCTACGTGCTAGACGGGGAGATCGTGGTACGCGACGGCTCCGGGCGCGAGGACTTCGACGCGCTGGGCCAGCGCATCCACCCGGCCGACTCCCGCGTGCAGCGGCTGGCGAGCGAGACGCCGAGCATCTACGTCGCCTTCGATCTGCTGGCGCTGGATGACGCATCGCTGCTGGAGCGTCCCTTCCGGGAGCGGCGGCTGGCGCTGGAAGATCTGCTCGCCCAGGCGGGCTTCGCGAACGCGCCGGTCGAGCTGATGGTCTCCACGGAGAACCCCGCGCAAGCGCAGGAGTGGCTGCGGGATGCCGAGGGCGCGATCGCCAAGGAGCGGGAGGCGCCCTACCTGCCCGGCCAGCGGCGCGGCATGGTCAAGGTGAAGCGCGTGCGCACGATCGACGCGGTGCTGGTCGGCTGGCGCCCGGGCAAGGAGGCGGGCACGGTCGGAGCGCTGATCCTCGGCCTCTACGACGAGCAGGCGCAGCTTCGCACTGTCGGCCACTGCTCCGGGTTGACCGCAGCTCAGAAGCGTGAGCTCGTCGATCGCCTGGCTCCCTACGAGACCGGGCAGCGAGGGTCCTCGGAGCCCAGCCGCTGGAGCGCGGGCAGAGACCTGGAGTGGGTGGAGCTGCGGCCTGAGCTGGTGCTGGAGGTGAGCTTCGACCACGTCTCGGCGGGGCGCATCCGTCACGGCGCCCGGCTGCTGCGCTGGCGCGATGACAAGAGCCCGTCGGAGTGCCGGATGGATCAGCTCGACAGCTAGGGATGTGCGGCGCTGTCTGCGGACAACTGTTTACATATGCCAGGCAGGAGGCCATGTGGGCGCGCGGCCGCGGCTCAAGTGCAGCTCAAACCGAGCCGAGATCACTGACGTGCGCCTCGCTCTTCAGCGGCTGAGAAAGCCCGTCAATCGCGGTCTCGCGGCCTGCGGGGCGCTCGCCGCCCTGCTCTCTCCGCTCGCGCTCGGCGCATGCGGCACCTCGGCCTCCTCCGCCCCCAACCCGGTCGCGCGCGCCGCGCACATAAGCACCAGCGAAGAGGGCATGCGGTTCACGCTGGACGTGCACCTGTCGCGCCCGCACCCCGAACAGGGCTTCTCGATCACCGGCAACGGCTACGCGGGCCCCGGAGGGCATAGCGCAAGCGTGAACATGGACTTTTCCGGCATCCCGGGCGCCGGCGGGCTGCTCAGCCGCGGCCATGGCGTGCAGGCGGTCTACGTCTACCCCACGATGTACCTGCGCATGCCGTTCATCGCGGACAAGCTGCCCGAAGGCAAGTCCTGGCTGGAGGTGGAGCTCGGCGAGGTGCTGAACGCAACGCACGCCACCTCGGTTCCGCAGGCGCTCGGGATCGGCCAGATCGACCCGGCCCAGATTCTGCAGTACCTGAAGGCGAGCTCCGGCCAGGTGCGCGACCTCGGCACGCAGCGCCTCTACGGCCTCTCCACCACCCACTACCAGGTGAGGCTGCGACTGCCATCGGTGCTGGCCAGACTGCCGGCCTCCTCACGCTCGGCCGCCAAGGCGCTGCTGCAGCACGTCGGCAACGCGAGCGCGATCCCCTTCGATGTCTGGGTGGACGGCAGGGGCAGGGTGCGCCGGGTCCAGATCTCGCTTGCGGTGCAGGGCATGACCGCGACCGGAAAGGCCACCGTGACGGTCGGCTTCACTTCGTATGGACCGGTGCCGGCTGTGGCGCCGCCGCCCGCCGGCGAAGTCGTCAACATCACCGGCATGCTCTCCAGCGGGCTCCTGGGCTCTTTGACCGGCTGAGCGGGGTCCGCGCTGGGACCGCCGGCGGGCCGGCGCGAGGCCCGGCGGTCAGGGCGTCGGAATCGCCCGCCCCGTCGGGCACACTGTGTTGCATGGAATCGCTGTTCGATCCAGCGGCAACCGAGAGCACGGAGATGGAGCACTCGCCCGGCCCGGACGCGCCGCTGGCCGCTCGCCTGCGACCGCACAGCCTCGATGACTTCGTCGGCCAGGAGCACCTGCTCGCGCACGGGTCGGCGCTGAGAGCCGCCATCGAGCAGGGCCATCCCCACTCGATGATCCTGCACGGCCCGCCCGGCAGCGGCAAGACGACGCTCGCGCGGATCATCGCGGCGGGCGCCGGCGCCGCCTTCGAGGAGCTGAGCGCCGTTGAAGCCGGTCGCCCCGAGGTGCGCGCCGTGATCGAGCGCGCCCGGGAGCGCCGGCGATCGGACCGCGGCACGATCCTCTTCCTCGACGAGATCCACCGCTTCAACAAGGCGCAGCAGGATGCGCTGCTTCCCGCGGTCGAGGAAGGGCTGCTGACGCTGATCGGCGCCACGACCGAGAACCCCTCCTTCGAGGTCAACGGCGCGCTGCTGTCCCGCGTGCGCCTGTACGAGCTCTCCCAGCTCGAGCAGACGCACGTCCAGACGCTGCTGCTGCGCGCCCTGGAACGGGGCGAGTGCGGCGATGTGCAGGTCAGCCCGGAGGCGATCGAGCTGCTGACCGTGCGCTGCGGCGGCGATGCCAGGACCGCGCTCGGCGCGCTGGAGCTCGCGTGCAGGACGGCGAGCGGCACGGTCGACCTGCAGCTCGCCGAGGATGCTTTGCAGCGCCGGATCGTGCACTACGACAGAGCCGCCGATCATCACTACGACACGATCTCGGCATGGATCAAGTCCACGCGCGGCTCCGACCCCGACGCCTCTCTCTACTACCTCGCGGTGATGCTGGAGGGCGGCGAGGACCCGCGTTTCATCGCCCGGCGGATGGTGATCCTCGCAAGCGAGGACGTCGGCAACGCCGACCCGCAGGCGCTGAGCGTCGCGACCGCGGCGGCGGCAGCGGTCGAGCACGCCGGCCTGCCCGAGTGCCAGTACGCGCTTGCCCAGGCCGCGATCTACCTCTCGCTGGCGCCGAAGTCCGACGCGGCCAAGCGGTCGATCGGCGCGGCGCGCCGGTTCGTGCGCGAGCAGGGCGCGGCGCCGCCGCCGGTGCAGCTTCGCTCAGGCGGGCGTGGGCAGGGCTACGACAATCCGCACAGCCATCCCGGCCACCTCTCGCCGCAGGAGCTCGCGCCGGCGGAGGCGATCGACGAGCGCTTCTACCTGCCAGACGAGGCGGAGGCCGCTCTGGCCGCCCGGCTGGCTGAGATCAGGCGCGCGCGGGGCCGGGAAGGCTAGCGCTCGACGGCCGGCGCGCGCCCGGCTGCCGCACCGACGGCGCGCAGGACTACTCGCCGCCGCCGGGGGCTCTCACGCAGCCGGCGTCGGGCGCTCTCACGCAGCCGGGCTCGGCAGCCGGCGCTCGATCGCCTGGCGCGCTCGCGCGAAGCCGCGCTCGTCGTTCAGCAGCCGCAGCGCGGTGTTCGCGCCGATCCCGAGCGCGTAGATCTCGAAGGCCAGGCCCGCGGGGTCCTCCACGCCGGCCGCCGCGGCCTGGCGCGCAAGCTCGCGCTGCCAGGCGCCGACTGCGCCCGCGATCGCGTCGCGCACCGGCCCGGGCTTGTCGTCGAACTCGGCGGACGCGGCCGCCCAGAAGCATCCGCCGGCGAAGAGCTCCTGCTGCAGGGTGTCGAGATAGCGCTCGCAGTAGCCGCACAGACGCTCACCGCCCTCGGGCAGCGACTGGCAGGGCGCCAGGACCGCCTCGTAGAAGCGCTGCGCCGCAGCCTCCACGGTCGCCATCTGCAGATCCTGCTTGGAGCCGAAGTGGGCAAAGAGGCCGCTCTTGCTCATCTTCAGCTCGGACGCCAGGCGCCCGATCGTCAGACCTTCCAAGCCCTCCCTGGAGGCGAGATCCGTGGCGTGCTCGAGGATCGCGCTCCTGGTTGCCTGTGCCTTGCCCATCGCATCCCCAGTCTAGTCACCGATCGAACGAACGATCGTGCTATTAATTCGCGACGCAGTTCGCGACACGGTCCCACCAAGCCAACCAAAGGAGGCGCCGGATGCCGGACTTCACGATCAGCAGGATCGACGACATGGAGGCGATCTACGGGGGAGCGTTCAAGCGCGCCCGTGCGCAGCTCGGAGTGCAGTCTTTCGGAATGCAGGTGATCGACATGCCGCCCAACGCGGAACTGTACCCCGAGCACGACCACGCCGGCGATGGGCAGGAGGAGGTCCTGATCGTCCTGCGCGGCGGTGGCGAGATCGAGATCGACGGCGAGCGCCACAGGATCGACCCCGAGACGATGGTGCGCGTCGGCCCGACGTCGCGACGGAAGGTCTGGCCGGGAGCGGAGGGCATGCGGCTGCTCGCGCTCGGCGGCTGCCCGGGCACCGTCTATGACCCGCCGGAGATCTCCAAGCTGGGCGTGCCGGGGCCGGCTCTGGCCCGCTGAGGATCGCCCGCGCGCCGGGGCCGGCTGCTGCGCCGACGCCGGCCTCGACGCCGTGGCCGGCCCGCCGCCCTGCACCGCGCAGGCGCTCCCTAGTGCACCAGACACCCGGCTTCCTGCGGAGCCGCGGGGAAGGCGTAGGCGAGCGCCTGCGCGATCAGGTGCGCGCGGGCGGCGTAGCCGGGCGTGTTGAAGTGGATGCCGTCGTTGATGAACCAGCGGCTCTGGACCAGCCCGGCCCAGTCGAAGACGTGCATGTTCGGATAGCTGCTGCAGACCTGCACGAGCGCCTGGTCCCAGCGGCGCATGTACTGCTCGGCGTAGGGACCCGTGGAGAGCAGTGACTTCACGTTGACCCACATCACCGGTTCGTCGCCGATCAGCTTCATCATCTCGGTGATCCGCTGCGACATCCCCACGCTTGACCCGACGGCCACGTCGGCGGCGTCGTTGGTGCCGAGCGCAAGCACCCAGCAGCCGTGGTACCCGCGCCGCTTCCAGGTCCGCGCGGCTTCGTAGGCGTTGGGCTGGCTCTCGTAGCGTTCGACGATCGAGCGTGCGCCCGCGATCTCGTAGTGCTGGACTCTCGCTCCGACGCGGGCGTACTGAGCTTCGATCCGCTGGGCGGGGTCGGGCAGGTAGTTGTGGGAGGTCAGCCCCTCCGAGGTCGAGTCGCCGATGTGGATCACCGCGCGACACGAGCTCCGCTGCGGAGCGGCCGGATCGTCGGGCATCTGCGGTTCGGCGGCGCCCACGCTCTGCCTGCCGTCCTTGCCGCCGCTGACGGCGCCCACCTGCGCCGCGGCGTTCGCGCCGGCCGGCAGGCCGCTTCCCCCGCCCGCGCGCATGCCCACGCCCGCCATGCCGGCCACCAGGAGCACGAGCAGCGTCGCCAGGCCGGCGAGCGCCGCCCACGACCGACGTGGCAACGCCCGCAAATGCCAGCCCGCTGATGCCTGGTGGCGCCAGAGCCGGCCCAGCGCGCCATGCCGGATCGGCTGCTCCAGATACCGCCAGGAGAGCGCCGCCACACAGAAGGTCGCGGCCACCTGCGCCGCCGCCCGCGGCAGGCTCACGCCGTGCGCGCCGGCCGGCGTGGTCAGCGCGATGATCGGCATGTGCCAGAGATAGATGCCGTAGGAACGCTCGCCGATCCAGCGCAGCGGGCGCGCGCCCATCGCCACGCCGATCCTGGAGGCCGGATGAGCGAGCGCCGCCAGCAGCAGCACGGTCGCCGCCGAGAGCACCACGAAGCCGCCTTTGTAGAGGAAGGAGGAGTACTCGCCGGTGCGCCAGATCATGGTCAGGATCACGATCAGGCCGAGCAGCCCGGCGCCGTCGATCAGGCGCCGTGCGCCGCTGCTGACGTCCGACCTCAGCTTCGCGCTGGGCCAGACCATCGCCAGGGCCGCTCCGGCCAGCAGCTCGAAGGCGCGCGTGTCGGTGCCGTAGTAGACCCGGGACGGATCGAGGCTCGGGTGGTAGAGCAGCCCCATCTCCAGCGCGGAGGCGCAAGCGAGCAGGAGCGTCAGCGCCGCCAGCCGCGGCCTTGCCGTCGAGACCGAGGTGCGCTCGCGCACCAGCCGCATGCCCGCCATCAGCAGCAGCGGCCAGAAGATGTAGAACTGCTCCTCGACGCCCAGCGACCAGAGGTGGCCGAGCGGGCTGGGCGGCCCGAAGCGGGCGAAGTAGGAGACGTGCTGGAAGACGAGCTGCCAGTTGGCGACATACAGCGCGGCGGCGCCCACGGCTTCGCGGAACTCGGGCGGCTGAGGGGGCCCGAACAGGACCACCCAGGCGACCACGGCGACCAGCATCGAGAACAGCGCGGGCAGCAGCCGCCGCGCGCGGCCCAGCCAGAAGCCGCCCAGTCTGATGCCGCCGTGCTGCTGGGCCGCCAGCAGCAGATCGGTGATCAGGTAGCCGCTCAGCGTGAAGAAGACGCCGACGCCAAGCAGGCCTCCGCCCGCCCACGCGAATTCGAGGTGGTAGGCGATCACGGCCAGCACGGCTACTGCTCGCAGGCCGTCCAGTCCGGGCATGTAGCGCTGACGTCGCCCGAGCGGTCGAGGCATCAGGGGCTGATGCTAACAAGCACGCAGGAGCGCACGCGGACCGATCTGAATGCCTACATCATTCGTCTGTTCCGTACTCGCGGGCGCGATGCGCGGCTTCTGGCTTAGATCGCCCTCTTGTCGCCCGCGCACGGACAGCGCGGGCCCCTCTTGCATCTGCGGTCTAATGGGTGGTGCGGCGCACCCGGGACAGGATCGAGCGATGACTTTCCCCTGCGCCCGGCGTCTGCACTGCGACATCAACGGCGAAGGAGGATCTCGTGAGCACGACCGCAACCCGCATCAAGCAGATCACGACCGTCTGCGTGCCGGTCAACGACCAGGACCGCGTACTGGAGTTCTACGAGCAGGCGCTCGGCTTCGAGAAGCGCGCGGACACGCCGTTCGGCGGCAGCTACCGCTGGATCGAAGTGGCGCCCCCGGGCGCGGTGACCACGATCGCGCTGGCGCCGCCCCCGCCCGGCGGGAGCGCGCAGGGCGGTATGACCACCGGCATCGCCCTGGAAACCGACGACATAGACGCGACGCACGCCGAGCTGAAGTCGCGCGGCGTGGACGTCGACGCGGAGGTCAGCCGCATGGGAGACCCGGTGCCGCCGATGTTCTGGCTCCGCGACCCGGAGGCCAACACCCTGATGGTCGTGCAGACCGGCTGAGCGACGGCTCTCGCCCGCCGAGGTTCGGGCCGCACGCCCGGACCTCGGCGATGCGCTTAGCTTCGACCGGCGACTTGGCTTGGACCGCCGGGCTCGGCTTGGACCGCCGGGCTCGGCTTCAGCGGGCGGCCAGGCTCACGCCCAGCCGCTGAGTCAGCTCGGCGCGGTCGCAGCCATGCGCTTGCAGGACCTGGTCGAACTGCTTCCCGTAGACGCGCATCAGCGCTAGAAGGATGTGCTTGGTGGTGACCAGCCCGCCGCCAAGCTCATGCGCGATCTCGCATGCCTGCTCGCCGACCAGCTCCACGGGGTCCGCGCCATTCGGCGGCCGTTCGTCTCTCGCGCCGGCGCGCGCCTGCGGCACGGGGGTCTCGGAGGGCTCGGGAGACCTCAGGAGCCGGTCCTCGCCCACACCCAGAGCCTGCAGTGCGACCCCGGCATCTCCGTAGAGACGCAGAACCCGCAGCCACCGCTCCAGCATCGCCTCCGAAGTGCGAGCGAAGGGCATTGCCGTGGAGGCGATCCCGAGCGCGATCGCGGCGTCCGGGGCAAGCGGGGCGGAGATCGTGCTCATCGCGCCCCCACCAGCTCTCTGCGTACCTGCACGGTGTGAATCGCGGCCACGTTGTCGGGCCGCACAGTCACCTGAGGCGAGCCGGCGCCCTGGGCGGGCTGCACTTCCAGCAGCACGCTGCCGGCGCGCAGAGCCTCCTCGCGCGCCGCGTCCAGGATGCCCGCGACCCGCTCCTGCGGCACGCCGCAAGCGAGCAGGAACTGCCCGGCACGGGCGCCCCCCGCCTGCTCGGCGTCGAGCTGCAGCTCCTCGCGCAGCACCCGCGGCGCTCGCTCGCCGCCCGGGATCTCCAGCAGGCAGGCCGCCATGTCGTCGGGCTGGGCGTCTGTCTGCGCGGCTACGCGGTCGAGCAGGTCCGGCGCACCGGCCTGCGGACCCAGATTCGCCAGCTCGCGCGTGAGGCGATCGACGCCGTAGAGCTCCGCCCCGATCCTCGCGTCCGTGACGCCGTCGGTGTGCAGGCAGACCCGGGCGCCGCCCGGCAGGCCGATCACGGTCTGACGCGTGCCGGTTCGCATCCCGGCGCCGATCGGAGGGGCCGATGCGGCGCTCACGGTCGCCAACGGCCGCGAGCCGAGCACGATCGGGTGCGGATGGCCAGCGCAGGCGTAGGTGAGGGTGCGATCACGGGGCTGGTAGGTGGCAATCGCGACGGTCGCGAAGGAGTCGCCGAGCTGACGCTCGAGCGCCGTGCCGGCCGTCGCGAGCGCCTCGCGCGGGGAGAATCCCGCCTCCAGGTAGGCGCGCAGCGTGAAGCGGGTCAGAGCTGTGTGCGGCAGCGCCTGCCGCCCGTGCCCGGAGACGTCACCGACGATCGCCGCCAGCCGGCCGCCTTCGAGCGCGAAGAGGTCGTAGAAGTCGCCGCCGGCGGCCGGGCCGCCGGCGGGACGGTAGGCCGTCGAGGTGCCGACGGTGCCAAGGCGCTGCGGTGAGCCCGGCAGCAGCGCCGCCTGGAGAAGCCCGACGTCCTCCAGCAGCGCGCTGCGCTGCTGCTCCAGTCGCCTGGTCCGGCGCGCCGCAACGCGCGAGCGCACAGCCAGACCGATCGCCAGCGCCGCCAGGGCGCCGATCAGGATCGCCAGCGGAAGCGGCACGACCGAGACGATTCTCGTGATCGTCCGCACCACCGGCGGCAGCACGGCCTCCGTCGAGGCTGCTTTGGCGGCGGAATGGTGCTTTGCGGCGCCATGCCGAGCTGCGAAGGCATCCGCTCCGGCGCCTGCCGTGGCGGCGACGGGTGCGCCCGCGGGCTTGGCGAGCCCGCCGCTCGCATGCGACCGGGAGCCCTTGACAGGCGACTTGCCGTGCCGGCCCCGGCGGGAGGTCCGCGGCTTGGTCGACCTTCCGGGAGCGGCGCGCTTGGTCCTCTTCGAGACGGAGGAGGCGGCAGGAGCCGCCGCCGGCGTGCTCGCCGCAGCAGACGCGCCGGTGGGGGAAGCGGCACTCGCCGCCGGCCCCGCGCTCGGCGCGGCCCCGGATGAGGAGGGGCTCTGCGCCGGCGCCGTCGTGCCTGTCGGAGATGAAGAGGTATGCTGTGCCCGCGAGCCGGGCTCCCCGGCGGAGTTGCCGTGAGCGCCCGCGTTGGAGCCGCCCTGGCGGGTGTCGCCGGTCCAGCGGCTGCCGCCGCCGTGCGTCGATTCGGTGGCCTGGCCGGCTTCGCCACGGCCGTCGCCGTTTTCGCCCGAGCCCTGCCCGCCGGAGCCGCCGTGGCCCCAGCCGTGGCCGCCGTTTTCGCCCGAGCCCTGCCCACCGGCCTGCCCGCCGGAGCCGCCGTGGCCCCAGCCGTGGCCGCTGGCGGCGCCCGAGCCGTGACTTCCACCGTCGCTCTGCGTTTCGGGAGAGGCTTGGCCGGAGCCCTGTTCCCCGCGACCCTGGCCACCCCAGGAACGTTCGGTACCGCCGCCTTCGTGGCCATCGCCTTCATAGCCGCCGCCCTCGTGACCTTCGCCGCCCTGGTTGCCCCAACCGTCTCCCTGCGCGGCGCCCGGACCATGGCCTTGCTGATCGCCTGGACCGCGGCGCTGCTGAGCGCTGGCGCCCGGCGCAGCCCAGGACCAGCCGGCCGCCGGCGCGTGCCCGCCCCCCCGTGCCTGCGCGGTCGCGACGATCGGCAGCAACGATGCGCAGCAGCAGGCCGCACCCGCAGACACCAAGCCCAGCGTTCGCTTCAGGATCCGCGAGCGCTGCGCAGTATCTCTTCCCATCGCAGGCCGCCCGCTCAGCCGGCCTGGGGCGCACGCGCCTGCAGATACGCGATCGCGTCCTGCTGCGTGTCGACCATCGAGAACGCCCCGTCTGTGCCCGAGAACTCGAAGACCTGGTGCACAACCCCCGGAGGGCAGACGATCAACAGCTCGCAGCCCTGCGGCAGGCGCTTACGCAGGCCGATCAGGACCCCCAGTCCGGTCGAGTCCATGAAGCTGGTCCGCGACAGGTCGACCACCAGCCGGGTGACGCCGGCCTCCAGAGCGTCCGTCAGGGTCCACTTGAGCTGCGGCGCGGATGAGAGGTCGAGCTCTCCCTCCACCGCGATCACGCTCGTGGCCGCATCGTGCCGGCGCGCCGAGAGCGTGAATGGGGAGGGCGCGGCGGCGCCGCCGCCTGATCTCTGAGCCGATCCGCCGCCCATCACGATCGCCGCCTTGCCTGCGTCCCGCAGAGGCCAAGCTCCATTTGCTCACTCCGGTTCTCGAGGGACATACGCGTCCGCGTATGCCTGACCGTCTCTCGGGCGCCGAGAGACGGTGCAAAAGTCCCTCGGCGCGGTATCGAACAAGCGTCCACCGGCAGGGCGTCAACCAGCTCACGCGAGCCGGCTCGATCTTCCGAGCAAGCCGGCTCGACCTACCCCCGCGAGCCGGCTCGACCTACCCGCGCGGCACCTCGCCGTAGCGCCGCAGAGCTTCGCGGCGCGCCTGCCGATGGTCGACGATCGGCGCCGGGTAGTCGCGGCCGATCACGCACCCGCACTCCTGCTGGAGAGCGAGCGGCATCAGCCAGGGCTGCGCGAGATGCTCGTCCGGCACCCGCGCCAGCTCGGGCACGTAGCGGCGAACGTACACGCCGTCCGGGTCGTAGCGCTCCTGCTGGAGCGCGGGGTTGTAGATCCGGCGCGCCGCCGGCGCCGGATCGACGCCGACCGAGGCGATCCACTGCCAGTTGCCGTTGTTGCTGGCCTGATCTCCGTCCAGCAGCATCTGCATGAACCATCGCTCTCCCCAGCGCCAGTCGATGCCGAGATCCTTGGTCAGGAACGAGCCAACGATCAGGCGCGCGCGGTTGTGCATCCATCCCTCGCGTAGCAGTTGGCGCATCGCGGCATCGACCACCGGATAGCCCGTCTGACCTTGCCGCCAGGCGTCGAACGTCCTGCGCGCGCGGCTGTAGCGCAGCGTTCCGCGATAGCGCGCCTGGTGCTCGCTGCGGGCGTTGCGGGGGAAGCAGCGCAGCACCTGGGCATAGAAGTCGCGCCAGCAGAGCTGCCGCCGAAGCTCGGAGCCGCCGTCGCCGGGCGGCAGCGCGTGCTCGAGCTCTCGCGCGGAGATGCAGCCGAAGTGCAGGTAGGGCGACAGCGCGGAGGTGCCGCTTGCGGCCAGCAGGTTACGACTCTCGGCATAGCCTTCGACCGCGCCGGAGAGGAAGCGAGCCAGCAGCCTCCGCGCGGCCTGCTCGCCGCCGGTGGGCGCGCCCTGCAGCGCCTGGCGCAGCCCCAGATCGGCAAGCTCGGGCACGCGTTGCCCCACGCGCGCCGGGATGCGGGCAAGTGCGCGCGGGGTCGGCAGCACGCTCCGACGCGACGCCTTCAGCCAGGAGCGGTAGTAGGGCGTGAATACCGTGTAGGGGCGCCCGGCGCCGCTTTGGATCGCGGCCGGATCGTCCACCACGAACAGGCCCGGGTGTAGGACCAGATCGACGCCCTCCGCCCGCAGCGCTCGCCGCACGCGCTCCTCGCTGCGTCGGGCATAGGCGCTCACGTCCGCGCTTGCGTGCACCTCGCGCGCCCCGAGCCGGCGCGCAAGCTCGGGCAGTCGCCGCTCCGGCGCCCCGTCGAGCACGGCGAGGCCACCACCGCGCGCGGCCAGCGCACGCTGGAGATCACCCAGGCACTCGAGCATGAACTGCGTCCGCGGCCCTGAGCCGTGGCGGCCGCCGAGCAGCCTTCTGTCGATGCAGAAGACCGGGATGACTTCGGCGGCGCTGCTGTACGCGGCGTGCAGCGCCGGATGGTCGCGCAGGCGCAGGTCGCGCCGCAGCCAGACGAGCGCCCGGCCGGAGCGCGATCGGCTTGAGAGCCTCGAGCCCACCTATGCGCGCAGACGCAGAGGGTCAGACGTAGATGCGCACCAGGAACTCGGCCGCGCAGACCGGCTTCTCGCCGCCCTCGCGCTCGATCGTGGTCGCCAGCACGAGCTGGGCGCCCCCGGCCACGTCGCCGACTTCGGCGATCTGGGCGGTTGTCCGCAGTCGCGAGTCCACCGGCACGGGCGAGGGGAAGCGGACCTTGTTCAGCCCGTAGTTGACGCCCATGCGAACGCCATCGACCCGGTAGAGGCTCCCGAGCATCACGGGCATCAGCGAAAGGGTGAGAAAGCCGTGCGCGATCGTGGTCCCGAACGGACCGGAGACCGCGCGCTCGGGATCCACGTGAATCCACTGGTGGTCGCCCGTGGCGTCCGCGAACGCGTCGATCTGGGCCTGGTCTACGGTGATCCAGTCGCTGGGGCCAAGCACCTGCCCGGTGGCGGCGCGCAACTCGTCGAGATCGGCAAAGACTCTCATCGTCATCTCCTCGTCGTCCGCGGCATCACGGGTGAGCAGCGGTGGTCGCCGAACCCTACGTCAAGCAGGCAGACAGCACGCCGCCGCCGCGCGCACGATGCGCCACGCCAGGCGCACGATGCGCCACGCCAGGCGCACAAGTCACCGCGGCGTGTGCGCGATGCGCCGCGGTGCGCCGCGCGCACGTTCTGAGCTCGATCGCCGTTTCTACACTGAAACCGACGAGGCCCGGTCCTGCCCTGGCGAGGAGGATGGAAGATGTCATCGATCGATGCACAGGCCGTTCGTTTGGCGCGGCGGCTTCCCCGTACACCGAGCATCGCCGCGCTGGCGGTGGCGCTCGCGGCGGTGGCGCTCGCGGCGATGGCGCTCGCGGCGATGGCGCCCGCGGCGCTGCCGGCCACCGCGGCGGCTTGGGGAGGTGGCGGCAAAGGCGGCAAACCCAAGCCGCCGAGCGCCCAGGTGAACATCGTCAGCCAGGGGACGCCGCCCTGGCGCGTGCCCGCGGGCGCCCACTACTTCAACACTATCCAGGCCGCCGTCGACGCCTCGAAATGGGGCGACTGGGTGCTGATCGAACCCGGCACCTACTACGAATCGGTGAAGGTCACCTCCGCCCAGTCGGGCATCTGGATCCGGGGCATGGACCGCAACACCGTGATCATCGACGGCCAGCATCGCGTGGCCAACGGGATCGAAATCGACAAGGCCAACGACGTGTGGGTCGAAAACCTCACCGTGCGCAACTTCGACTTCGGGCCGCAATGCCCTGACGAAGAGTGCGGCAACGAGATCTGGTGGAACGGGGGCGCGGGGTCCGGCAAGATCGGCGCGCACGGCTGGTACGGCAGCTACCTGACCGCCTACGACACCGGGCTCTCCGGCGGCTACGGCATCTTCACCGGCAACGAGGTCGAAGGCTCCTGGGAAAACATCTACGCCTCGGGCTTCGCCGACTCGGGCATGTACATCGGCGCATGCCAGGAATGCGACGCGCGCGTCAGCGGCGCCACGATGGAAGACAACGCGCTCGGCTACTCCGGCTCCAACGCCGGCGGCAGGCTGGTGCTCGAACGGTCGATCTACCGTCACAACCTGGTCGGGATCGCGCCCAACTCCGAAAACCCGGGCGACCCGCCGCCCCCGCAGGACGGCGAATGCGGCCGGCCGAACATCGAAAACCCTGACCCCACGCCGATCATCACCACCACGCGCATCCGCCGCTGCACGGTGATACGCAAGAACCTGGTCGTGGAAAACGACAACCTCACAGTCCCCGTGAACGCCTCGACCGGCGTCGCGCCGTGGGGAGCCGGCATCGAGTTGCCGGGCGACTACGCCGACCTGATCACGGGCAACACGATCGCCGGCAACCCGACCGACGGCGTGCTCGGCTTCGAGTACCCCAACCCGTTCACGCCCGAAAACGGCTTTGAAGGCACGATCTTCTTCCAGCTCGCCGGCAACAGGATCAGCCACAACACGTTCCTAGGCAACGGCTCCCGCGGGGGCGCGTTCACCGGCGACCTGACGCTGCTGGGCGGCTTCAGCGAAATCTTCGGATATCCGCAGTCGCACTCGGAAAACAACTGCGTGATCGCGAACCGCTTCTCAGGCGCGACGTTCCCGGCGGAAATCGAAGGCACCTGGGGCTGCCAGAACCAGACCACTCCCAACCCCGGCGGCGGGCCGGCGGCAGTCGAATACCTGGTCGGCCTGCAGGAGGAAGCGAACGCGATCAGGGAAGCGCAGCCACCCGTCGGCCAGCCGGCGCCTCCGCCGCAGCCCACGATGCCCAACCCGTGCCGGGGAGTGCCCAGGAACCCGCTGTGCCGTTGAGGGCGCCGGAGCCGCGGCGATCCCGGTGACCGCCGCGGGCCGCCGGACCAGCCCCGACGCTCCCGGCGCTCCCGGCGCTCCCGGCGCTCCTGGCGCTCCTGGCGCTCCTGGCGTCCAACAAGTCGAACATGTGTCCACATCCTTGACTTCGACCAAACTCCCCGCATAGCGTGTCGGACGCAATGTCTTCAGGGTTATCCACGGAGGATCAGCCGGAGCGCCTGCGGCGCTACCTGCCGCTGGTCCTCATTGCGACCACATCCGTCGTCGTGGCGCCCGCGCTGATCGTCGCGGCGATCGTTCCCAGCGGCGGCGTCCCCACGCTCGCGCTCTCGGTGCTCGCGACAGTCGCCGTCTCGGTCGCGATCGCGACGGTGGAGTCGGCGCTGTGGAGCAGGCTCACGCGCGCGCAGGACCTCACCTTCGCCGAGCTGATGCTGTGGGGATGGCTGCGGCGCTGCTGGGCCGAGCGCGGGCTGGCACAGCAGCGAGAGCTCTACGAGGCCGCCCGCAAGATCGGCCCTGCCGTCAGCGTCGACCAACTCGAACGCCTGAGCATGATGCTGCAGGCGCGCGACTCCTACACTCACGGGCACAGCCGGCGGGTCGCGCGCCACGCCGCTCGCATCGCCCGCGGGATGCGCCTGCCCGACACGGAGGTGGCGAAGATCCGCACCGCCGCCGTGGTGCACGACGTCGGCAAGATCTACACGCCGAAGGAGATCCTCAGAAACCCAGGCAGGCTCACCGACGCGGAATTCGAGATCGTCAAGCGGCACGCCGCCGATGGCGCGGGGATGCTCGCGATCGTCGGCAGCCCCGAGATCGCGGCGATGGTCCGCCACCATCACGAGCGGATCGACGGAAGCGGCTACCCGGACGGACTCTCAGGTGAGCAGATACCGCTCGGCGCCCGCATCATCGCTGTCGCCGACACCTTCGACGCGCTCACCTCCAACAGGCCCTATCGGGAAGCGAACAGTCACCGCCGCGCGCTGCGCATCATCGGCGCGGAGGCCGGCGCCCAGCTCGACGCTGCCGCTGTCGCGGCGTTCCTCGGCAGGTACTCCTCCCGTCGCTCGGTCGCCTCCTTCTCGTTCGCCGCGGCGCTCCCGGGACGAATCTTCGCCGCGCTGCAGGCCGCGTCCGGCACGCTCGGCGCCGGCGCCACCGGAGCCGCATCGCTACTGCCGGCGCTCGGCGCGAGCGGCCTGCTCGGGCTGGCCGCCGCGCCGGCGCACGTCGTGCAGGGGGGGCACGCGTCGCACGCTGGCCATCGAGTGACCGTCGGCGAAGCTCCTGCCGGCGCCGGCTCCGGGCAGGCGCTCTCGGCGCTGGGCGACTCGAGCTCCGGCGGCGCGGGCGCTGGGCATGGCGGGGGCGCTCACCACGGCGCCCGCCACGCGACGTCGGATCCGCAGCCGAGCCGCACGCCGACGCAGACCTCCACGCCGCAGGCGCCGGTCTCCGCGAGCGCCGAAGGCCAGACAGGAGCGCCGAAGCCGACGGCCGTGACCATCTCGGCGCCCGGCGCGTCCCAGCCGCCGCCGTCGAGCTCCGGCTCCCCTTCCACGCCCGCGCCGGAATCCCAGCCGCCGCCATCCGCAAGCCCCCCGCCGTCGCAGACGGTGTCCGACGTCGTCGCGGGCACGACCGCGGCCGTGGGCACGAGCGCCGAAACCGCGGTGTCCGGCACGACCCAGACGCTCTCCAGCGCAACCGAAGCCCTCGCGGGCCCTCATCCGCTCGGGGAAGCCGCCGGAGCGCTGGTCGGCGGAGCCACGACCACGCTCACAGAAACGACCACGTCGCTGGTCTCGGGCATCGCCAAAGGGCTCTGAACAGCGAACGGCGAGGCTGCTCGCGCGATCCCGGCATAGCCGGATACAACGCCTTAACCTTGATTGACTCCAGAATTGTGCATACTCCAGAGGGTGTCGACCACCTCGGAGCTTGAGCACATGCTGCGCGCAGCCGACCTGCGCGTGACGCGTCCTCGGCTGGCCGTGCTGAGGACGGTGCATGACAACCCGCACGCGGACACCAACGCGATCATCGAGCTCGTGCGCGATGGTCTCGGAGGGGTCTCCCACCAGGCCGTCTACGACGTGCTGGCTGCGCTGACCGCGGCCGGCCTGCTACGGCGCATCCAGCCGCTGGGCTCCGCGGCTCGCTACGAGTCGCGCGTGGGCGACAACCACCACCACATCGTCTGCCGGTCCTGCGGCGCGATCGCCGACGTCGATTGCGCCGTCGGCGAGACGCCATGCCTGACCGCCTCCGAGCACCACGGCTACGCGATCGACGAGGCCGAGGTCATCTACTGGGGCCGGTGCCCCGACTGCTCGACCGCCGCAGCGCCCAACCCCAACCCCTGATCCCCGAAAGGATTGCCAGTGCCCGAGAGTCCTGATGCCGTTGTAGGAGAGATGAACCAGGAGAGCGGAGGCGCGGCGGGCGAGTGTCCGGTCGCGCACGGCCGTGCTCCCCACCCGGCCCAGGGCGGCGGCAACCGCGGCTGGTGGCCGGACCGGCTGAACCTGAAGATCCTGGCCAAAAACCCCGCCGTGGCCAACCCGATGGGCGAGCGGTTCGACTACGCCAAGGCGTTCTCCGCTCTCGACCTCCCCGCGGTCAAGAATGACATCGAGGAGGTGCTGACCACCTCGCAGGACTGGTGGCCGGCCGACTTCGGCCACTACGGCCCGCTGATGATCCGGATGGCCTGGCACAGCGCCGGCACCTACCGCATCAGCGACGGCCGCGGAGGCGCGGGCGCAGGCCAGCAGCGCTTCGCGCCGCTGAACAGCTGGCCGGACAACGGCAACCTCGACAAGGCCCGCCGGCTGCTCTGGCCGATCAAGCAGAAGTACGGGCGGGCGCTCTCGTGGGCCGACCTGATGGTCCTCGCCGGCAACGTCTCGCTGGAGTCGATGGGCTTTCAGACCTTCGGCTTCGCCGGGGGCCGCGAGGATGTCTGGGAGCCCGACGAGGACGTCTACTGGGGCCCCGAGCGGACTTGGCTCGGCGACGAGCGCTACACCGGCGATCGTGACCTGGAGAACCCGCTGGCCGCCGTCCAGATGGGCCTGATCTACGTCAACCCGGAGGGGCCGAACGGCAACCCCGACCCGCTCGCGGCGGCGATCGACATCCGCGAGACGTTCCGGCGCATGGCGATGAACGACGAGGAGACCGTGGCGCTGATCGTCGGCGGCCACACCTTCGGCAAGACCCACGGCGCCGCCGACCCCGAAAGGTATGTGGGGCCCGAGCCCGAGGGCGCGCCGCTGGAGGAGCAGGGCCTCGGCTGGAAGAACACCTTCGGCGCCGGCAACGGCGCCGACGCGATCACCAGCGGCCTGGAGGTCGTCTGGACGCCGACCCCGACCAAGTGGGACAACAGCTTCCTGGAAACCCTCTTCGGCTACGAGTGGGAGCTGACCAAGAGCCCCGCCGGGGCCAACCAGTGGCAGCCCAAGGACGGCGCCGGCGCGGGCACCGCGCCCGATCCGCAGGACCCCTCGCTCACGCGCGCGCCGATGATGCTCACGACCGACCTGGCGCTGCGGCTCGACCCGATCTACGAGCCGATCTCGCGCCGCTTCCTGGAGCACCCGGACGAGCTGGCCGACGCCTTCGCGCGCGCCTGGTTCAAGCTCACCCACCGCGACATGGGACCGGTCTCGCGCTACCTCGGCCCGGAGGTCCCCTCCGAGGAGCTGATCTGGCAGGACCCGGTTCCGGCGGTCGACCACGATCTGGTCGGGCCGGCCGAGATCGCCGCCCTGAAGGAGCAGATCCGCGCCAGCGGGCTCTCGGTCTCCGACCTGGTCTCCACCGCATGGGCCTCGGCCTGCACGTTCCGCGGCGGCGACAAGCGCGGCGGCGCCAACGGCGCGCGGATCCGCCTGGAGCCGCAGCGCGGCTGGGAGGTCAACGATCCCCAGCGGCTGGCCGGTGTGCTGAGCGCCCTGGAAGGGATTCAGGAGAGCTTCAACGGATCGCAGACCGGCGGCAAGAAGATCTCGCTGGCCGACCTGATCGTGCTCGCCGGCGGCGTCGGCGTCGAGCAGGCGGCGGCGAAGGCCGGCCATCAGGTGGAGGTCCCCTTCACGCCGGGCCGCACGGACGCCTCTCAGGAGCAGACCGACGTGGAGTCCTTCGCGGTGCTGGAGCCGACCGCGGACGGCTTCCGCAACCACCTGCGCGGCGATCACAGGCTGCCGGCCGAGTACCTGCTGCTCGACCGCGCGAACCTGCTGACGCTGAGCGCGCCGGAGATGACCGTCCTGGTCGGCGGCCTGCGCGTCCTGGGCGCCAACTCCGGGGGCTCGCAGGCGGGAGTGCTCACCTCGCGGCCCGAGTCGCTGACCAACGACTTCTTCGTCAACCTGCTCGACATGGGCACGACGTGGAAGCCGACCGACGACGCGAATCGCTTCGAGGGCCGCGACACGGCCACCGGCGAGCTGAGGTGGACCGGCAGCCGGGTCGACCTGGTCTTCGGCTCCAACTCCGAGCTGCGCGCGCTCGCGGAGGTCTACGCGAGCGATGACGCCAAGCAGAAGTTCGTCGATGACTTCGTCGCCGCGTGGGTCAAGGTGATGAGCCTCGATCGGTTCGATCTGGCCTGAGTCGCGGCAGTGGTGCCGGGCCGGCGGTGCGCCGCCGGCCTGGCGCAGGCCAACGGCCGGAGCACTTCCACGACAGACGCCGCCACTGAGCAGTGGCGAAGATGGGTGACACATCAGTGGTACACTTCCATGCGTGGCAACGTCGCATCCACGCATCCAGGTGACTGAGGATCCCGAGCTCAAGCGCGCTCTACGCGCTGCGGCGCCACACCTGCCCCCCGGCCTGCCGCGATCGCAACAGTTGAGGGAGTTGGCGATTGTGGGGGCGCGGCACGTAGCGAAAGAGCCGCTCGGCGAGCAGCGGCAGCACGAACTGGTCGAGCGCCTGGCCTCTCATTTCGAGCACCCCGAGACCGCCCCTTGGGATTGGGACGCGCTGCGTGAAGGCAAGCGGGTTGCCTGGCCACTCAGGTAGCGACGACCCGTGGGGGCGGCTGCCCCTGCTCGTCGACACTTCAGCCTGGGCGCGTGCCGATCATCCAGCCGTGCGTGAGCGGTGGACCGAGGCGCTCAGAGCCGGGCAACTGTGTTTGGCGCCTCCCATCAGGCTGGAGATACTGCTCAGCACACGTGGCGGCGAGCAGTTCGATGCCCTTGCCGAGGCGCTCTCGGCCATTCGCGCCACACAGCTCACCGGTTCCACCGTCCGTGCTGCGGAAGACGCGATGCGCCAGCTCGCCCAGCGCTCTCATGGAGCCCATCGCCTGCCGATCGTCGACTATCTGCTCGCCGCCACCGCCGAGCAGATCGGCGCTGCGGTGCTGCACTATGACCGCGACTACGACACGCTGGCCGAGGCGATGGAGTTCGAGTCGATATGGCTGGCGCCGCCGGGCTCACTCCCCTGAGGGGCATTCATGCGCTTCGCCTACTACGACCCTGACGCCGACATCGCCTGGCTTCCGACAGGTGAGTCCCACGACGTCGTGAGCGAACGCGTGCCCGGCGGGCTGCGCGACTACGACCGAGCCACACGCCAGCTCGTCGCCATCGAGGTCTGGGACGCCAGCAGGCGACTTCCCCGCGACGTCCTCGAGGCGCTCCCTCCGCCGGGCAAAGCCCACGACGCTGCCGCGTGAGTCGCGGCGCTCGGTGGCCGGCTCGGCCATCGTGATCACGGCCGCGAAGCCGCTGCCGGACTACCCCCGCGCCATCGCCCGCCCCGCGGCGCGGCCGGAGAAGATGCAGCCGCCGAGGAAGGTTCCCTCCAGCGCGTTGTAGCCGTGCACGCCGCCGCCGCCGAAGCCTGCCGCCTCGCCCGCGGCGTAGAGGCCCTGCAGCGGCGCGCCGTCGGGACGCATGACCTGTGAGTCCAGGTTGGTCTCCAGGCCGCCAAGCGTCTTGCGGGTGAGGATGTTCAGGCGCACCGCGATCAGCGGGCCGTGCTTGGGGTCGAGCAGGCGGTGGGGCTTTGCCACGCGGCTGAGCTTGTCGGCCTGGTAGCGACGCGCGCTGTGGATCGCCATGAGCTGCGCGTCCTTGCTGTAGCGGTTCTCCACCTGGCGGTCGCGCGCCAGCACCTGCGCGCGCACGTGCTCGACGTCCAGGCGCGGGCCGCGCGCGAGATCATTCATGGCGGCGACCAGATCCTCGATGTTCTCGCGCACGACGAAGTCGACGCCGTGCTTCTTGAACGCCTCGACCGGGCCGGGCGCGCCGCTGCCGATCCGGCTGCGCGCCAGCAGCTTGAGATCCTTGCCGGTGATGTCGGGGTTCTGCTCGGACCCCGACAGCGCGAGCTCCTTTTCGATGATGGTTTGAGTGAGGATGAACCACGAGTAGTCGTGGCCGGTGCGGAGAATCCGCTTGAGCGTGCCCAGCGTGTCGAACCCGGGGTAGTTCGGCGCCTCCATGCGGTCGCCGTTGGCGTCGAGCCACAGCGATGAGGGGCCGGGAATGATCCGGATCGCGTGGTTTGGCCAGACCGGGTCCCAGTTGTGGATGCCCTCGGTGTAGTGCCACATGCGATCGCCGTTGATGACGCTGGCGCCGGCCTCCTGCGCGATGCCGATCATCCGCCCGTCGACGTGCGCGGGCACGCCGGCGATCATGTGCCGCGGCGCCGGCCCGAGCCGCTGCGTGGGCCAGTTGCGCCGAACCAGATCGAGGTTGTGCCCGATCCCGCCGGTCGAGATCAGGACTGTGGGCGCGCGGTACGCGAGCTCGCCGACGACCTCGCGGTCGGATGCCCGGCCGCGCTCCGCGTCGGTGGCTTTGAGCGTGGCGCCGCGGACGCCCACCACGACGCCATCCTCGATCACCAGCTCGTCCACCCGATGGCGAAACGCGAACTGGACGAGCCCCCGGCGCTCCGCCGCAAGCACCGGCTCGGCGAACACCCGCACGACCTCGGGGCCCGTGCCCCAGGTCAGGTGAAACCGGGGCACCGAGTTGCCGTGCCCGTCGGCGTGGGCGCCGCCGCGCTCGGCCCAGCCGACCGTCGGGATCACGCGCAGACCCAGCTCGTGGAGATAGGCGCGCTTTTCGGTGGCGGCGAAGCGGACGTATGCCTGCGCCCACTGGCGCGGCCAGTGGTCCTCCCGCTCGCGGTCGAACTGCGCCGAGCCGAGCCAGTCCTGGAGCGCAAGCTCGTATGAGTCCTTGATCCGCATCCGCCGCTGCTCGGGACTGTCCACGAGGAACAGGCCGCCGAGCGACCAGAAGGCCTGCCCACCGAGGTTGTTGCGGTTCTCCTGCTCGAGGATCAGAACCCGCCGTCCCGCCTTGACGAGCTCGTGCGCGGCCACGAGCCCCGCCAGGCCGGCTCCGACGATGATCGCTTGGGGGTTCTCCATGTCTAGGGCTCCTCGGTGGATGGCAATCCTTCAGCGAACAGCGCTCGCATCTTACGCGAACACTGTTTGCTTAAGGCTCGACGGAGCCGTGCCGGCGCCCGGCCGAGGGCCCACCGGGACCGACGGCCCGGTGAGGCCCCCGGCCCGGTGAGGCCCCGAGACCCCGGCCGGGTGAGGCCCCGGCCGGGTGAGGCCGGTCAGCCTTCCTCGTGCATCGCGGCCAGCCCGGCCAGGATCGCCTGGACCCCAAGCTCGAACTCCTGCTCGAGCGTCGTCTGGGCAAGGTCGCCGGCAAGCGAGCGGACCGCGGGAAAGTCGCCGGGCAGCTCGCGAAAGAAGGTCTCGGTGGCGTTGCGCTCCTCCACGGTGCGGGCGCCGAGCGTCTGCTGCAAGGCGGCGAAGGCGATCGTGTAGTGCAGCAGCAGCAGGTAGACCTCGGCGGCGCGACCGGACGGGACGCCGCTTGCCAGCGCGATGTCGAGCGCCTGCTCGCGCGCTCTCAGCGCCCGCGGCCCGAGCTGTTCGGTCGTGGTCCAGATCACGGCCAGGTAGGGCCGCTCGCACAGCAGCCTCCACTGGCGGCGGACCAGGTCGATCACCTGCTCGACGCCGGCATCCTCACTCGGCGAAAGCTCCAGCGCCTCCCCGATCAGGTGGTCGTGCACCGCCACGAGCACCGCTTCGCGGTTCTCCAGATGCCGGTACAGCGACCCGGGGGCCGTCCCGAGCTCGCCCGCCAGGTGCCGCATGGAGAACCCCTCCAGCCCATCGCGGTCGAGCAGCTCGATCGCCGCCGCCACGATCCGCTCGGTGCTGAGCTGGCTGGCGCGGCGGGGCCTGCGCTGACGTTGCAGCCACCATGCCGGCGACCCTGGCGTCGGGTTGGCTGGCGGCTCAGCCACGGTGGCCGATCGACGGACTGCTCACGGGGTCGCGAATCATAGACCGCGCCATCGCGGCGCCGAAGCGGGCACCCCGCCCCCGAGCCACCATGACTGGCCAGCCAGCCAGTATCATCGAAGCACCCGAGACGAGGCTCGGGTGCAGGCCGCCGGCGAAGGCGGCGAGCGACCAGCGAAACGGAGGTCTCCGATGGCAACGGTCGAGCGCGATCTGAAGAGCTTGGAACTCACCGCGCGCGAGCACTGGGGGGACGGTCCTCCCTACGAGGTGTTCAAGCAGTTGCGCGGCGGGTGTCCGATCCACTGGACCGAGAGCTTCGAAGACTTCCCCGACGAGGCCGGCTTCTGGTCGGTGACGACGGCCGATGACATCCACACGGTCAGCCGCGACTGGCAGACCTACTCCTCCGAACGCGGTGGGGTGCTGGCCGCGGCCGCGGGCTTCCCGATCGAGCTGGCGCGGGCGATGTTCATCGGCATGGACCCGCCCAAGCACGATCGCCTGAAGGCGCTCTTCCAGGCCGGCTTCACGCCCAGGCGGATCGCCGCCCACGAGGAGGCGATCCGCGAGATCGTCGTCCGCGTGCTCGACCGGCTGGAGGGCCGGCGGACCTGCGACCTCGTCAGCGACGTGGCCCAGCCGGCCGTCTCGCGCGTGATCGGCAGCTTCATGGGCATCGCCGAGGAGGACGACGCGATCTGGGCGCGGCTGATGAACTCGACGCTCGGCGCGGCCGACCCGGACCTCAACCCCGGCGGCTTCGAGGGGGCGCTGGAGAACGACCTGCCCGAGATCTTCGACCGCTGCCGCAAGCTGATCGCCGACCGCCGCGCGCAGCCCACCGACGACCTCACGAGCGTGCTCGTGCACTCCGAGGTGGAAGGCCAGAAGCTCGAGGAACACGAGATCGTGATGGGCTTCTTCCTGCTGATGGCCGCCGGCAACGACTCGACCAAGGCGACGTACTGCTCCGGGATGCGCGCCCTGATGGAACACCCCGACCAGCGTCGGATGCTGCTCGAGGACCCCGCGCTGGTGCCCGACGCGGTCGAGGAGTCCCTGCGCATGTTTCCCGCCTTCGCCCACTTCCGCCGCACGGCCACCTGCGACACAGAGCTTCATGGCCAGAAGATCAAAGAGGGCGAGAAGGTGGTGATGTGGTACGTGTCCAGCAACCGCGACGAGACCCGCTTCCAGGACGCCGACCGCTTCGACATCACGCGCAAAGCCGAGCACCAGGCGTTCGGCGCCGGCGGCCGGCACTTCTGCCTCGGCACCGCGCTGGCCCGCCTGGAGCTGAAGGTCCTCTTCGAGGAGACGCTCGCGCGCTACCCGCAGATGGAGATGGCAGGCAGGCCGGCCGCCGTCGAATCGCTGTTCATCAACCAGCTCAAGACGCTGCCGGTGCGGCTGCGGCCCTGACCGGCGCGTGCGCTGACACCCAGAGCCGATCTGCACGCATCCTTGGCGCATGCGGCGCGCTACATCCAGTCGCGCTGCATGCCCCGCCGGCGCCCGATTGGGCCTAACCTCTTGGCATTGACGGCGTTGTGTTTGCGTGAGCGATGAGTCGATCGGCCTCTGTCTCGGAGCGTGCCGGGCGCGGTGTTGCGGGCAGCGCCCGGCGTTCGCTTGCGTCCACTCGCAGCGACGAGCGTCTGGCGCGGATGGTCGCCAGGGACGGAGAGGCTCCTTTCGCCGAGCTCTACGCCCGCTATCACCAGGCGCTGTACCGCTACTGCCGCTCGATCGTCCGCGACGAGCACGACGCTCAGGACGCTCTGCAGAACGCGATGGCGGGCGCGTTCGCGGCGCTGCGCAAGGGGGAGCGCGATCTCGCGGTGCGGCCGTGGCTGTTTCGGATCGCGCACAACGAGTCGATCTCGCTGCTGAGACGGCGCCGGCCACAGGAGCTCGCGGCAGACGAGCTGGCGATCGCGGCGCCCGCCAACCTCAGCGAGCCGGCCTTGGTCGTCGAGCAGCGGGAGCGGCTTGCGACGCTGCTCAGCGATCTGCGGGGCCTGACGCTGCGGCAGAGGTCGGTGCTCGTGATGCGAGAGCTGAGCGGCCTCTCGATCGGCGAGATCGCAGCCGCCTGCCAGAGCACCCCGGGAGCGGTCAAGCAGACGTTGTTCGAGGCGCGCGAAGCGCTCCGCGAGAACGAGCGGGGACGCTCGATGGAGTGTGAGCAGGTCAGGCGCCTCATCTGCGAGGAAGACCGTCGCGCGCTGCGCGGCCGCCGTGTCGGCAGCCATCTGAGAGCGTGCGCCGGCTGCCAGGAGCTGGCGCAGACGATCGCCACGCGACAGCAGGATCTGCGAGTGCTGGCCCCACCGCTGCCGGCCGCCGCCGCCACAGCTCTGCTTGCGCGCCTGCTCGACGCGGGCGCGGGCGTGCACGCCGGCGCAGCCTTCGGAGCATCGACCGGCGCGGCGGGTGGAGCTCACGCCGCGACGGCGGGCCAGAGCGGAGCAGGAGCCGCCACGAGCGGCGTCGGCGGCGCCGCCGGTGGCGTCGCACCAAGCATCGCCGCGCACGCGGGCGGCACGATCGCCGCGAAGCTTCTGGTCACCGCCGCCGTGGTCGCGGCGGGCGCCGCCGGCGTCGTGGGAGTGACCTCATCCGGCTCACGCCACCACGGCACGGCCACCAGAGCAGGCTCGCTGCGCGGCGGCGCCACACACTCCGCCGTTCGGGCAGGCGGCGGCTCCGGCCAGCTCAGCTCCGGCAGCCGGCCGCTGTCCAGCGGCGCACCCACCGCGGCCAAACGAACGCTGCTCCATGCACATGACCGCAGCGCCACCGGGCCCCAAGCGAACGGTCCAGGCCACGGCCACGCCGCCCATGCCCAGGCAAGGGAAGCCGCGCCGGCGAGCGCGCCCGGACACGTCCACACAAGTGGCCGCTCCAACCAGGCGCACGCCTCGCCGGGCCAGAGCGCCGGCGCACCGGGCAAGGCCAAGAAGGCTCATCGCGAAGCGAATAGCGGGACGTCGCACCGGCGTCGGCCGACACCCAAACGGCCGGCGGCGCCGAGCAAAGCCGGCGGGAAGGGCAGGCCAGAAGAACGCCCCTCCTCAGGCGCATCGCAGGAACACGGCTCGCGCGAAGCACCCGCGCGCGGCGGGCCGAGCTCTCCCGGGGAAGGGTCGAGTCGCGGAAGCCAGAGCGCGCAGCATGCCGCCACGAGCCCACCGCTGGAAGGACAGACGACGCCTACTGAAGCCACGCCAAGCGGCGGCAACCGCCAAGCCGCACAGTGACGCCCCCGCCGGATAGGCCCTGACCTTTCTCGCCGCGCCGCGTTCAAGCAGGCAAGCGCGCTTGCGTCGAGCGTCGCGGTCAATCCGATCGCGCGCCGGCCAGGCAAGAACCAAGACGCAGAAAGAGGACGACAGTGACTCTCAAGAACGTCAGCATAGGCATAGCCTCGCTCGCCCTGGCGCTGAGCCCGGCACTTGCGCAGGCAAGCCCGACCGGCCACGGCAAGCCCGAAGGCGCCCCCGGCAAAGGCGGCGAATCGACGCAGCGATCCGAATCGGGCTCGCAGCGCGCAGGCGGCGCGGAGAAACACGGCGACAAGGGCAAAGGCAAGGACCATGCCAAGCCACGCAAGTGCTCCGAGCATGAGGTCGCCTACATCGTGTCCGGCACCCTCGTCAGCGACACGCTGAGCAAGAGCGAAAGCGCCGACACCTACAGCGGCCAGGTCGTCGTCGAAGTCACCCACACCAACCGTCACGCGCGCAGCGCACGCGGCGAAACCGAGACCTACACCGTTCAGGACGCGCGCGTCAGAGGCCCGATCGCAGTGGAAGCGCTCAAGCAGGGCGACCAGGTGAAGCTGATCGGCAAGATCACCTCGATCGCGCCGAAGTGCGAATCGCCGACCATCACGCCGGCGATCACCATCACGAAGCTCGTGTTCCACGCGCCGCACAGCTCGACACACGGCTCCTAGAACGGGCGACGGCGGGACTGGACACTTCGATCCAGTCCCGCCGATGCCTCGACGCGCGCGGGGCGATCAGCCGAGTCGCAGACGCAGGTTTGCGCTGAGTCCGGTCATGTATTTGTCGTTGGAGACCATCATCGCGCGATAGGTTCCCGCCTTCGGTTTGCGCAGCGTGATGCTGTAGCGAGAGGTCGTCGCGCTCTGCCTCGTGAGTTTCGCGATCGCCACGGTCCTCCAGCCGTACTGTGTCCGTAGCTGTATGCGCAGCTTCTGACCGTTGCGCGGCGGGCTAACCGTGCCCGAGAGCTGATATCCGACATGCGCGCGGGTGCGATGACGCTTCTTCAGGTGCAGGCTGACTTTCACATGCGCCCGCGTGCGCGTCTGTCCTTTTTCGCGCGTCTGGGATTGGGTGCTGCTCGTAGTGGCACTCGTCGTGGTTGTGGCCGTGGTGATCGTTTTCGTTTCGGCTTCCGGTGCAGGCGGCACATAGGGGGTGTAGCTAGGATTCCCGAGCTCCACGTCCACGTAGGTGAGGTTGTCCGTAGCATCGATCTGCGGCACGCCGCCGCCGGATGCCGCACCGCCCGAGCCGCCTGCGCTGCCCGACCCGCCCGCGCCTGAGACCAGCGGAGCGACCGACTCCTCTTCCGAGAAGAGCACTTTCGTGGCTTCGGTGATGTGGGTGTTCAGCACCGCGGCCGGGCATTCCGCGGCGAGGCTGAACGTGATCCGGTAGTCGCCGGCAGCCAGGCCGGAGGTGCGCCAGTTGTAGCCGTAGATCACCTTGCCTGAGCCGTTTACCTCAGCGGTGTAGCCGCTGCCCTCGGCCGCCGATTCCCAGACGCCACCCTCGAACACCGGCGCGGAGACCAGGTCCTTCCCGGTCCACTGTCCGCTTGCGGCATCCCATTTCAGCAGAGAGAGGTACGGATCTTCGCGGCTGATCTGCAGGCGCTGGATCGTCAGGCGCGCACAGGCGGAGTACATCGTCGCCTGGGAGCTTTCGTATTCGGTGCCAGGAGTAGCGAATACCTCTTCTCGCTTTTCGCCTTCGAGCGAGATCATGTCGAACGCGATCATCGGGCTTTCGAGGTTCTTGATGAGCGTCGTCTCCACGCGCACGGGCTTTCCCGGCGTCAGCGACTTCGCTTCCAGGTTGTCACCCCAGTCCACTTCGCTCACGTCGGCCGGCGCCAGGGCGACTTCGTTCTCGGCCTGCCAGCTAACCCCTTCTTCGGCCTGCTTCCAGACATCGAAGGTTTCTTCGGTCGTGGGATCCGTGTAGGAGACGGCCTTTTCCGCCGGCAGTTCTGGTTTGCCGAATTCACCAGGCAGTGCAAGCGCCGCCCCGTCGGACCAGATGACCGGATAGGAGAGGTTGTTGGTGAGCGTTGTCTCCTCGCCGCCGCCTTCCGGCCCCCCGGCGGCCTGCGCCGGCGCTACTGCCGCGAGGGCAACCGCTCCGGCCGCCAGCGCGCAGAGCACGGTTGGCGACACGCTCCGCCGCGCGAGCCTGGCGATTCTCATGGACATCCTTGCCTCCTAGCTGAGTGCTGTTGTACATGGCTCTCGCCTGCTCACTCGGATGTAAGCAGTGCTGTCAGGCGATGCGAGACGCGGTCATCACTGCGCGACACGTCTCGCCGATTGACGCTAGGCGAAGGCGCCCCGCTTTCCATCGTCCCGGACTGCGCAGTCCGGCTGTGGTCAAACCACGAGGGGAGTCGCGAGCCGATACGGATGTCCCGGCTGCAGACGCCACCTACGATGATCAGCAGCATGTCCGCGCTGGAACTCACACACAGACGTCTGTATGCGCTTGCGGCGGTGGCAAGCACCGCGGCGGGACTTGCGCTCGGCGCCGCGCCTGCCGGCGCGTCGTTCCCGGGCGGCAACAGCAGGATCGTGTTCTCCAGCAACCGTCCCGCGGCATACGGCGGCACCAGCTTCGAGCTCTACTCGATGGCCGGCAACGGTAGCGATCTGCGCAGGCTCACCTACAACAGCTACCTGCCCCCTGGCGTCAGCGACGAGGAGAGCGGAGAGGAATGCAGCGGAGGCAAAGGCGGCAAGGGTGAGGCCGGCACCGGGTCGGTCGCGCGCGCAAGCGCCACCGAAGAAGCGGGAGCGACCCCGATCGACGACGTGCAGCCCGCAGTCTCACCTGACGGGCGTAGGATCGCGTTCGTCAGCAACCGGCAGGCCGCCGACCACACCGCATACGACGAGATCTACGTGATGAGCATCGACGGTGCCGACGTGCGTCAGCTCACGAGCGCCGCTCAGGTGTCCAGCGGCCCGAAGGCCGCCTACGAGCCGGCGTGGTCACCGGACGGACGGCAGATCGTCTTCCGGCGCGGTGAGGGCGCCAAAGCGGACCTGTGGGTGCTCGACATCGCGACGGGTCATCTGACCAGGCTGCTCACCGCCTACGAAAAAGGGCCCGCCGGCTACGACGCACAGCCCTCATGGTCGCCTGACGGCAGCGAGATCGCGTTCGTGAAGGGCTTCGGGCGTGCCGCCGACATTTGGGTGTATCACCTCGACGGACCTCATCAGGGTGAATCGACGCCGGTAATCCATGCCATCAACGTGGCCGAGAACAGCCCCTCCTGGTCACCGGACGGGGGCGAGATCGTCTATGCGCGAGGCGATCAGGCCGCGGGCGCGGCGATCTGGGTGGCGCGCGCGGACGGCAGCGACCAGCACCCGCTGAGCGTTCCGAGCCCGGACGCCGAAGGCAAGGTCTACTCGGACCTGGCTCCGAGGTTCTCGCCCGACGGCCGCCAGATCGTGTTCGAGTCGACCAGGGACGGTGTCCTCGCAAAGCCGGACACCAGCACGACCGAAGGCGAATGCAAAGACGACGAGGGCGAGGAAACGCCGAGCGGCGCGGTCGAGATATTCACCATGAACGCCGACGGATCGCACTTGGCGCGCCTGACCGCAGCCAGCGGGTTCGACGGGCCGCAGGACCTGGGCGCCGATTGGCAGCCGATCCCGCTGCCTGCCGTGCCGGCTCCCGCGGTTCCAACCCAACCGCAGTTGAACAGCCCTGTGGTCGAGGTCCCCGTCGTCTCTCAGGCGGGCCGGCGCTGCCTATCGCCGAGCGCCAAGCTCACGATCATTCTCGGCAAGGCCGACCGCAGGCACATGCGGTCGGTCCGAGCGCAAGTCGGCGGCCGGAGAGCGGCCGTGCACGTCTACGGCCGCAGGATCGAGGTGCCGCTGAAGCGCCTGCGCTCGCTGAAGGGCAAGGTGGCGGTCGAAGTCGACGTGCGCCTGCGATACGGCAACCACCTGCGCGGCAGGCACGTGTTCCTTGGATGCACAGGCAAGCGCTCTGACGGTGTCTACACGTTCCGACTTCAGCGGCACAAAGGGCGCCTGCCGGCTACCCCACCCAGTACCAGGACCCGACCGTTTCGCCCTGAAGCAGCGTGAACGCCTTGTCTTTGACGTCACGGCCCTGCACCGAGCCGGTTGTCTGATTGACGGTCGTGGCGCTGTTGCCGCTGCGCGACACCGTCCAAACCTCGCCGGTGATCCCGGACGGGAAGCCGCCGCGAGCGTTCAGCCAGGCCGGCACGGCGCCGCCGGCGCCGCTGTCAAGCGCCTTGATCTGTTCGACCGTCGGGCGGGCCCAGCCTGCGGGCGGGCTGCCGTTGGTCGGTTCCGTCGAGACGCGGCCGGGCCGCTCGTCGTAGGTAGCCTGGTTGGCGTCCGCGCCGTGGTCGTACAGGCATTGCATGAACTGGGCGCGCAGGTCCCGCAACTGTGCCTGAGCGTCCAGCAGCGGCTTGGGCCAGTCGGCGGGCTTTATGCGCAGTACGCGCAGTTCGGTGATCTGCTTTTCCTTGGTGAGGATCTCGTTGTTCTTCGCATCGCAGCCCGAGGGACTGATCCGCCATGACCACATCAGGTTGGTCCTCGTGTCGATCACCGTGTTGGGGAAGAGGAGCAGAGAGGGAATCTCCTGGCGCTCACGGCTGGCCGCTTCCCTGGCTTCGTTGATCGCGGCCTGCATCTGCTCGGGAGTCTTGTGTTCGAAGTGCATGAAGTTGAGCCGCTCCTCCAGCCAGACCGCCTGCACCATCGCGTAGTCGTTGAACACTTCGAGCGGGAACTTGCTCATCGTGTAGGTGAAGAAGGGCTGGGCCGCGCTGCGGGCCTTGCGGCTGGACATCTTGAGAATGCCCTCGGCGCCGGGCACGCCGTTGCCGGTCAGGTAGCCCTCGAACTCGAGCTCCTTGTCTTGGAGCTCTCGTTTGTAGAAGTCGGCGAAGTCGGCGGCCAGGCTGCGGCGCTGATCCACCGGGGCGGCGGCGATCGCGCGCAGCTTGCGGTCGCCGGTGAGCACGGCGCTACGCAGCTTGTTGGCGAACGCGACCAGGATCGCGTAGTTGCCGTTTGAGACGGTCGCGCCGAGCTGGTCAAGCTTGCCGTCCAGCGCGCCGACCTGCTGCTGGAGGCCGACCATCCGTTCGCTGACGGCGTTCAGCTCTTCTTTGACTTCCGCGAATTCAGCGTTGTTACCGCCGAGACCTACGTCGGACAGGAAGTTGCCGACGCTCACACCGGTGCTGCCGAGCGCTCCATCCTGGAGCTTTGAGATCAGGAACGAGGCGCCGCCGGTGGCGAGCTTTCCGGCGAAGGCGCCGGCAACGTCCATACCGATCCCGGCCGCCCGCGCCTTCGGCGGCGGCGAGGTCGTCGACGCGACGGCAGCGGCCGGCGTGGCAAGACAGCACAGGCAGACGAGCAGGACCAGCAGCGAACGCTTCAAGTTCTTTCCTTCCATGACGGGAGCTCAGGCAGCCGTAAGCCTCGGCAAGCGTGAGCTGCGATCACCTCGGCGCGCAGCCTCCCTGGACGGATGATGGAGCGCCCTCACGGCGCCCGACAGTTACCTGCCGTTGCGCTCGCGGTGCTTGCACCCCGGCCAGCAGCAGGGCCGGCGCATCCCTTCCTCCAGCTCTTCCCGGGTGCGCCGGATGCGACGCTCGCGGGTGGCCCGCTGCTTGGCGTCCTGCACCCAGCAGATGAACTCGTTGCGGGCCAGAGGCGTGATGTCCGTCCAGGCCGCGAGCGCCGTCGCGCTGACGATCAGCCCCTCGCGCAGGTCCGCGGGCAGCTCGTGCACAACGCCACCGGGAATCGTCTGGCCGCTCACAGAGCCATCGTAGTGAGCCGGCAGCGCCGGGCGCTAAGGAGCCCACGGCATGGCCGACTCGGAGCCTGCATCATGCACGCATGGCTTCCTCGCTGCCCGCTCCGCTCCGGCACCTTGGCGATCTGGCCTACTCGCGCGCCCGGCGCGGACGCGAGGAACGCCGTGGACATGAGGCGCTGGCCGAGCTGGAAGGCAGGCGCCTTGGGCTGCCCGACGGCCTCGAGCTGGAATGGCTGGGCGTCTCGGGCTACAGGATCACGTATGAGGCGAAGACGATCTTCGTCGATCCATACCTCTCCCGCGTGCCGCTCGCGAGCCTGCTGCGAGGCCGGGGCGCGCTGCCGGACGAGCGGCTGCTCGACCGGTTGCTAATCCCGGGCGGCGAGGTGCTGGGCGTGCTCGTCGGCCACACCCACTTCGACCATGCCGTGGACGCCCCGGCGATCGCAAGGCGCTTTGGCTGCGACGCATACGGCTCACGATCGCTACATCACCTGATGTCGCTGCACGGCCTCGCCGATCGCGCGGTGCCTGTCGAGCCCTACCGCCGCTACGAGCTCGGCCCGTTCACCGTCAGCTTCACGCCGAGCGCGCACTCCAAGCTGCTGCTCGGCCTGGCGGTGCCGATGGATGGCGAGCTGAGCTGCGAGCATCTCGACGCGCTCTCGCCGCGGGCCTACCGCTGCGGCGAGGTGTACGCGATCAGGATCGACGTCGCGGGCGTCAGCTTCTACCACCAGGGCAGCGCCAACCTGATCGACGAGGCGGTGCGCGAGCAGAACATCGACGTGTTCCTCGCAGGCGTCGCCGGCCGCAGCTTCACCCCCCGCTACTGGTCGCGGATACTCAGGCTGATTGAGCCGCGGGCGATCGTGCCGACCCACTACGACAACTTCTTCGTGCCGCTCGGCGACCCGATGAGCTTCGTCGCCGGCGCCCGGCTCGGCGAGCTCGAAGCGGAGATCGAGAAGGTCAGCGCGGATTTTGAGCTGGTTGCGCTGCCGCGCGCGGGGGGAACCCGCGGGTAGAGCGGCGGGAGCTGCCATCAAGCCGGCGGCTCTGTGGCCTCCTCACCGTCGGCATCGTCCGTTTCGGCCTGCGGCGCAGCCTCTTCTCGCGCATCAACCAGGCGCGCCGACCATTCCTGCAACGCCGCTACGAGCACGCGCGCCCCAGCGCGGTCGAGCAACTGCTCAAACGTGCCGTCGTAACGGGCCGCGACAGCCCACGGCGTCAATGCCTCAAGCTCCTCGCGACAGTCAGGGAGGTCGATGCCTCGCTGCTCGATGAGCGCCGCCAGATAACTGACGCTGTGGGTGCGCTCATACTCGACTTCGTTGAGCGCGAGCACCGCCTTCAAGCGCTTCTCGACCGCCTGCTGAACATGAAAGCCGAGCACGTCATCGGGCACATCGTGGTCGTCGAGCAACCTGTCGAGGATCGCTTCGTCCCCTTCGGCCTTCCGTATGAGCAGCCACGCAAGCTCGCGTGCCTCAGGACTCGGCAATGACCTTTCCCCGGCTCATTGCGTCGTGGACCAGCGTGCCATTCACGGACGCCCACTTTTCCGCGTGCCGTTGACTGACGACTACAACGTCGGCCGGAATCAACAGCCGGCCAAGAACGCGCCCCAAGCGCGCCGTCTCGGCGAAGGCATCGGCGACGTCCCGCTCGACCACGAGAAAATCGAAATCGCTGCGGTCAGTCGCATCCCCGCACGCTCGCGAGCCGAACAGGATCACCTTCGCCGGCGCGGGCGCAGCGTCGATCAAGGCGCGACCCGCGCGGTCGATCGTCTGCTCAACAATTGCGGCCTTCATCGAGGCCAATTGTAGTCCGGCCCCGCGGCCAGAACGGTCGCCAGATCTCACGCGTCGAGATCGACGAGCAACTCCTCCGCCACGCTCTCCTCCTCCACGCGCCGTCCGACGCGATGCATCGCATCGCTGAGAGCCGGATCCCAGGCGGCGTTGGCCTGGCGGCCGCTCAGTCTCCGAGTCGGAGGCGCGTCCTCCGCCAGACGCAGATACGTCTGCGCGTCGAACCGCCACGGCCTCACGGACAGCCGCGCATGGAGCACGTTGCCGATCCGGATGCCGCCCCAGTCGAAGTCGCCATGATGCGCAAGCTCTGCGCCGGCGGCGTGGAGGGCGCGCAGAAGCGTGATCGTCGCGGCTGTCGGCTGGCCGTTTGTGCAGACAAGCGGCGCGCTTTGCGGTCCCAGACGGTCCGCAGCCAGCGAGACGATCACCGGGTTCTCGCAGATGTGCACCGTCGTCCCCGAGAGAGATCGGCCCTGACGCACGAGCGCCGGCGGGTCGCGCACGAGCTGGCGCAGCGTGAGCCAGACGGGCTGGCCGCACTCGCGGGCGGCGCGCAGGATGCCACCCGTGCCCGTGCGCGCGTCTCCGGGCAGGCCGAACGCAAGCACGACGCTGGAGAGCTCGTCGCAAAGCAGGCCGACGCCCGCCCACGCTTCGCGTCGCGACTCCGTCTGCGACTCTCCGGGGGCACACGGTCGCAGACCCGCGATCGACCGTGCCGCGCCGAGCGCGAGCGTGGCCAGCGGCTGCCCGTCGTCGAGCGCGTGCGCGCCCCCCGCGACGCGAGCCGCGAAGCGTCCAAGCGGCTCTCCGTCGGCTGGGAGCGCGGCGATCACCTCGGTGAGCGCTTGCAGCAGCAGGCCCGCCGTCTCGGGATCGGGCTCCAGACGCTTGACCGATCCGGAGGCTCGCAGATGCTCAAGCCACGCCGCCAGCCGCTCGCCCTGCTCGCCGTCTGCCGCCATACGCCCTCCGACCGCGTCGATCAGCGGCGCGAACGCCTGCTCCCAGGCAGCCCGCTCCGCCTCGAGCGTCTGCGAGCGCACCGCGACGGGCCCGGTGAGCGCGATGACCGCCGCCGCGAGGCCGTCGGGGCTCGCCCCCGAGTCGCGCATCACCTGCTCCAGCGCGTCGAGCGACACGCTGAGCGCACTGCCCGCCGTCGGCGCTCGGCCGAGCAGACGCGACACCGCTCTGCGCTGTTCTGAAGATGGATCCTGGAGCGTGACGACACCCTGCAGCGGGCGCCCGAGCTCCAGCCGCCGCCGCAGCCGCTGCAGCAGCCACCCAAGCGCGGGGTCGCCCAGCAGGCGGCGCAGCCTCTGCGCGTCGCCTCGCTTCTCGCCGATCTCGCACACCCGGTCATCCGCCCAGACACAGCGCCCGAGGCTGTGCGCGTCAGCCATCGCCGCCGGCGCTCTCCCACAAACCGTCCCCGTCGGCGGATGCGGCGCCGTTGCCAGCCGCCACGGTCGTGCTGGAGCTCGGCTGCGGACGCTCCACCGCGGTGCGCGTCGCGCCGTCCCACTCCCAGTGGCTCACGAGCACGGCGGGGATGTCCTGTACGCGTGCGAGCTGCGCGATCGCAAGCCCCGGCACCTCCGGGTAGCAGCCCCACTCGCGCTCGCTGGTCATCACGACGTCGAGGTCGAAGGCCGCCAGCAGGCCGAGGCACTTCGCGCGCGCGTCGTCATCGACGCCGGCGAACGCCTCGTCGAGCATCACCATGCGCGGCGCGCACGGGTTGCCTGCGGAGGCGTAGTAGGAGGAGGCGGCGGCGAACAGCGGCATGCTGGCGATGAGGACCCGCTCGCCGCCGGATGCCGGACCCGTCGCGCTGCGCCAGCGGCCGCCCTGGTGGCGCTCGATCGTGAAGCGGTGCCATGAGCGGTAGTCGAGCGCCTCGGTCAGGTGCTCGATCCAGGGGCCGCCGAGATCGCGCGAGCGCACGTCCTGAATCTGGCTGTGCAGGAACGCGCCGACCGCGGCGCGGTCCTCCGGCGACCAGGCGTCGGATGTCTGGCGCAGCAGGCGGCTGCGCGCCTCCGCCAGCCCCGGCGGGCCGTCGTCTAGCACCCGCCATGAGAGCTTCAGCCGCATGCCGGTGCTCGTGGGCCGATCCGCGAGCTCTCTGTTGGCGTCGTCGACGCGGTGCTCGGCATCGGAGATCAGCTCCTGCAGGCTGCTTGCGACCTCGCTGACGAGATGGTTCTCCAGGATCTCGCGCTCGCGCTCGTCGAGCAGCCGTTCACGATCCGCGACCTCCTCCGCGAGCGCGCTCGCAAGCTCCGGCACGGTGCTCGCGCGGCCGCGGAAGACGACCTCCACCACGATCCCCTCCTCTTCCATGCGCGCCGAAGCGTTGTTGCCGTGGCGGCGCAGCGCGTCGGCGAGCAGGCCATGCTCGTCCGTGACCCGCCGCTGCGCGCGCTGCCAGGCGCCGTCGTCGTCGGCCACGTCGGCCAGCGCCTGCTCGATCGCGCGTGCGACCCGCAGCGCCGCCCTCACGCTCCACTCCCCTTCCGCCTCGGACTCATCCTCGCCGGGAAGCTCGACCTCGCCGCCCAGCGCGACCGCGATCAGGCCGGTCGCGGCGAACCGGCGCAGGGAGTCGACCGCCGCGCGACGACGCTCGGTGACCTGGTGAAGATCCGTGCCGAGCGTGCTAAGGCGTCCGTGCGCGTCGCCTTCGGCCCTCAGCGCACTCGTACGCCGCTCGTCGGCCTCGCCGCGTGCCGTTTCGTTCTCACGCAGCCCGACGGCCACCGCCGCGAGCTTGCTCTGCATCTCCGCAACCGCCGCGCCCACCGTCTCCTGGAGAGTCTTGTGGCGCTCGCCACTCTCGGCCGCCTCCCGCTCGGCGCCCTGCCGGCGTCCCTCCTGCTCGCGTAGATCGTGCTCGGTGGCGCGGAGCTCCGCGGCGGCCTCCGCGGCGGCGGCGTGCGCGCCCATCTGCTCGCGGTAGGCGGAGAACAGCTCGGCCAGCGCGACGCGGAGACCCTGCAGGGCGCGGCTGATCTGATCGAGGCGCTCACGCTCAGCGGGCAGCCCGAGCTCCGCGGCGCTCTCACGCAGCGTCTGCTCGGCCTGCGCCCGCTTCTGCTCGGCTTGCGCGAGTGCGCGCGCGGCCGCGTCCACGCGCCCCGCGAGGCGTCCATGCTCGGCGTCGAGACCGGCGAGCACCGTGTGCGCGTCACGCAGGGCCTCGTCGGCCGGCATGCTCGCGATCTCCTGCTCCAGCTCGGTGCGATGCTCGGCCAGGGCGGCGCGCTCGGCGTCCATCTCGGCGAGCCTTCCGCGCACCTGCTCCCTGCTCTGCTCAAGCTCGGCCAGCCGTGCGCGCCGTGCCGCCTCGCGCGCGCCCTGGCCGATGAACGCGGCGGCGGGCTTGCGCCAGGCGCCGCGCAGCACGCCGATGCGGAACTCGCCGGCGTGGCTCACCCATGTCGCTCCCTGCTCGGCGCCCAGGCCGACCGTGGCGAGAATGCGCTCCACCGCCTCCGGCGCGACGCTACTGGCCTGCGGGTCATCCGGGTCGATCGCCGCGCGCAAGACATCGGCCAGACAGGCCGCGCTTGCGCCACCGGGCGCGTCGAGCGCCTCCGGCGCCAGCAGCACGTCCTGCGCGCCGGGCGAGAGCAGCTTGCCGTCGGGGCTGACCCAAGCGTCGAGGATGCCCGCGGCCTCCAGCGCCGCCTCGAGCCCGGCGCGCCGGTCCTCCGTCACCTCATCGCGAAAATCGACAAGCTGCCACAGAGGCGCGCCGGGGCGCCCCTGACGCGCGGCCGCCTCGCGCGTGTGCGGCGCTGGCGGCGGCTCCTGCGCGCCGGCGCGAATCTCCTCGATCTTGGCGTCGAGATCATCCAGCAGCCGTCTCTCCCCGCCCTGCCTGGCGTCGAGATCGGCCTCGGCGCGCGCGAGCGCGTCGCCGGCGGCGCGCGCGGCCGCCAGAACGGCCGCCTGCAGCGGGCTTGCGCCGTCGAGGCTGTGCGTCCAGAGCTCGAGCTTGGCGATCACCTCGGCGGGATCGCTCAGCGAGAGCCTCCTCGCCCCCTCCACGTAGGCGCCCGCGGCGCGTGTCAGATCGGTCGCGGCCTGCTCCATCGCTCGGCTCGCATCGGCGCGCCGCTGCGCCAGGTCCGCCGCTTCGCTGCTGCATTCGTCGTGGCGGCGGCGCGCTCCGATCAACGTCGCGTCGCGCTGCTCAAGCACGCCCAGCAGCTTGCGCAGATGCTCGATGGCACGCTGCTGAGAGTCGAGCAGCGTGCCGGCGCGATCGCGTATCTGCGCCGCCTGGCTCTCGTGCGCCCGCGCCAGATCCGCAGCCGCGGGCGCGTCCGGCGTGGCGCCGCGATCCTCGCCCGGCAGTGCCTCTCCGTGCGCCTCGCCGTCCTGCCCGCCGGCGGACGCGCCATCGCCGGCAAGACCCGCGTCTGCCTGCACCGAGATTGCCGCCCCGATCGGGCCATCGACCTGCTCGGCGAAGGCCGTCCCAATCCCCGCGTCGCCGGCCTGCTCGCAGGCGCCACCACGCGCCTGCGCAAGGCGCCGCCCGGCGTCATCTGCCCGCTCGCCGGCTTCGGCGAGCCGGCGCTGCCCGCGGCGCTGCGCGTCGGCGCGGCGCTGGAGCTCCCCTCTGGCCTCACGGGCGCGGCCGGCGGCCAGCCGCGCCTGCTCGGCGGCGTTCTCCAGCTCGCGCGCACTGCGCGCCTCTGGCCCCTCACGCAGCGTCCTGTCCTGCACCCGCAGTCGCTTCTCCTCGTCCTGCAGCTCCAGGAGGGCGGCCTGGGCCTGCTCGCGCTCGGCGCCCGCCTTGGCGTGAGCCTCCTGTGCGGCGGCCAGATCGCGGCTCACGCGATCGAACTCGCTCTGCGCCCTGCGCGGCGGCGCCGCTCGGCGCCGGCACGCGATGCGCGCGTAGTCCCGGTAGGTGCTCAGATAACGCTCGGCCGCCTCGCGCGCCTCCAGCATCGCCGTGAGCGCGCCGCGGTCCTCCTCGAGCCCGCGGAAGGCCTCGGCGACGTCGGCTATCAACGCCTGGTCGAGCGGCGACAGGGCTCCGGTCAGCGCGTCGGAGAGGGCGCGCTCGCTGGGACGCTTGGAGAGCTGCGGCGCGCGGATCTTGATCAGCAGGTCGATCAGCGCGCCGTAGCGCTGCTCACCGAGTCCGAACAGGGTCTCGTCGACCGCGCGACGATAGGCGCTCGCCGTCCCGTACACCGCCCCGTGCGCGCCGATCGCGTCCTCCAGCCGCTCGGGGCCGAGCGCGCCTCCGACGCCGCCGTCGACCAGCGCCAGATCCTCGCCGACGCGCTGATTGCTGAGAAAGAACCAGTGCTTTGTGATGCCGCGGCCGCTGACGGCCCGCAGGCCGCAGCCGAGCGTGCAGTAGAGCGCCTGCCCATCCGCGTCGCGGCGCCCGAGCTCCAGCCAGGTGTAGCCAACCCTCTCGTCTCGGGAGTGTTCGCCGCCGAGCAGCAGGTTCCACTCCATGCGCTTCTTCGGCTCGGCGTCGGGCTCCACCCGGTGGGGTGAGAGCTCGGCGTCGAGCAGGAAGGGCAGTGTCAGCGCGAGCACCTTCGACTTGCCGGTGCCGTTGTTGCCTCGCAGCAGCAGACGCCCGTCGCGGAAGTGGAACTCCTCGTGGTCGTAATAGAAGATGTCAACGAGGCCGGCGCGCAACGGCTGCCAGCGCTCGCGCTGGGGCTGTGGCAGAGGCCGGCTCACCCGCCGATCTCCAGTTGATCGACCTCGCCGGCCACCGTCGGCTCCGCGACCGCATAGCGCGCGACGGCGGGCAACGGCTTGACGCCGTCGCCTTCGCGCCGCACCAACCGCAGCGCCGCCAGCCGCTCCAGCGCGCTCTGGAGCAGCAGGATCTCCGCTCCCGGCTCGCGGGCGCCACGTCGCCAGTAGGAGCGGTGCTCCTGCGCCAGGTCGCGAACGAGCGCGCGCAGCTCCTCCTCGGACGCGGGGTCACCGGAGCCCTCCATGCGCCCCGCGAGATGCTCGGCGAGCAGCAGGGTGAGATGCCCATCGGTGCCGGTGTCCGGCATCCGCACATCACTGAGGTCGTCCTCGGGATCGACCATCGCGATGCCCTCGGCGCGCACCTCCGGGAGCAGGCCGAGCAGATCGGCGATGCGCCTGGTCAGGGCATGACGCTGAGATGAAAGGTAGGCGGCCTGCTCGGCATCCAGCTCGTCGTGGTAGATGACAGGATCGTCGATCAGACGGCGCGTGAGGTTGTGGCGAAGAGCGCGGTTGCGCAGCTCGTCGGTCTCGGGCACAGGCTCGGTGAGAAGCGCCGCGAGGCGATCCTCGAACGCCTCCGCAGCGATCGTCGAGGGCCCGCGCGGAGCGGCCAGCACGCCGGCAAGCACGCGCCGCTTCACGTCGTAGAGCGCATCGCCGGAGGCGCGCACGAACGCCTCCTCGTCTCCCGCCACACGGCTGAGCACGCCGAGCTCCAGCAGCAGCCTGACCACGGCGACGAGATCGGCGCGCTGCTCGCGGTCGGCGAGCGTGAACTCGACCCCGGCCTGCGCAAGCCGCTCGTCGGCCGCAGCGAGAATCACGCCCTCCGCCAGGCGCCCAAGCGTGATCTGAGCATCGGCCCGCTCCAGCACAGCCAGAGCCAGGCAGGCAAGCACATAGCGGCGGCGGGTGAAGGACGCGCGCGAGCGCGTGTCGCGAGCGGGGTGGCTCGGATCATCAGCGTCCGCGGTGAGCTTCACGAGTCGCGCGACCTCGCTGTCGACGACCAGCCGCCAGCCGACGTTGGCGTCGAACCATGAGCGCAGCTCGGCCGCGTGGCGGCGCACCAGGCGAAAGTCCTCCGGCGCGGTGGCCGCGTTGAGCAGTGGCCGGCGCAGCAGCGCGCGCGCCGCCTGGCGCAGCTCCCGCGCTCGGGCGTCCTCCAGCGCGTTGTCGAGCGCCGCGCTCAAGCCGGCGCCTCCTCAAGCGCTTTCTGCGCATCGTCGGCCGGGGCGCCGGTGCTCGCCGCATCCGAGCCCGCGCCGGGCATCAGGTCGGCGTGAGCCCCCGCGCCGGGCATCAGGTCGGCGATCTCGATCACGTGATCAGGGCCGCGAAAGACGCCGGCCGGCGTGCGTATCTCCACCAGGGGAGCGTCGGCGAGCGCGGTCAGGCGCACCTCCAGCGTCCCATCCGCGGTGGTGGTGCGAACCTCCCGCTCGCCGGCGCGGCGGGCGCTGAGCGCGTCGCCGAGCAACGCCAGGAACAGGTCGAATGCATCTTCGTCGAGATGCCCCAGCTCACCGAGGTTGGTTGGCCGCGAGGTCGCGAGCCGTGCTCTCGCGGCCGCGGTCTGAGCGGACTGGCGTGCCAGAAGCTGGGCCAGCAGGCGGCGTCCCTGCTCGCGGCTCTCGATGCGGCTCGGCCCGCCGCGCCGCTCGTAGCTGCCGGTGCGCCGCAGCCGAGGGCTGATTCGCAGCGATGGCGCCTGCGCCCAAGGTGTGCTCGCAGGGACTGGCTGCTCCTCCCGTTCTGCGAGCGTCTCGCGATCGAGCATCAGGTGGCGCGCGCCGTAGAGGCCGAAAGCCGAGCGCCAGAGCCGGTGCAGGGCGGCCTCGTCCGGCGCCTGCGCGAACCACAGCGCCAGCGTGCGGAAGTCGGCCGAGCGGTCCGAGCGTCCGGAGCGGCGTTCGTTGAGCGTGGCCACGACGGCCAGCAGATCGGGTATCGCCTGCCGCGCGCGGCTGCGCAGCAGCTTGGCCTGGCTCGGGCGGCCGGGCTCCGAGAGAAACCATTCGCGCAGTCCCCGCCAACGCTCCTCCCAGCTTGCCACGCCGGCCAGGTAGGCGGCCTCGCGGTGATCCTCCGCACCGGCATCTCCGCCCGGCGCAGCGTCCTCGGCCTCGCGCCGCGCCGCGATCGAGATCAGCCTGGACACCTGCTCGTGGGGCAGCTCGTGCAGCAGCGCCGCGATCTGCCCTCCGATCGTCACAAGGTCCTTGATGAAGCGCTCGAGATAGTCGATGAGACGGTCCTTGTAGGCGCGAAACGCCTCTGCATCGGCGTCGTAGAGATCGATCGTGCGTCGCAGCGAGCCCATGAAGGCCTGCGCGTTCTCGGCCAGGTCGGTCGAGCGGACGGACAGATCGCGCAGCGCCAGCCCCACGCGCGCGGCGTCCGGCGTCTGCTCGCCGGCGAGCACGATCAACCCCTGGAGCTGGGTTGCGATGTCTTCCAGGGCAACGGCCTGCAACGCGCCACGCCGTCCAAGCTGCTCGTCATAGACGGCCAGCGCCCGCTCGGCAGCCTCGCCGGCGGCGGTGAGCTGGTAGAGGTAGCGCGCGCGATGGAAATCCTCGACGGTCGTGACCCTGCTCGTGTCCGGGTCGGCTCGCAGGTTGCCCCAATCCACGAGTTGCGCGAGCGCGTCGGCGACCGACTCGGCGGCGATCTGGCCAAAGGAGCCGTCACGCATGAGCGCGTCGTGGACATCCTCGAGGCGCAGGTGCACGACGAACCGTCGCTTGGCCGCGAGGAACTCGCCCATCACGCCCCGGTAGAGCGCCACGTTCTGAGTCGTCAGGTGCGCGAATGTGCTGAAGGCGGACGCCGGCACGATCCGCAGACGTTAGCTCCCGTTTGGGTCGGCACGCTGCGCAGGCGGAGGTCAGCCCGACAGCACCCGGCGCCCGTGTGGATGTCCGGCTCGACTCTCGCGGGCGGCGGCCGGTCAGACGAGCGCGCCGCGACGGCGATTTCCAGCCCACGTCGTCGCGCCGACCAGCGCGACGATGCCGATCCCGACCGCCAGGACGTCGCTGGTCACGAGCAGGTAGCCGCCGGCGCGGTGCGGGCTCACGAAGAAGTACGGGTACCAGCCCACGATCGCGCCGCGCGCGAGCGTGTAGACGATGTACGCCAGCGGGAAGGCCATCCACCGCACGGCCGTCCGCACGAGATCCAGGCGCATGTGGGGCGGCTCGAGCAGCCAGTCGAGCGTCACCGCGATCGGCATCAGGTAGTGCAGGACCGCGTTGGCCCACGGGTACGTCGGGGCGTGCCCTGAGAGCAGCAGCAGGTAGACGATCCCGGTCGTCAGGATGTAGACCACCGCCGCGCCCCTGAGCAGCTCGACCGTGCGCGACCGCTCGTGGGTGGGAGGGAGCGCTCCGTACAGCAGCATTGCCGCCGCGAACAGATTGCTCAGAACGGTGAAATAGCTGAAGTAATCACCGTCGCTGACGCCGGGCCCTGCCGCCACCTCGTAGCCGATCGCTGTGAACGCGGCCAGTGCCATCAGCGCACGGCAGACGCGCAACGCCGGCTTGCTCAGCATGCGGTGGGGCGCCTGGCGCTCGACGCTTGTGGTCACAGATGAGGCTCTATCCGATGTCGTAGGGGAGCAGCTTGAATGCGCCGTCTTGGTCGTGCATGGGCGTGTAGAGAACGATCAACGCTCGCCGAATCCGGTCCGCGCCAGATAGTCGTCTGCGTTGCGCGCGAGATCGCCGTGCCCTTCGAAGACGCCCGCTGCGCGCGGGCGCGGCCTCGGAGCGGCGGCGGTCGCCTTCGCCGGCGCATCGCAGATCAAGGCAGCCTTCGTCGTGCCCTGCGCGGCAGCCATGCGCGCAAGCGCATGGTCGACGTCGGAGTCGAGATAGACGCTGGTCTTGACCACGCGACGCACGGTACCACCCGCCACATGCCACCCGTCCAACTCGCCCCGCGAGTCGAGTCGGTCCGCTGCGCGCCTCACCTCTCGGCGGAAGGCACCTCGGCCATATTCATAATCTGCCCCCCAATGCATTCCTAATCCGTCCGCCATCGACGTCGCGACGAGCAGCCATCCAAGCTGACGTGTCGGCGAGTACGGTGCCCTCGCCGTTCCACAGCTGCGCGCTCAACAGTCCGCGGCGGCCGGCCAGTTCAGCCGATCGATCGCATCCAGGCCAAAGTCAGACGCCCCGCTGTCCATCGCGCTCAGCAGCGCCTCCGCCGCCTTCCGGCGCTCCACGCCGGCACGCATCTCCGCGTCTGCTCCGACGAGCGCGAGGCGGCGCACAGGCCTTGCGTTGCGCTCGCGCGAGCCGACCGCTGCGCGAAGGCCGTGCAGCCGGCGGCGGGCGGCGCCGCACATGTGACAACTGTATGCGATACTCATAGTCCGCCTACCAATCGTACCCCCAAGCGAGCATGAGCGATTCACACAACCCATCTGAGAACCCCCTTGAAACGCCCGGCGCGCAGCAGATGGCGGCGTGGACGCTGCGACTGGCGCAGAGCCCCGGCTTCGGCTGGCTGCTCGCCGCGGACCCTCATCTGTTCGCGTTGCTCTACGCGAGCTGCGCGGCGGCCGTCTCCCCGCCCGAGCCGCTCGCCGGCGAGAGCCGCGAGGCGGGCGCGGCCGACGAGAAGCTGCTGCCCACGTTGAAGGACCTCCAGCGCCAGTTCGGCGAGCGCACCAGCGGACGCTTCGTCCGCCTGTACCTGCGCGGCAGCAGCGCGTTCGGACTGATCGAGCGGGATCGGGATGCGTTCCAGAACGCGCTGCGCGACTGGGCGCGTGCGGCGGAGGTCGAGTCCTCCCGGTTCCTTACCGCTCTGGACGAGAACATCGACCGCATCGCGGCGCTGCTGGATCTGAACGCGGCGGAGCGCAAGGTGCTCGCGTTCCAGATCGGCCGCGCTCGGCCCGGATTCTCTCAGTTGTTCGAGCTGCTGATGGGCGCCGACCAGGCCACCAAGACAGTGCTTGGAGCGGCACTTGGCCACCCGGAGCCAGAGGTGGTCTCGGCGCTGTCGGAGCAAGGCGCGCTGGTGCGCTCGGGCCTGCTGAACGTCAAGGAGCGTCCGCTGCGGGTGCAGGGGCCGTCGAGCCATCTGGGCGCGACGCTCGCAGAGCCGGCCGAGGACGACGCCGCGCTGCTCGAGCGATTCGTCAAGCCGCTGTGCCCCTCACCCTCGACAGGGTCCCTCGGACGACTGCACGAGGACGACAGGCAGATCCTCCTTGGCCTGCTCCGCAAGCCGCTGCCCGCCGATCGCGGCGTGCACGCGCTCGTCTACGGCCCAAAGACGGTCGACAAGCGCGACATGATGGCGCGGCTGCTCCAGGACGAGGGCGTCGAGGGACACGCCGTCGTGACGAGGCACGTCGCGGCAGGCGACTTGCCGACCTGGACCTACATCGCCCAACGCCACGTGGAGCGGTCCAGCGCGGACGCGGTGCTGGTCGTCGATCGTGCCCACGAGGCGCTCGCCTCCCGGCGTCGCACCGTGTTGCACCTCTTCGACTTCGACTTCGACGACGCCGACCTCGCATACGCCGACGACCCTGAGCGCGCCTCCGACGAGGGCTTGACGGGAAGCCGCGTGCGCTGCGTCTGGCTGACCGACCGCGCGCGGCAGCTCTCGGAGCGCAACCTGGGCGCCTTCCTCTTCCACTGCGAAGCGCTGACCGGCTCGCGCGCGGAGCGGCGGGCGCGCGTCGCGCAGGTGATCTCGGACTTCGGCCTCTCCTCACGCCTGGAGCGCGACCTCGCGAAGTACAGCCTGCTCGGCGAGCAGCAGGTCCGTCAGGCCGCCGAGCTCGCCCGTCTGATCGTGCTCGGCGACGATGCGTCGCACGATGCGCCACACGATGCGCCCGGCAGACGCCGGGAGCGGCTGGACGCAGAGCGAGAGCAGGTGATCAAGCGCGCGGTCGCCCACAGCCAGAAGGTCCTCGGTCGTGACCGCACCGAGGGAATACGGGACTCCGTCACGGGCTACGACCTCGAGCTACTCAACATCGCCGGGCGCTTCACGCCGCAGCAGATCATCGCGTCTCTACGCAAGCGCCCGGCGGGCTCGCTCTGCTTCTGGGGCCTGCCTGGCGCCGGCAAGACGCAGCTCGCCGAGCAGATCGCCGTCGAGCTGGACCTGCCGATTCTGATGCGCTCGGCATCCGAGCTTCTGTCGATGTGGCTCGGCGAGACGGAGCAGCAGATCTCGAAGATGTTCACCGAGGCAGAGAACGAGGGGGCGCTGCTGTTTCTCGACGAGGCGGACTCGTTCCTGCGCGATCGCAGCCTCGCACGTGCCCACTGGGAGGTGACACAGGTCAACGAGCTGCTCCAACGCATGGAGCGCTTCGAGGGGATCTTCGTCGCGGCGACGAACCTGATGGACTCGATCGACGCGGCGGCGATGCGCCGCTTCACCTGGAAGCTCGAGTTCAAGTCGCTGCGCCAGGAGCAGGCGTGGTCGATGTTCTGCACCGAGAGCGGGTTCGACCCGAGCGCCGATCCCGCGCGCGCGGAGGAGATCAGGCAGGCGCTGGGCGCCATCAACGACCTCGCGCCCGGCGACTTCGCGACGGTCAAGCGCCAGGCGCAGATGCTTGGGGAAGAGCTCTCGCCCGAGTCCTGGATAGAGCAGCTCGCCGCCGAGGCCAAGGCGAAGATGCTGGGGTTGAGGCGCCAGCAGGTTGGGTTCGGGAGTTGAGGGCCGGCGCCGAAGGTCCGCCGGCCGGCGCTCCCCCGGCGCCCGCGCGACGCTTTACGTAGTCTTCCCGCGCCGCGAACCCGTTGGCGCTGCGGATGACCGGCGCGCCCCGGACCGCGAGACTCGCATCGATGGCCGCGATCGCGATCGAAGACCGCACGGCAGGCGCGCCGAAGGGCCGCCCGGAGGCGATCGTCGCCGTGCGCGACCTGGTCAGGCGCTTCGGCGAGTCGGCTTCCTGCGCGAGATGCTCGTGGCCCCCACGAGCCGCGCCTCCCTGGCGATCGGCAAGACGGCGGGCGGCGCGACGGTGGCGGCGGCCCAGGGCACGATCATGCTGGTGCTGGCGCCGCTGGTCGGCGTGCGCCTCACCCTCCTGCTGGTGCTGGAGGTGATCGGCCTGGAGCTGCTGATGGCGATCGCGCTGACCGCCTTCGGCGTGTTCGTCGCCACCCACATCGAACGCATGGAAGGCTTCCAGGTCGTGATGCAGATGCTGCTGTTCCCGATGATCTTCCTCTCGGGCGCGCTCTTCCCGCTCAACAACCTGCCCGGCTGGCTGACCGTGCTCACGCACATCAACCCGCTCACCTACGCCGTCGCGCCGCTGCGCCAGGTCATCTTCGCCGCGCAGAACATGCCCGCCAGCGCACGAGCGCGCTTTCCCTCCAGCGTGGAGGTCTTCGGCCACACGCTCTCGATCGGCGCAGAGCTCGCGATCGTCGTCGTCTTCATCGTGATCTTCATCGCGCTGGCCATCCGCGGGTTCTCGCGGACGGAATGAGCGAGCCGGCGACGGCTGCCCGGCGCTACCGCTCGCAACGCTCGTCGCCGTCGTCTCGCGCCGCATTCGCGGGGCAAGGCAGTCGTCATCTGCCTCTTGGCCAATCGGCATCCACCGGCAGACTAATCGGCATCCACCGGTAGACTAATCGGCATCTGCCACACACAAACTCCCCATCTGCCCCCACATGCCCATCTCGGATGAGGTCTTCGTCCGGTACGCGCAGCCGCTCGTGCTCGAAGCGCTGGCGGATACTCGCGTCGTCTTCGTCGCCGGCGCCAGGCAGGTCGGGAAGAGCACCCTGGCCAGGACGATCGTGCGCAGCGGTCATCCAGCGCGGGAGCTCAGCCTCGACAATCGTGCGACGCGCGAGGCGGCGCTCGGGGACCCGGACGGATTCGTCGCGGACCTGGAGGGCCCCGTTTTCATCGACGAGATCCAGCGTGCGCCGGACCTGCTGCTTGCAATCAAGGACGCGGTTGACCGCGATCGCGCACCGGGCCGCTTCCTGCTCACCGGATCGGCCAATGTGCACACCGCAAGGAAGGTCAAGGACGCGCTCACGGGGCGCATGGAGACGATCTCGCTGTGGCCACTCTCGCAAAGCGAGATCTCTGGGACCAGCACGAACATAGTCGACGCCCTGTTCGCCGGCGAGCCACCCCGAATCACGGGCGCCACAGTCGGCCGGCAGGCGTTCGTGGCACGAGTTGCTGCCGGTGGATTCCCGGAGGCGCGCATACGCGATGGGCGTCGACGAGCGCGATGGTTCGCGAGCTACATAGACACGACGCTCGACAGAGACCTCCGCGAGATAACCGACGCACGCAAGCTCACCGAGATGCCAAGGCTGCTGCGGCTGCTGGCCGCGCAGGCCGCGAACGTTCTCTCCTATCGCGCGCTCGCCGCCAAGCTCAAGTTGACCGACGACACAGTGAGCGAGTACATCGGCCTGCTGCAGACGATCTTCCTCGTGCGCATCCTGCCGGCCTGGCGGCCGGGAATCGCTGCGCGCGAGACACACGCTCCGAAGGCGTACCTCGTCGACTCCGGGCTGCTGGCCTACCTGCTGGGCGCCAACGAGCGACGTATCGCGACCGACGATCAGGTGACCGGCAAGGCGCTCGAGAACTTCGTGGTCACCGAGGTGCTCAAGCATGCCGAGTGGGCCGCGATCGACACCACCGCCTACCACTACCGCCAGCGCGAGGAAGAGATCGATCTCGTGCTCGAGAGCCGCTCCGGAGAGATCGCCGCGATTGAGGTCAAGGCCGCCGCATCCGCGAGCCGCAGCGACGTGCGCGCCTTGCAAAAGCTACGCGACCGCATGGGCGAGAGGTTCAAGGCAGGCATCGTTCTCTGCGCGAGCGAGCAGACGCTGCCGTTCGGAGACCGCATATGGGCCGTCCCGCTGAGCGGGCTGTGGGTGGAGCACCAACAGTAATCCGATGACCCAAGGGCGGCCTTGTGACTTCGCTCCGCTGGACTGCTGGAAACCGTCGAGCGTGCAGGGGCCGATCGCCCCAACCCGTCTACCGCCCCCAGGCGGCGAGGATCGTGTCGGCTCGGGCGTGCAGGTCCGCGGCGGTGACGTCCAGCGCCTTGGCGATCTTCAGGACGTTGGTGAGGCTGGGGTTGCGCTCGCCGCGCTCGATCCCGCTGATGTAGGTGCGATCAAGGCCGCACTCATGCCCGAGCGCTTCCTGGGAGACGCCCCGCCGGCCGCGGGCGTCGCGCACGGCCTGACCAAACGCGGCATGGGCGGGAGAGCGGATCGGCACCCCTGAAGCATCGCCCCTTGACGACTATCGGTCTATGGACTATAAGTATCGACTGTCCATCAAGCGCCCTCGGCAAGGACTGCCGCGGGCCAGGCACCGAAAGGATGCCCTTCCCATGCAGCACGGGAACACATCCCCCACCACCCATCAGCCCTGGGCAGAAGAGGAGATCGACGCCGCGGTGATCAAGCTGATCGGCGACGACCAGACGCTGTGGTCGGTCGACGAGATCGCCACCGAACTGAGCCACCTCGAGCGAGTCGCGCTGCTGGACAGCCTCGGCAGACTCCGCAGCGCCGGAGTCGTACACCGCTGCGACCAGCTATGGAAGATCACCAGAGCAGCCCAACACACCCACCACCTCACAGGCTGCCAGTGAGGGAGCTCGGCCGCCGCACGATCCGCTCATCTGGCGCGCCCGCAGCATCAGGCCGCTCGCTCGGTCTCGTTCAGACCAGCGCCGGCTCGGTCACGCCGCCGTGCTTCCGAGGTCGTCGGAGCGCCCGGCTTCGATCCGGGACCATTGGGCGATCGGCCGCCCGTTGGCACGGTAGTTGTAGTCGCCGCGCCGCGGCCAGCCCGCGGGCGAGTCCTCCCAGGTCTCTTGGCGTCCGTAGACAGTCAGGTCCATCAGCGCGTAGCTGTAGTCCATCGCCTCGGCGCCGCGGCCGTTGGTCCAGTAGGTCTCGAACACCCGGTTGCCGTCGCGCAGGTAGCACACCAGGTGGAACATGCCGACCCGGCGGCCGGTCAGGAGCGTGTCGAGCGACTCCTGGACTGAGTACCAGGGCAGATCCCAGCCCATGAAGTCGCGGTAGCGCACGCTCTCCTCATAGGGGCCCTGGCAGAAGGTGGCGTAGGTGATGTCGCGATCGTGCAGGTAGGAGAGCTCGCCGATCTGCGTCGTGTAGCGGGTGCAGCCCTCGCACTGCTCGGGGGCGGGCTTGCCGTCGTACCACATGAAGTAGTAGGCGATGAGCTGCCTGCGGCCCTCGAAGGCGTCGAGCAGCGTGAGCGGCCCGTGCGGCCCGGTCAGGCGAGTCGCGGCGTCCAACTCGACCATCGGCAGTCGCCGCCGGGCAGCGGCGATCGCGTCGCCCGCCCGGGTGTGCGCCTTCTCGCGCGCCCGCAGGGCGTCCAGTTGCGCCTGAAACGTGGCCCGATCGACCACGGCCGGGGTGGAGGCATCGGTGATCCCGTCTCGTGAGGGATCGCGATTCTCGCTGTTCATGCTTGCTCCTTGCCTCGGTCTGTGACCGTCCTGCGGCCACGCGGCCGAGTCGGCCCGGAAGCCCGCCCTCAGCGAGACGACCAGAGCGCCCATTGGAGACCATCGACCACCCGCTCTCCCCAGAGGACACGACGGCTCACCCTCGCTTCAGGAACCTCAGACCGAACGCCGCGAACACCAAGACGATCCCGACATTCACCATCAGGCGCTCCCAGAACCGATTTCGGAAGAACAAGACGTCCACGCCGACCACGACGGCTACCAGCGCGATCACGTAAAGCGCGACGCCTGTCTGCCTTGCCATCGTTGCACCCTACCGCGGTCGCGGCCATGGCGGGACGCTGGTCGCCGACGAGTCGAGCGTTTCGCATACAAACGTCGCCGGTGAGGCAGCTCCCGACCCCGCGGGCGCACCGGCGCCGAGAGCGGCGGTCCAGCTTCACGCTTCCCCACGTGCGGCCCTTGTAGCTCAGTCGCAACCGAAGCCGTACCGCTTTCGTGTTGGGGATGGTCTCGGGCGCGTCGCGGGTCAGGTTGAAGTTATTCCAAGGCTGAGCCAACGCTTCGTCGAGGCGGTCGATCACTTCCTCGGCCCGCGCCCTGAACGCCGCGTCGTAGTCGCCGGTGGCGCGGGCTCGCAGTTGTAGCCGCAACTCCATCGCCAGGCCGCCCTTGAGCAAGAAGACCGGCTCGCCGCCCTCATCACGAACTCGGTCAAGCACAGCGGTGATGATCATTGCGTTCAGCCACCGCTGCAACCGCGCCGGCGGCATACCTCGGTCAGGGGCGTGATCGCCGATGAGCCGCTGCAGGTGGCTGACGTCACCCGGCAGCTTCTTGACCTCCTATGACTTCCAAGTTGAGATCGACGGCGCGACACTGCCGATCTTGCAGGCCGAGCTCCGAGCGACCAACATGGGGGAGAACGCTGACGATCCGGAGCAGAGCGAGTATCTGGCGCGGGTCCATTGGCTCGATGCGCGTCCCCGCGAGCAGGCTGTTTGGGAGAAGGGCATGTTCGCCAACCAGAACGTCGTGGCCAAGCTGCGCCAGCCGTTCACGCTGCAACGCTTGGTCGAAGTCTTCCGTGTCGCTACCAACGAAACTCCCGAGTAGCCAAACCGTGCATGAACCGCCAGGCTTAGCGATCGAGGGAGCAGTGGGCCTGCGATCAGAGGTCTACGGTCTTGCCAGCGAGAGCGTCTTGGATGCCTTCTCGCGCCCCCGGCTGAGCGAGCGCGCGTTGATCGGCGGCTTCGCTCAGCAACCGAGCGAAGCGACGCTCATCCTTGGCGATGGCACGAAGCCTGGTCACACGCTCCTTGAGGCTTTGAACGCTCGCGAACGTCACGCGGCGCGGCGAGGTGTCCCCAAGCACGTCGAGCAATCCCTTGGCGATCCAGCTACGCACAGTCGGCCGGCTCACACCCAGCTCATCCGCCGCCTCCGGCACCGTCAACGCCGGCGCGTCGGCATACACAGCCTTCTTCGCCTGCTTCAGAGCGCGCTCTGCGACGGCCACATCACCACTGGAGAGAGCGTCGCTCGCGCGCGTGATCACATCGTCCAGCACCACGAAGCTGGCCAGCACCCGCCGATGCTCGCTCTTAGTCATAGGCGGACATGATAGCAGTCGGCTTTCCAAAAGCGACGAAAAACAGAAAGCCATGTCGAGGTAGGGGGTTGCGTGAAGGCGTTCGCTTTCTACGGCCGAGTGCGCGATCAAGGCGCTCTTTCGGCCGGGCGCAAGCCGGTGACCCGCCTGATCTGCCATCTCGCGGGCCACCCTGTTGCGTTGGTTTCGGTAACGAACGCAACCTGTCGTTGCCTTTGATACGGTAATCTATGCAACATGGCGCGCCTGGATCCACGACCCCTCTACGACAACCCCGCCGACGCACGCCTGCTCGTCCGCTCTGACGCGCTCGAGCAGGCGCTTCGGGCGCTGGAGAACGATCTGAACGTCCTGATCCTCGGCGAGCGCGGAGCAGGCAAGACCACGCTCCTGAACTCCCTCGCGCTCGAGCTGCGCCGGCGTGAGCGCCCGGTGCGGCTGCTGAACGTCGCCGAGGACGAGAGCGCCGCCGGCATCCTGCAGCGCCTGGCCGGCGGTGAAGGCGACGCTCTGAGCATCCTCGCCCAGCTTGGGCGCGAGCAGCCCGACCTGGTGATTCTCATCGACGGCCTGCTCGACGCGGGGATCGCATATGACCTGTTCGGACGGATGCGCGACCGGCTTTGGGAACTGCCCTTCACGTGGGCAGCGGCAGTCGATGCGCTCGCGGCCGACATCGTGCGCGCGCCGCCGGCCGACGCCTTCTTCCCCGTGATCGTCGAGCCGCCGCGCCTGGACGAGCGCCAGCGCAGGGAACTGCTGGAGAAGCGCCTGGGACGCAGCCAGCCGGGGAGCGTGATCGCCGAGATCGCAGCCGTGGGCCCTGAGAATCCGCGGCGACTGCTTGACGTCGCGCGGCGCGTGATCATCGATCAGATGCCGGCGTCGGCAGCAGCGAACCTAGATGCGGCTCACCGCGCCGCGCTGCTCGGGCGCCCGCACTCGATGCTGTTCGCAGAGCTCGAGGCGATCGGCGAGGCGAGCCCGACCGACGCGGAGCTCATGCGCCGGATGGGATGGACCAGGCAGCGGATCAGCAAGGTGCTCGAGGAGCTGGAAGCCGAGGGGCTGGTGAGCGCCCGCGACGAGCGCCAGAGCGTGCGCGGACGCCCGCGGCGCCTGTACCGCGTGAGCGCCCCGTGGGTGCCCTCGTGAGCGCAGCCGACCTCCAACTGCTCGCGCAGGAGAAGGCTTTCGAGCCGACACAGCGCTTCGCAGAGCTCCCCAGCGACCACGTGCCGCACGCAGAGCTTGGCGGCCACGACGTCGAGGGCCAGGTGCTGGAGATGATCACCTATGAAGAGCCGCGCGCGACCATCGTCTGGGCTCCCCCGGGAGCGGGCAAGAGCAGCGTGATCGCCACCGTCGGCGAGAGGCTGCCAGCGGACTTCCTGCTACTGCCGATCCCGGTGTGGGGCCTGTCGGATGAGACCGTGCGCAGCGCCTCGGGGTTTGGCCGCCACGTGCTCGCCCAGATCAATGCGCTACTCAGCGGCCATCTTCAGGCACATCAGCTCGAGAAGATCGCCCGCGGCATGGTCCTCAAACGCACGCGTCAATCGGGTGGCATCGGCGCGAGCGCCGCGCTCAGGCTGCCGATCAAGGGACTGGACGCGCAGGTAGCGCTCAAGCTGCGGACCGCCACCAGCTCGGTCGAAGAGCAGGTGGGCGTCGGCGCCGTCCACGGCGGTCTCGAAAGCCTGCGAGGAATCTTCCCCGCGCCCTGCACCTGATCGTGCGCCGGGCCGGCCTCCCGATCGAGGTGCAGCTGCGGACCAGCGGGCAGGACATGTGGGCGAACGCCGTCGAGCAGGCGGGACTGAAGACCGGCGTCCAGTTCAAGTTCGGCGAGGGACCGGAGACCGAACGCGCCATGTTCGCCTACGCCGCCGCCGTGATTGCACGCACGGAGGAAGGCAAGCTCTCCGCCCAAGAGCTCCTGACAATTGGCGTTGGAGCTGCGATCATGGCACTGGCCCTACGGCTAGTAGTACTTTGGTAAGTATTTCACTGGTGTTTGGGCGGCGGATGTCGCGGGCGTAGTGGCAGCGCGGCGAGGTCGATCGTCTGCTGGCAGGTGGAGCAGCGGCCGGTCCAGCAGCGCAGCAGCGGCTGGAACAGCAGGACTGCCTGAGGAAGGCTCAGGCCGGCCGCCGGTGATTTGGGTTCTGCCGCTCCAGGGTGAGGAAGCCGTGCACGGCGGTGACGATCGCGCAGTGGTGGTGAAAGCCGAGGTAGCTGCGACCCTCGTAGTGATCGAGGCCGAGCTCGCCCTTGAGCTGGCGGTAGTCGAGCTCGATCGTCCAGCGCAGCCGCGCCAGGTGGACGAGCCGCTCGGGCGGGGTGTCGGCGGGCAGGTTTGAGATCCAGTAACCGGTCGGCTGCTCGGCGCCCTCGGGCCACTCGATGATCAGCCACTCCTCGCGCGGCTCGGCGCCGCCACGCTCGACGGGGTGTGCGGCGATCACGCGCACGATCGCAAAGCGAGAAGAGAGCTCCTGCTCCTTGCGGGTTCGGTAGACGAGCGTCTGGAAGTCCTCTGGTCGCAGCGATGCGGCGAGCTCGGCGATCTGGCGCGGATCTGCGTCCGGCGCGACGAGCGCGCTCGGTGCCGGTACGCGCGAGCCAGGGCGCCGTGGAGGCACGCTGAAGGCGGTGCCCGCCTCATAGACGCTCGCGTCGGAGTTGATCGCGAGCACGTACTCGATCTCGGCCTCGTGCAGGCGCGTGCGCAGCTTCGTGTTCTTGCCGTAGGCCTCATCGCCGAGCACCGGCCCGCGGGGGATCTTCCACGTCGCGGCCCGCTCGATCAGGCCCACGGCCAGCTCGGGCTTGGTCTGAAACCCCACCTCATCGGGGATCTTCGCCTTGCGCCGACGCTCTGCGTCCTCACACCAATCTTCTGGCAGGTACAGCACCCAGTCGAGCGGTACCGTCCCGCGCTCGCCGACCGCGTGCACGGACACCGTGATCTGGCAGTTGCCGATCTTGCCGAGCGTCCCCGAATACTGGCGCTTGACCCCCGGCGAGTGCTTGCCGTCCTTCGGCACCCCTGTGTCATCTATTACCCACGCCTGCACATCGATCTCGGGCGCGACGCGCTCGGCGACAGCGCGCTGGATCACGACCGGATCCCACGGGCTGTCGGCCAAGAAATGCTGCAGCGACTCATAGTCGCCGTCCTCGCCCAACCTCGCCGCGAGCGGTTCAAGGGACTTGCGCGCCCCCGCCTCCAGCAACCCGCGCGCATACAGCCCCGCGCAACGACGCTGCTCAGAGCGCCTCAGATCCCGCCCGACATCGCCCATGAAAGCCGAAAGACGCTCCCTGACCTCGGGCGCTGCGCCAACAACACCGACGGCCGTCTCCTCGCACTCCGTGACACGCTCCATAACAATGACCATGCCACGAGATTCGCCCTCCGACGACAAACCTCCTGCAAATACTTACCAAAGTACTACTAGAGAGAGAACGCAAATGAGCCCCACCAACGAGATCAAGCACTTCCTGGTCACGCGCAACGTGGCGAGCGGCCACACGACCGTCAAGGAGTTCGGCACCGACTACGAGGCCGCACAGGCCGCCTACAGCGCGGCCGAGCGGGAAGCCGCCGTGCGGCAGGATGCCGATGTCGTGCTTCTCAGTGCAGACTCGCTGGAGACGATCAAGCGAACGCACTCCAGCTACTTCAAGCCAGACCTCGTAAGCGAGCTGCTAGCCGCTTAGGGCAGCAGCTCGCGCGCGCCCACCGGGCTCGCTCAGCACGATCAGAAGTTGGCGCCTTCGGCCTCCAGCTCGGCCATCAGCTTCTCGGCGCTCTCGTGGAAGGCGCGCACGCGAGGATCGGTACCCACGGCTAAAATCGCCTCCGAGCGCCGCGCCCAAGAACGACGAAAACCGCTCTGTAGAGCGGTTTTCGCGAAGTAGGGGGCGGGATTGATCCCGAAACCTGCGACCGACCCTGCGGCCCAGGGAACCCTCGCTGAGAAGCGGATCGTAGCAGCCATCGCCCATCGAATCGAGGAGTTGTGGCCGCTCGGGCGGGAGGTCGGGTGGCTGCGGGAGCTTGGTGATGGCGCGGCATGAGTTCGCTGTGGAGGGGCGAGCCGCCGCACCAAGAAAAGACCGGTCTCAGGCGCGGCAAAAGGGCGGTAACGTCGCAGCAAGGGTTTTTGCGTCCAGGCGTTTACGACGTAGTATGATGACGTTATGGACGCGCAAATGCAAACACGACCAGTGTCGGCGCGCCTCGCTCCCATCCTCGAGGAGCTGGAGCTGCGCCAGCCTGCCGTGGTCACGCGATCGCTCCTCACGGAGATCCTTGCGCGGGCTCAGATGTCTCTGCAGCCCGAGGCGGCGGCCGAGCGCCTGGTCCGCCTAGGCTGGCTTCTGCCCCTACGTACACGCGGCGCCTGGGAGTTCGCGCCGGCCGCCCGAGCCGGCCGCTACCGGGCGGGTGACCCGTGGATCGAGTTGCGCGCGCTGCTCGCGCACAGCCCGGACGCTCCCGTCGCAGTCGCGTTCGAGTCGGCTGTCTGGGAGCTCGGCCACTCATCCCACCAGCCGGACCGCCCGGTGCTCGCACACCGGCGGGACTGGCGCCCGCCACCGTCGCTGGGCGTCCGCACGGTCACCTTCGACTGGCGCCTGCCGACCAAGACCGTTCGGGGATTGCCCGTATGGACGGAGGCGACCGTCCTCGTCGCCGCCGCCGAGCGTCCGGCGGCGCAGGGCAATTGGGGCAACGCCGACGATTGGCTCGCCGGGACATTCCGAGCCGCCAAGGCGGAAGACCTGCTGCGGGAGGCAGCAGGGCGGCGTATCTCCACGCTCGTACGGCTCGGCTACCTAGCCGAATGGGCCGGCCGCGACGAGATCGCCGAGGAGATCGAGACGCTGCTCCCCGCCCGGCTCCCCGTCACGTTTCTCGGGCCTCGCGATCGCCGGGCGCAGTGGAGCAGACGCTGGCACGTCTACGACTCGCTACTCCCACAGCGATGATCACCCAGGGCTATCTCGCACGCCACTTCCAGGGCCGCAGCGGCATGCGCGATCCCGCTCTGCTCGACGTCGCCCAGGACTACGCGCTCAAGCACCTCCACGACCAGGGCGCATTCGAGCTCGGCATCGTGCTCAAGGGCGGCACCTCGCTGCGCAAGCTGCGCGCAGGCAACGCGGGCCGCTTCTCCACAGACCTGGACTTCGCCACACCGGACCTCGAGACCGCGGAGTTCCTCCTCGACACGCTCGACGGCGCCGAGCTGTTCGACGTCCGCTTCAGCCTCGCCGAGCGCGAGGCCACCCGCGCGAAGCTGATCGTCGACACACCCCTCGGCCGCCCAGCCATCCCAGCCCGCGTCGAGATCTCACCCCGCAAGCTATGGCTGCCCACTAAGCCCTCCACGCCAGTCGAACTCGCCGTACACGCCGGCTACGAGTTCACACCCCCAGCGATTCCCGCGCCGGCACTGGAGGAGTCGCTCGCCGAGAAGCTCGCCGCGTGGCGCCGGCGTCGCAAGCTGAGGGACCTCTACGACCTCGACCTCTTCGGCCGCGGCGCCCTCGAGGAGACGCAGATCCGCAGACTGCTCGTCCTGAAGGTCTGGCACGACGTCGTCGACGACGGCCTCGGCCAGCGACCCTTCGATCCCGCAGAGATAATCGCGGACGTCGACGCGAAATCGCTGCCGCCGGAGGACATCGGACTCCTGACGCGGCCCGTCGAACCGGAGGTATGGCTCAGCAACATCCGCAGGCGCTACGCGTTCGTCACAGCGCTCGACGACACCGAGCAACGCGTCGCCCGGTGCAACCCAGGCGACCGGTACGAGGTCTCCCAGCTGGTGCTCGCTCTCACGAACGAGAACTGACCGCTGTGCCGATGTAGCTCGTGCCGCTCCCGACCGCTTTCTGGCACCACAGACAGCCAGACCGATCGCATGCTTGCTTCCTCAGCGAAGCATTCTCGCCGTCGCCTACGGGCCGTTTCGCTCGTGGGGATCCCTGATTGAGATGAGACGCACGGCGCGGTTCACGTGAATTCCCGACGCGTAATAGTCGACGTCGGCGAGCACTTCTACGCGGAGGCTCTGAAGCTCGGCAATGGCTTCATCGCGCGTTTGGTGCGAAGCGACTTGGGCAAGTCCGGTGTCGAGCATCTCCGCGGCCCGCTTGGCGTTGATTGGTTTGACCTCGAGCACCATTGGGATGCTGTCGCCTGGACGCTTTTGCTCCCGGATGCGTACGCTGCGGGAGAGGTCACAGACGACTACGAACTCTGCGTCCCGGGGAGCAACTCCGGTAACCGATATGTCACCGAGGCGCCCCAGCTCTTGTGTGTTGATCGAGGTCCATGTGAACGCCGGGTCATCGGTGAGCCCCTCCGGGATGAAGCCGTTGGGCAAGATGACGACGTCGGCTTTGCTTCCGTTGTTGCGCAAGTCCTCGATGGCGTCACTTATCGCGCTCGCGACGGTGTCGCGGACTTCAATGAGCTGCTCAATGTTCGCAAGTTCTCGGTAGAGCCATCCTTGTTGGCGAGCTGCGGCCCGTCGCCCCAAAGACCTGGCGTCTGCGTCGACGCCGAACCGGCCCTGGTCGGTAAACGCCTCCTTGGGAACCGGCCGGCCGACTCGAGGGCGCGACAAGGCGTCTTCGTCCTCCTCGATCTCCAACGTACCCATATCTTGCAATCGTGTGCGAAGCGGATTGCCTTCTGTGAAGGCTTGCCATGCCAACTCTTGGCAGCGATCGATCCGCTGCCCTGATAGGGGGGCTTCCGCCGTCAGCTGTATCCGTTGTTTGTCAACCGCGTCTCTTGCGGTCGCGATGGCCGTCCGAATAACGGCAGCCTTCTCTTGAACATCGTTGCCCGTGAAGCTTGTCCATCGAATGGGTCGGCCTCGATGTGATCCAGCTGAGCGTTCAGCTGGCCGGAGTAGAGCATCGATGCTTCGGCGGGCAGCGTAGGTGGCGACGCTGGATTGGTTTCGCGGAGCAGGATCAGCGCCGCCCACAACATGGCGATCTCGTCATCGCGAGGCGTCCACACTTCCACGCTCGCCCTGACGTCTTGGAGCGTTCTGTCCCAGTCATCGAGCTCGCGGCTTCCAAGATGCCCTCGGTAGTGACTGGGCCATTGCTCATCGGCTGCTCACTTCAGCTCCAGAGCTGTGCCAATGATCGCCGGATCCTCGTAGACGCGCCAGCGACGGTTGACGCGCAGGCGCTCCTCTTGTGGGAGGCCGCCGGGGGCCAGCGGCACAGCGTAGGAGCGTCCGAGACGCAGTGCAAGCGGCGCGACGCCAGGGATGTCGTAGAGGTCCATGAAGAATCCGAGCCGGCGGTTGAGGTTGGGACTGCCAAAGCGGATCGCGTCGGCGACCAGACGCTCCGGGTCCAGAAGACCGTCGCGGTGGGCAATTCGCAGCGCGTTGGCGATCACGGGCAGAGGCGCGGCAATACGTGGCCGATCGAAGGAGTCGATCAGCGCCTTCTCGACGCTCGCCATCCACACCGGCCACTCGAACTCCTGCGCAGGGGTACGTCCGAAGAACTTGCGGGCGGTCACGGTCACAAAACGGACGCTTGCGAGGCCGAGCGTCACCGGACGCTTGCGCGCGGTGACCGCCACGTACACGCGGCGGGACTGCTGGTCGAGGAGGCCGTAGTGCCAGAGCGCCGAGTGCCAGGATATGTAGTAGTCGATGTTCAGTCGGGCGAGCACGGCGTCGGCTACGGGATCGAGATCATCGAGCCTTGGACACGCCGCGCCGGGGTCGCTCGCAACGAGGTAGCGACCACGCTGCAGTGTCCTGAGGGTGCCGCGCTTGCGCATCTGATGGATGCTGTCGGGGATGTTCTTGGAGAGCGAAGCCAACCACGCGCCGTCCATGCGCAGGTCGAGCGTGCTGCGCCGCTCCTCGCGCAATCGCTGGAGGACTGAGCTCTCGAATGCGCTGCCTGGGGGTCTACCTCTGGCCATGGTTTTTCAGATGAACGTTGCGCGGCTTGCGCGCGGGGAAAGCAGGCCGCGCGGGGAAAGCAGGCTTTTCTTCAGATGAACGTTACATAGATTATAGACTAGGCGTGCAACGTTCATCTGAAGAATAGCCTTGCGTCGGATGCCACCTAGACGTTCCGCCAACTACAGGCGGGGAATAGAAACGCGACATCGGCGAGCTCCTGTTCTTCGTTGCCTCCCACATGACCAGAGCTGCCACGTGAGCGCAGCGGTGCTTTTGAGGCACCCAAGTGGGCCACAGGCGCACATTCTGGGCTTCGTTTGGTACCCACGAGTGGTACCCACGGCCAACATCGCCGCTGGGAGGCGCGCCCAAGAACGACGAAAACCGCTCTGTAGAGCGGTTTTCGCGAAGTAGCGGGGGCAGGATTCGAACCTGCGACCTTCGGGTTATGAGCCCGACGAGCTACCAGACTGCTCCACCCCGCGGCGGACCAATCATTCTAGCAACGATCGCCGCCTCAGCCTGCCTTACGATGCGCCGACATGCGCGTCGCCGTCGTCGACATAGGCAGCAACTCGATCAGGCTGCTGGTGGCCGAGGTCGGCGCCGACGGCGCGGTCAGCGAGCTGGAGCGCCGCTCGGTCGTCACGCGGCTCGGCCACGGCGTCGATGCGCAGGGCAGGCTCTCGCAGGATGCCGCGGACCGCACGTTCGAGGTCCTCGCCGGCTACCGCGAGACGATCGACCGCCTCGGCTGCGAGCGCAACATCGCGGTGCTCACCTCGGCCGTCAGGGACGCCGTCAACGGCCGGGATTTCAGCGAGCGGGTGCGGGCGCTCGGGCTGGACGCGAAGGTCCTCACCGGCGACGAAGAGGCGCAGCTCACCTTCCTCGGCGCCACCAGCGGCCGTCCGCCGACCCCGGAGCCCGGCGTCGTGATCGACATCGGCGGCGGCTCGACCGAGTTCGTCGTCGGCCACGATCACACGCCCACGTTCCACACCTCGCTGCAGGCCGGCGTGGTGCGCATGAGCGAGCGCCACATCGACAACGACCCGCCGCTGCCAGACGAGCTGCGGGCGCTCAGAGCGGACGTCGCGCAGACCTTCCAAGCCGGCCTGCCGGCGGCAGTCCGCACATCGGTGAGGCGCGGCATCGCCGTCGCAGGCACCGCCACCTCGGCGGCCGCGATCGACCAGGCGCTTGACCCCTACGACCCCGCCCGGGTCCACGGCTACGACCTCCGGCGCGCGACCGTCGAGAGCCTGCTCGCCCGCCTGTCTCAGATGGACGAAGAGCAGCGCCGGAAAGTGGCCGGGCTCCACCCCGACCGCGCCCCGACGATCGTCGCGGGAATGATCCTGCTGGGCGAGGCGTTGGACGCCTTTGGCCTGCAGGCGGTCGAGGTCTCAGAGCACGACATCCTGCGCGGCGGGGTCCTGCGGCTCGCCGGGCTCGGCTGAGCCCCGGGCCCACCCGGCCGGCCGCCCGGCCACCCCCGCCCCCTCAGGCCAGGTTCGACTTGCGCGGGTAGACCACGTCCGGGTCCGTGAGCACGTTCACGAGCGCCGGCTTGCCGGACTCGAACGCGCGCGCGAGCGCCGGCTTCAGGTCGGCCGGCCGCTCCACCAGCTCGCCGTGGCAGCCGAGCGCCTCCACGACCTTGTCGTAGCGGGTGCCGGGCCGCAGCTCGGCGGCGACCGAGTAGCCGTAGAGGAACTCCATCGGGTGCTTCTCCAGCGCCCAGATCCCGTTGTTGCCCATCACCGCGACCACGTTGACGCCGTGGCGCGCGAGCGTGTCGAACTCCATGCCGGCGAAGCCGAAGGCGCCGTCGCCCATCATCAGCACGACCTGCCGGTCGGGGTGCGCGAGCTTCGCCGCCAGCGCATATCCCGGCCCCGAGCCGAGGCAGCCGAATGGCCCGGGATCCAGGAAGCAGCCGGGCGCGAAGCTGTCGATCACCTTGCCGGCATAGGAGACGAAGTCGCCGCCGTCGCCGATCACGATCGCGTCGCGGTCGATCGTCTCTCCCAGCTCCTTGTAGAGCCGCATCGGGTGCAGCGGCGCGCGGTCATCCTCCAGCTCCGCCCGCTCGGCGGCGCGGCGCTCGGTCTCGATCTCGCGCAGGCCGGCCACCCACTCCGGGCCGCCAAGCGCGGCGCCGCCGGCGGCGACCGTGAGATCGGAGAGCGTATGGGCGATGTCGCCGTAGAGCTCGGCCGCGACGGGGCGGGGATGCGGCCGCTCCGGCTGAGCGCAGTCGATCGCGACGATCTGCGTCTCCGGCCCGAACGCGGCGCCGAAGGCGAGCCTGAAGTCCATCGGCACGCCGATCACCAGCGCGACGTCGGCGCCCTGCAGGCCGGCGCTGCGCGCGCGGGAGAAGAACAGCTCGTGGTCGGCGGGCACGCAGCCGCGCGCCAGGCCATTCACGAAGACCGGGATGCGGAGGGTCTCCGCCAGCGCCAGCAGCGCCTGCTCGCCGTGTCCCCAATACAAGTCGGTGCCGGCCATCACCACGGGCCGCTGCGCGCCGGCGAGCAGCGCGCCGGCCGCCTCGATCGCGGCCGCGTCGACTCGCGGCGCCACGGGCGCCCCCGCGCCGTCGAAATCGCCTTCCTCCGCCTCGGTGAAGACGTGGTCGAGGGGAAAGTCCACGAACGCCGCTCCGCTGTGGGGCGCCAGCGCGGTCATGATCGCCTGCTCGACCAGGCCGGGGATCTCGCCGGGGCCCTGCGCCGTCGCGGCCGACTTGCACAGAGGCGCGGCGAACGGCACGTGGTCAATCTCCTGCAACGAGCCCTGTCCCCAGCGCAGCGCCGGGGCGCGACCGCCGAGCACCAGCAGCGGGGAGTGGTTTGCCTGCGCGCCGGCCATCGCGCTCATGCCGTTGGTGATGCCAGGCCCCGCCGTCAGCGCGCATACGCCGATCTGGCGCGTGACCTTCGCCCAGCCCTCGGCGGCGAACGCGGCAGTCTGCTCGTGGCGCACGTCGACGATGTCGATCCCCTCTGCTCTGCAGCCGTCGTAGATGGAGAAGAGGTGCCCGCCCGAGAGCGTGAACAGCTTGCTCACGCCGTGTGCCTTCAGTCGCCGCGCAACGAGGCGTCCGCCGTGGAAGCTGCTCGTCGCGGCGAGGCTCTCTGGACCCGTAGCAGAGGACATCGCGGCTCGCGACTCTAGCGCAGAGCGGCCGCGATGGCACGCGGCGGGCACCAGGCCCGGGCTGGTACCGGGCTATTCGACCGGGTTGATCAGCAGCCTGTACGCGACTCGCGCCAGCGCGAGTCGCTCGTCTGGGAATAGATCGCGTAGGTCATTACCCTCGCGATTGCCCGTGAGCGGACCGCACCGAACGCGCCCGCCACTGTCGTTGCTCATCGAGCGTCGCCAGAGCTTCGCGACCAACGCGCGCGCTGCGCGACTCGGCCTCCTCGGACAGGTCAAGCGCGACGGCGGCCAGTGGAGCGACAACCCGACTCTCGGCGAACGGCTCGACGCCGGCGGGGAGGACGCGCAGCGACACGTTGCCGCCTGCCTCGACCGATTCGAGCGCAAACGCATCGACAACCGCGTCACGGCGCTCCAGCGAGACGTAAGCGTCCAACTCGTTGCCCGCGGCGAGATCAAGGCCGTGAGCGCCTGCTGCGCCGATACCCGTGTGCACCAGCCCAGAGCGGTTCGACAGCTCGTCAAGCACACCGGGGTGGGCGCGGTAGCGCTCCCGCCGGGCACGATGACGAAGGCGCGGCGATAGACCGGAAACCCCCTGCTGGTCGAGCAGCCCGCGCAGACGCCAGCGAGCGTCAGGCGTGAGGCCGGCAGCGCCTTCGCCGGAAGCGAGCGACAATGCCGCCCAAGCGTTCGCCGACCGCAGCGGGCGCCCGGGCGCGGAGGGAACGGCGCCTCTGCGACGGATGCTGTCGGCTTGGACCATCCACCTGTCGCCCAGCTTGAAGCCGCGCAGCTCTCCGGCGGCCAAGAGAGCTCGGACACGCGATGGATGAACGCCAAGCTGACGAGCGGCGTCACCGGTCGAAACCAGATCCGAGGCAGGCATCTGCTCAACTATAGTGCTCCCGCGATAGTTGCACAGATCGCGGTCGCCGGCCGAAGGCCCACGGCCACCGACGGCAGCGACACCCGTCGCCATCCAGTACCCAGGGTGGGAGTCGAACCCACAAGCCCTCGCAGGGCGGCGGATTTTAAGTCCGCTGACTTTGCCTGTTTGTCCACCTGGGCGCGACGATGCTATCTGCGCAAGCGCGGATAGAAACATCCATGCGGACATGATGACGCGGAATTTGCGCCTTCCCGGCGCTTCCGCGCGAGCGGCTGCCTCAACATCCGCAACTCGGGCGCTGCTACGGTGTCTGCAGGGCTGGGACGGCCGGGAGGTCCCGTCTTGTCGAAAGGGCGCATATGGAGGTCTCAGCACTCAAGCAGACAACGCTCCCCGCCCTTCGCGGCCCTTCGCCGCTGCTGCGGCTGCAGTCGGACGAGCGTCTGATCGCGATGATCCGCAGGGGGCAGCACGCGGCGTTCGAAACGCTGTTCTCGCGCTACCACGCGCGCCTGCTCGCCTTCTGCCGGCACATGCTCAGCTCCAAGGAGGACGCCGAGGACGTGCTGCAGGAGGTCTTCGCCGCGGCCTTCAACGCGATCCTGGCCGATCAGCGTGAGATCAACGTGCGTCCCTGGCTCTACCGGATCGCACGCAACCGCTCGCTCAACCACCTGCGCAAGGCATCCGCGATCGGCGTGGACTCGATGGACGTCCACTTCGCGGAGGGTGGCATCTCCACCGGCGAGAAGGTGATGCGCCGTGAGAGCTTCCGGCAGTTGATCGAAGACGTGCAGGAGCTGCCGGAGACGCAGCGCACCGCGCTGCTGCTGCGGGAGATCGACGCGCTCTCCTACGACCAGATCGCCGAGGCGATGGAGACCACGATCCCGTCGGTGAAGTCGCTGCTGGTGCGGGCGAGAATCTCGCTGGCAGAGGCCGCGGAGGCCAGGCAACTGAGCTGCGAGCAGGTGCGGGAGGAGCTCGGCGAAGCCGCCGAGGGCCTGATCAAGACCAGCGCGCCCGCTCGCCGGCATGTCCGCTCCTGCGAGCGCTGCAGAAGCTTCCGCAAGCAGCTCAAGAGCAACAACACCGCGCTGGCGGCGGTGATGCCCGTCGGCGCCGCGCTGGTGATCCGCAAGCTGATCGCGAGCAAGATCGGCGCGGGAGCAAGCCACGTCGCCGGCGGCGCGGGCGCCGGCGCCGGCGCTTCGGCTGCCGCTATCGGTGGCGGCAGCGCCGCGGGCGGCCTGGCCACCGCCGGGGTGGGCACGATCGCGACCAAGGCGGTCGCCGGACTCGCCGCCGCCGCGCTGGTCACCGCAGGCGCGGTCGAGGCGGGCCATTCCGCACAGCAGAGACACCATCGCCAGACGACCGGCAGCTCGGTGCTGGCCGCCACAGCCCCCGCGGCCGTGCCGAGCGCCCCAGTGGTGGTGCGCGCGCTCGCACAGCCCGCCAGCGCCGAACGCGCCACGGCGCTCTCGGCAAAGGCGGCAAGCGCCCACGGCAAGGGCCCCCATCATCCGGGCAAGGCGGCGGTCGCGCAGACGACCACGACCACCTCCACCAGCGAAAGCCTGACGACCAGCGCCCTCTCTTCCTCCTCCTCTTCCTCCGAAACCGAAGGCGCGACCACCGCTCACACCGAAACGGGCGAACCGCCGACCGAGGTCGTCACCGAAACGACCACGCTGCCGAGCAGCACCCAGACGACAACCACGACCTCCACCGGCACGAGCTCGAGCACGAGCACGAGCAGCGCCACGTCGACGAGCTCGAGCGCCACCAGCACGTCTTCCACCGCGCCGGTCGTGGCCCCCCAACAGGCGGGCGGGACGCCGGCCCCGGAAGGCGAAGAGAGCGCGCGCGAAGCCAGCGCAACCGAAGGCGCCGGAGGCTGAGCCCGGCGGCGAGAGGCGAGACCCGCGGGCGGCGGTCGCGACCCGCGCGACCAGACCAGCGCGACCCGCGCGACGCCGCGCGACCCGCGCCGCTCAGCCCAGCCCGATGACCTTCAGGCGCCGCTGCAGCGCGCTGGCCGCGAAGGCCCGGGTTTCGCTGACGCGCACCCCGAAGATCTCCGCGTCCTCTTCGGAGGCGGCGATCCACTTGGGCCGCAGCACGCCCTCGGCGGCGGGCGCGATCTCCGCGAGCGTGCGCTGCACCGCCGCGCGGTAGCGATCGTCGCGGGCGACCATGTCCTTCAGGAAGCGGGCGCCGAAGGCGACGTGACGGTGCTCGTCGCGGGCGACGTTCGTGAAGCCCTCAACGAACGCGGGCAGCGTCCCGACCCGTTCGTTGTACTCGATGATGAAGTGCTGGCCGGTGAGCGCGAGCATCCCCTCGATCACCATGTGGTAGATCGTGACCGCCTCCACCAGCGCCTCCAGGTCCTCCGGCTCATGCGCCAGGCGCTGCACGCGCCGGTGCAGCATTTCGTCGAAGAGCACGCCGAACTCGGGGTTCAGGTGCTCGCTCGTCTCCTGCAGGCGCCCGTCGAGATCGCCGGCCTCCAGCACTCCGACCTCCGAGTAGAAGCGGTCGAAGAAGGCGACGTGCCTGGCCTCGTCGGCGATCTGCGTGCAGAGGAAGATCCGCATGTCCTCCTCGGGACAGGCCCACATCATCGGGCCGAGCTCGGCCGCCACGCGCTGCTCGCCGACGAAGAACGAGCTCAGCCCGTACATGCGGGCGTAGCGCTCCTCGGGGTCGATGCGCTCGTGCCAGTCGATGCGATCCTGGCTGAAGTCCAGCGCGCCGACAGCCCACTGCTGCCGCTCCCAGAGCGAGTAGAGCTCGCCGTAGCCGAGAAGCTGGGCGGCCCCGCGCTCAGCCGACTCCTGCAGCGCAGGGTCGCTCGTGGCGCGGAAGTCGGGCCGCGCGTTCAGTGACCCAGTCTGCTCCTCGGTGGCCTCAGAGACCTTGCCGTCGGACACGCAAACCACAGTACAGCAATCTTGGCTGCCTGGCCAGCCCCCTCGGCGGCCCTCGGCGTGCCCAGCCAGCCCACCGCGGCGAGCCCCTCCTCAGCCTCCGGCGGCCGGCCCGGACGCGATCACTCGCCGACCGAGAACAGAGCCTCCAGGTCGTGCTTGGAGTAGGCCGCGAAGGCGACCATCGTCTGCGTGCGCGAGACCCCGGGCAGCTTGCTGATGCCGGCCGTGACCACGTCCGCGAGCTGGTCGTGGGCGGGCACGCGCACGATCGCCACGAAGTCCCAGGAGCCGGTGACCGAGTAGGCCTCCGCGACGCCCTCCAGGTCGGCGAGCTCGCCGCCGAGGCGGCTGAGCGCGTCGCGCTCGGCCTCGATCAGGACGACGGCATGGGTCATAGCGAGTGCGTCTCGCCGGGAGCGAGCACCACCACCTGCGTGGCGGTGGCAGCCTCGACGTCGGCCTTGAAGGCCTGCGCGTCGGTCTCGATCGGCGGGAAGGTGTCGTAGTGGCAGGGGATGAGCTGGGAGGCGCCGATCAGCTTCGCCGCCTGCACCGCGTCATGACGGTCCATCGTGTAATGGCCGCCGATGCAGACCAGCGCCAGGTCGATCGGATCGCGCTGGCCGACCAGGGCCAGATCCGAGAAGAGCGCGGTGTCGCCCGTGTGGTAGATCGTCTTGCCGCCGAACCTCACCACCAGGCCCGCGGGGGTGTTCACCGTCCCGTTCGGCGTGGTCGAGGTGTGCCACGCCGGCACCAGCTTCACCGAGCCCCAGTCGAGCTCGACGGTGCCGCCGAGGTTCGGGTCGTGGACCTTCTGCAGACCGGCGCCTGCCAGCTCGTTTGCGATCTCCACGATCGCGACGACGTCGGCGCCGGTGCGCTTGGCGATCGACACCGTGTCGCCGAAGTGGTCGCCGTGACCGTGGCTGAGAAGGATCGCGTCGGCGGCGAGCTCGTCGGCCGCGGCCGCGGCCTTCGGGTTGCCGGTCAGGAATGGGTCGATCAGGACGGTCGCCTCTCCGTCGCTGAGCTCAAACGCGGCGTGTCCAAGGAAGCGGACGTTCATGCAGGTGGCTCCTCTCGCGCTGGGTTGACGGCAACGCTGGTTGACGGCCACTGATGATAGGCGCAGGCGATGCCCCGGGCACCGCTTGAACGCAGGCGCCCCGCGCGAGCGCTCGACCGGACTCGCCCCTGGAGGCGCCCCTCAGATCTCGGAGGTCGAGCGGATGCGCGAGAGCCCGAGGCCCAGCACCAGGCCGAAGGCGGCGCCGACCACGCCGGCGAGCCAGTTCGCCTCCGAGCGCGCGAACGGCATCGCAAGCAGCGCGGCCGCGATCGCCGCGGCGCCGAGCAGATCGCCCTCGTACCATTCGCTCCTGCGCGCGGAGCGAAGGTCCGGCGCCGCCCACGCGGCGATCAGGCAGAGCGCGCCCGCGTTGCCGCCGCTGATCAATGGGTAGGCGAACGCGGCCTCGGCGGCCAGCGCGCCGGTCACGCCGGCGCCCAGGAACAGCGCGGCCACGACCAGCGGGCCGTGCCGCCGCTCCAGCAGCCAGCCGAAGACCGCGACCGCGAGCAGCGCGACGAAGGCGTAGATGCCGCTCGTGTAGAGGAACTGGCTGCTGAACAGACGCCACCACTCTCCCCGCACCGGCCCTTCCAAGGCGAGCTTCGCCGGCGAGACGAACCCCCCCGAGGTCGCGACCCACATCCCGCAGGCGACGAGCACCAGGGCGATGGTCGCATAGGGCCTTGAGTCCACGCCGGCGCCGACCAGCGCACCCGCGCCGCGAAAGCCGCGCAACGCAGGGCGCTGACGCCGCTTCTCGCCCTGGCGGCCAGGCCGCTCGCGCGGCAGCTTGGGCGCGCGCCGCCGCAGACGATGTCCGCAGTAGGGACACTCGGTGATGTAGGGGCTGACCTCCGACCCACACTGCCGGCAGACGATGAAGAGATCGGCGCCCGGAGACATCCTCTGGCCATTCTAGGCGCGGCTTGCGCCTCGCAAGAGGCTTCGATCGGTAGAGTCCTTTCAGACCGTCATCGCCAATACGCCGCGCCGGCGGCGACTACGAGCTCCAGGCAGCGGCAGCGACCGTAAAAGGATATTCGATCGATGCAACGCGGCTACGACCAAAAGCTCTATATTCTAGCCTTCGACCATCGCGGCTCATTCCAGAAGAAGTTCTTCGGCATCGAGGGAGCCCCGGACCCCGAGCAGACGGCGATGATCGCCGACGCCAAGCACCTCATCTTCGAGGGCATGACGCAGGCAGTCGCCTCCGGAATCAAGGCGGATGTCACAGGCGTGCTGGTGGATGAGCAGTTCGGCGGCAGCGTGCCGCGGGAGGCGCGTGAGCGGGGCCTGAAGCTCGCGGTGCCGGTCGAGCGCTCCGGCCAGAACTTCTTCGACTTCGAGTACGGCGAGGACTTCGGCGAGCACATCGAACGCTTGAACCCGGACTTCAGCAAGGTGCTCGTGCGCTACAACCCGGCCGGCGACCGGGCCGCCAACGACGACCAGCTTGCCAAGCTTAAGCGCCTCTCCGACTGGCTCACGCAGCGCGATCGCAAGTTCCTCTTCGAGCTGCTGGTTCCGGCCGAGCCCGAGCAGCTCGCGCAGGTCGACGGCGACGCCGACCGCTACGACGCCGAGCTGCGCCCGCAGCTCATGCGCCAGGCGATCGCCGAGATCCAGGACGCCGGCATCGAGGTTGACATCTGGAAGATCGAGGGCGTCGAAGAGCGTGCCGACTGCGAGATGCTCGTCGCACAGGCCCGCTCCGACGGACGCGACGGTGTTTCCTGCGTCGTGCTCGGGCGCGGCGCCGACGATGCGAAGGTCGACCACTGGCTGCAGCAGGCTGCACCCGTCGACGGCTTCGTCGGCTTCGCCATCGGCCGCTCGATCTGGTGGAACCCGCTGAAGGCGTACGTCGACGGGAAGATCGAGCGGATCGACGGCGCGCAGCAGATCGCTCAGAACTACCTGCGCTTCATCGAGGTCTACGAGCGTGCGGAGGGCAGGGCTCCGGTCGGCTGAGACCCGGAGTCACGAACATGGGACAGTGGCGCACATGAGCTTGCGGATGCGGCGCAGCGCCGCCGAGATCGAGCAGGCGTTCGCGGCGGAGATCTCACGCGAGCGGAGCCTGCGCGACTCGCGCCTGCGCACCGCCGAGCGGCGGGCGCGCAAGCGCGAGCGTGAGCGCCTGCACAAGCGCGGCTCGCTGCGCTTCGTGGTGCTCGTGCTGACGCTGTTCGCCACGGCGGTGATCGTCACCGCCGCGATGTTCGCCTCGCTCTACCTGCTGCTCGACTGAGAGCGCCTGGAGCGGGTCGCGGCAGCGAAGGGCGCCTGGGCGGCCGCTGCCGGCGGGCGCCTCTACTGCGCCGAGCCCCCTCCGCCCAGCTCGCGCAGCGCGTCGTCGACTTCCTGCCGTTGCGCCTGCTCGTCGCGCTGCTCCTGCCCGTGCTCGCCGCGGTGGATCTCCATGTAGATCTCGGTCCTGAACACCGGCACGTCGCCCGGGGCCTGGATGCCGATCCGCACCTTGTCCCCCATCACGGAGAGTACGGTCACCTCGACGTCATCGCCGATCATGATGCTCTGGTTGGACTTGCGCGTGAGGACCAACATGTCTTGGGGCCCCCGCCCCGCCTGGCTTTCGAGATCGGCAATGCACTCGGCACCACCGACGGCGCCTTCTGCCCAAGCATAATCTGAACCCCGGACCGGCGCACATGCGTTGGCAACCGCCGCATGCCTGCTGATCGGACTCGTACGGCCAAGTTGCCGCCGCCGGACGGCTCTCCGAGGGCGGCCAGGAGCGCCTGAGAGACGACCGGCCGCACCGAGAGCTCGCGATGCGCTAGTCTCCCGGGCCGTCGATGGCTCGCAAGTCACTGCGCCCGCACCTAAACCAGATCCGCGGATGGGTCCGTCAGGGACGCACCGATGCTTGGATCGCCCACCAGCTGGAGGTCTCCGGCCAGGATATCGCTGAGTTCAAGCGCCAGAACGCGCTGGACGAGAGCGAGGCGGCCGAGGGCGGCGCCGAGCTGGCTGAGGACTTCGACATGCGCGCCGAGGACGACGCGCTGATCGCCGCCGAGCTGGAGGCCGCCGCCAAGGAGGCCGAGCGCGAGAAGGCCGCCAAGGAAGCCAAGGCGAAGGCGGCCGCGGAGAAGCGCGCGAAGACCGCCGCCGAAAAACGCGCGAAGGCCGCCGAAGAAGCGGAGCAGGAGGAGGAAGAGGAGGAGGGGGAGGGGGACGAGGACGAGGCGCCTGCACGACGCAGACGTGGGCGCCGCGGCGGCCGCGGCCGCAAGTCCGCCGGCCGCGATGGCGCGGTCCTGGAAGGCACCTTCGACCACGGCGAAGAGGGCTACGGCCTCTGGCTCGACCCCGCCATCCAGGACGACCCGGTCTACGCCGAGCACTGGGCCGGGCACCGGCCCGTCGAGGTCCGGGTCGAAGAGGACCAGATAGTGATCCGCCGCATCCGCGAAGACTCCTAGACGGCCGATAGCCGGCGGATCTCTGCGTCCTCGCTCGCTCGCGTACATCCGTACGCCACGCTCACTGCGTCCTTGAGCTCCTTGACTCTCGACCGTCTAGGGCCTAGCGCGACCCGCGCGATACCGCGCGTCTCTACTGCTCCTCCGCGACGTGCTTGCCGCCCGCGTAGTCGGCGGCCTCTCGCAGGTACCGGGCGAATGCGGCGTCCACGACGACGCCTGAGTCCCACGCCCACGGGTCCTCTGGCGCGATCCTCATCGCGCTCTGCAGGCACCAGGAGGTGCCGCGGTCGTAGAGCTCGACCAGTTCGGCGACGGTGAATCGCCCACCGAGACGCCTGCGCAGCTCGCTCACGAGCGTCGCGGATATCCGCTCGAGGGTGGGCTTGCGCTCGGTGGGGCAGGCCCGCAGCCGTCGTTCGCCCTCACGCCACTGTTCGATCGCCCGCGTCGCCTCCACTGCGGCGCGAGGCTAGCAGCCGGAGCTGCGGCGCGTGAGCCTCAGTCGTGAGGCAGCCCGCGGATCACGTAGGCCTTCTCGCCGGCGCGGGCCATCCCCAGACGCCGCGCCTGCGCTTCGGTCTCCCAGCGTTCGTGGAGCTGCGCGTCCCGGCTCTTCAGGCGGTCGTTCTGGGCCTTCAGCGAGACCACCTTTGCGCTGTCGAGGCTCGATGCGCGCCAGGCGCTCCAGAGCGAGAGGCCGGAGCGGACGTAGAGCGCGAGCAGGACGACGACGACGGCCAGCATCGCCAGGCGGCCCACCCTGTCCCATCGAAGGCCTCCACGGGGTTGTGCTCTCACGGCTGCGCGCGCCATCCTCACGCATTCGAGACGCGCGACGAAGCTCCTTCAAGCCGCATCGCGGCGACCTCCAGACGAGAGCCCTAGCTGCGGAAGACCGAGCGGCCCGGGAACTCCGCGTCTGAGCCGAGATGCTCCTCGATCCGCAGGAGCTGGTTGTACTTGGCGACGCGGTCGGAACGCGAGGGCGCGCCCGTCTTGATCTGGCCACAGCCGGTCGCGACGGCCAGGTCCGCGATCGTGACGTCCTCGGTCTCACCGGAGCGATGGCTCATGACGGCCGTGTAGCCGGCCTCCTGCGCCATCTTGATCGCGTCCAGCGTCTGCGAGAGCGTGCCGATCTGGTTGACCTTGATCAGGATCGAGTTCGCCACGCCAAGCTCTATGCCCCTGCTGAGCCGCTTGGTGTTGGTCACGAACAGGTCGTCGCCGACGAGCTGCACCTTCTCGCCCAGCAGGCGCGTGAGCTGCCCCCAGCCGTCCCAGTCCTCCTCGGCCATGCCGTCCTCGATCGAGAGCACCGGGTAGCGCGAGGCGATCTGCTGCCAGTAGCCGGCCATCTCCTCCGGCGAGAGCGTCCTGTGCTCGTGCTCGAGCACGTAGGCGCCGTCCCGGTAGAGCTCGCTGGTGGCCGGGTCGAGCGCGATCGCCACCTCGGAGCCCGGCTGGTAGCCCGCCGCTTCGATGCCCGCTATCAGCACCTGCAGGGCCTCCTCGTTGGAGCCCAGATCGGGGGCGAAGCCGCCCTCGTCTCCGACGGAGGTCGCAAGGCCCCGCTCGTGCAGGGTGCGCTTGAGCGCGTGGAAGACCTCGACGCCCATCCGCAGGCACTCCGAGAAGCTCGCCGCGCCGCAGGGCACGATCATGAACTCCTGGAAGTCGACCTTGTTGTCGGCGTGGGCGCCGCCGTTGAGCACGTTCATCATCGGCACAGGCAGCACGCGGGCCGCGTCGCCTCCGAGGTAGCGCCACAACGGCACGCCCTCCTCCGCCGCCTGTGCGTGGGCGGCCGCCAGCGAGACACCGAGGATCGCGTTGGCGCCAAGCCGTGACTTGCCGGGCGTGCCGTCGAGCGCGATCAGCGCGTCGTCGAGGGCCCGCTGGTCGGAGGCGTCCAGCCCGCCGACGGCAGCCGCGATCTCCCCGTTGACGTTGGCGACCGCGCGGGTGACTCCCTTGCCCTGCCAGCGATCCCCGCCGTCACGCAGCTCGGTGGCCTCGAACTCGCCGGTCGAGGCGCCGGAGGGCACGGCGGCGTGGCCGTGCGCGCCGGATCGCAGCGCGACCTCGACCTCGACAGTCGGGTTGCCCCGGCTGTCGAGGATCTGGCGCGCGTGGACTTTCTCGATGCCGCTCATCGACGCGGGAAGACTATCGTCCGCGGCCGCGGCGGCGCTATTTCGTCTTGCTGGTCGTCGTGGTCGACGATTTGACGGGAGGAGCGGTCGTGGACGGCGCCGTGGAGGTCTTCGGGGCTTTGTAGCCCTTGCAGAGTTCGACCATGAATTCCGACTTGCATTCGGTCTTGGCGGTCCACCGCTTCTTGAATTCCTTCACGAACGTGGCCCACTTCTTCTGCTGGCTTTCGGCGCCGAGCTGCTGCTTGATCGAGGCTTCCACCTTCGAGAATGACTCATGGGACGCCGGCAGCACCTGCTTGACTTCGAAGACGTAGTAGCCGAACGGCGTCTTGACCGGGCCGCTGAGGGTGTGCAGTTTCGCGGCGAAGACAGCTTCGCTCAGCGCCTTCTCCTCCTGGCCCTTCTGGACTTCGGGGAGCTCGCCGCCTTTGGCCTTGCTGACGGGGTCGATCGAACGGGATTTGGCGACGCTCGCGAAGCTCTTGCCCGATTCGATTTCGGCCTTGGCCGCCTTGGCTTCGGCTTCGTGCTTGGTCAGGACGATCAGCAGATCTCGGCGTTCGGGCTTGCCGTAGAGCGATTCGTGGTCCTTGAAGTACTTTTCGGCTTCGGCCTTGGTGACGTTCTTCTTCGCTTCGCCGGTCACCTTCTTCTGGATCTTCGGAGCCAGAACGCTTTGGATCTTCACGCGCAGCAGCAGGTCCGAGGTCGTGAAGCCCGTGCTCTTGAGGAACTTTTCGTAGTCGGCCTGCTTCGGGAACTGCTGTTTCTTCAGTTCGTTGAACTTCTTCTCGACTTCCGCGTTGCTGGCGGAGACTTTCAGTTCGTTGGCCTGCCCGATGATCCAGTTCGACTGGATTAGGAAGTCGAGCGCGCTGGTCTTGTACGAGGTGTACTGCTGTTCGCACTGCGCCTTGAGCTGCGCGTCGCTCGGCGCCTTCTGGCCCTTGGCGAGCTTGCCCTGAACTTCCTTGAGGTGCGCGATGCAGGCGCTGTAGGTCGGCGGATCCGGCACCACAGCTTTCGTGCCGGTCGAGGCAGAGCTCGAGTTGGCGACGATCCCCACCCAGTGTTCGAAGGTGCTCTTGCTCACCGGAGTTTCGCCCACCTGGACGACTGCGTTGCTCGGAATGCCGCCGCCACCACAGGCGGCGATGCCTATTGCGGCAAAGAAAATGGCGCCCAGCGCCGATATGGACCTCATTGATCTCCTCATCGAGTGGGGCATAGTAGCGGAAAGCAACAGCGGCATGGTGCGGTTCCCCACCACACGATCAATCGTCGCCTTCCCGCACGAGCGCGAGCACCGCGTCTGCCGTCGCCACGACGGTTTGGAATCTGCTTGCGTCATCGCGTGGCACGCGCACCGACACCTGCGAGCGCCCGGACTCGTACAGAGCTTCGGGAAGCTGCTCCCGCAGGCGCTTGGCGCGCGCCGAGTCCAGTTCGATCGGCACGACCGCCAGCCGCTCCCCCTTGAAGCTCACCGCCTTTGCCCCAGCCTGGCCAAACTTGATCCTGGCCCGCTGCAGCGCCAGCAGGTTGCCCAGCGGCTCGGGCAGCGGTCCGAAGCGATCTTCGAGGTCCGCGCGCAGCCTTTCGACCTCGGCCACCTCGACCGCCGCCGCGATCCGCCGGTGGACCTCGATCTTGGCCTGCTCGTAGGGGATGTAGTCGGACGGGACGTAGGCGTCGACGTTCACGTCCAGGCGAACCGGCTCGGGTGTCTCCATCTCGCTCTCTCCATCCTGCGCCTCCGCTTCCCCCACGGCGTCGTCGAGCATCTGCATGTAGAGCTCGAAGCCGAGCGCGGCCACGTGACCGGACTGCTCGTCGCCGAGCAGGTTGCCCGCGCCCCTGATCTCCAGGTCGCGCATCGCGATCCGAAAGCCGGCGCCGAGCTCGGTGTGATCGGAGAGCGCGGCCAGCCGCTGGGCGGCCTCGGGACGCAGCGCCTCGGCGGAGTCGTAGAGCATGTAGGCATAGGCGCGCTCGCGGCTGCGTCCGACCCGTCCCCTGATCTGGTAGAGCTGGGCGAGGCCGAAGGCATTGGCGTGCTCGACGATCAGCGTGTTGGCCTGAGGGATGTCGATGCCGGACTCGATGATCGAGGTGCAGACCAGGACATCGGCCTCGCCGCGCAGGTACCCCATCATCACGCTCTCCAGCTCTCCCTCCCCCATCTGGCCGTGGGCGACCGTGAACCGCACGCCCGGGCACAACGCCCGCAGACGCTCGGCCGTCTCCTCGATGCTCTCCACGCGGTTGTGCAGGAAGAAGGCCTGGCCGTCACGAGCGTGCTCGCGCTCGATCGCGCGCTTGACCAGGTCCTCGTCGTACTCGCCGACGTATGTCCGCACGGGGCGCCTGCCCTCCGGCGGCGTCTCTATCACCGATATGTCGCGCAGCCCGGCCAGCGACATCTGCAGCGTGCGGGGAATCGGCGTCGCCGACATCGCCATCACGTCCACGCTCAGCTTCATCTGGCGCAGCAGCTCCTTCTGCTTGACCCCGAAGCGCTGCTCCTCGTCGACGATCACCAGGCCCAGGTCCTTCGCCCGCACGTCTCGCGAGAGCACCCGGTGGGTGCCGATCAGGATGTCCACCTTGCCGGCGGTGAAGCCGGCGATCGCCTCGCGCTGCTCGACGGCGCTGCGAAAGCGCGAGGCGTGCTCGATCGTGACCGGGTAGTCGGCCATCCGCTCCGCGAAGGTGCCGTAATGCTGCTGCGCCAGGATCGTCGTCGGCGCCAGCACCAGCACCTGCTTGCCCTGGGTGGCGGCCTTGAACGCGGCGCGCAGCGCGACCTCGGTCTTGCCATAGCCGACGTCGCCGCAGACCAGGCGGTCCATCGGTCGCGGGGACTCCATGTCCGCCTTGACCAGCTCAATCGCCTCCATCTGGTCGGGCGTCTCGGTGAACGGGAAGCGGTCCTCGAACTCGCGCTGCCAGTCGGAGTCGGGATCGAAGGCGAAGCCGGTACGGCGGCGGCGCTGCGCGTAGAGGTTCAGCAGCTCGCCGGCGAGCTCTTGGGCCGCGCGGCGCGCACGCGCCTTCATCGTCTCCCAGCGCGTGCCTCCGAGCTTGGAGAGGACCGGATTCTCACCGCCCGCGCCGAGGTAGCGGGAGATCTTCGCGAGCTGATCAGTGGGCACGAAGACGCGGTCGTCGCCCTGATATTCGAGGTAGAGATAGTCGCGCGTCACGCCCGCGACGGTGCGGGTCTCAAAGCCCGCGAACCGCGCGACCCCGTGGTCCTCGTGTACGACGATGTCTCCGGTGCGAAGCTCGGTGAAGGAGCGTAGCACGCCGCGGCGCCCGAGGCCCTCTGCGCGCCTGCCGCCCTCGCCGCGACGATGGCGCAGCAGTCTGTGCTCAGGAAAGACGGCGAGCTTCATCTGCGGCGCGATGAAGCCCTCCCGCAGCGAGGCGACCGTGAAACGTAGGGCGGCCTCCGCGGGCGCGCGGCCGGCGCCGGCCCCCTCGCCGAGCCACTCCGCTTTGACGCGACCGAGGTTGTAGGCGATCCGCTCGCCCTCGCCGCGCCGCGGGAACGACACGACCGTGCGGTAGCCGGAGCGCAGCAGCCGCTCCAGCTCTGGCTCGGCCTCGCCCAGCGTGCGAGCCGCCGTGTCGGCGCTCTGCGCGCGAAGCTGCAGCTCCTGATCGCCGGCGATCGTGGACAGCCTCACCCGCGCGAGGCCCGCTAGCGTCGCCTGCACCTCCTCGGGCTTGACGTAGAGCTGATGCGCGTCCTCGTCGTGGAAGGCGGCGCAGACATCTCCCCAGTGGTCGCCGAGGGCGGGCGCGAGTTCCTCCTCCGCGGCGAGGATCACCTGCGTGCCCGCGCTGAGCAGGTCGAACAGCGCACGGAAGCGCTCGAGTGGCAGCAGCTCGGCGATGTCCAGCCGCTCCTGGTCTTCGGCGTCCCGCGAGCCCAACGAACCGGAGCCCGCGGCGATCTCGGCGAGCTCGCGGTGCTCGGGCGCGAGCTCCGCGGCGGGCGCGATCTCGACCTGCTCCACCTCGCCGAGCGACCGCTGGGTGAACGTGGAGAACCAGCGCAGAGATTCGATCTCGATGTCGAACATGTCGACCCGCACCGCGCGCTCCTCGGTCGCGGGGAACACGTCGAGCAGGCCGCCACGGAGCGCGAACTGGCCACGCTCCTCCACCTGGTCGACCCGCTCGTACCCGGCGGCCACGAGGTCGGCCGCGCACTCCCGAAGATCGAGCAGCTCACCGACGCGCAGCGTGAAGGAGCGTGGCCGCAGCTCGGGGTCCGGCACCTTCTCCGAGAGCGCGGCGGCGCTGATCACGACCACAGGCGCCTCATCCGAGGAGGAGTCCGAGCGCATCAGCACGTCGAGCGCCGCGACTCGCAGACCCACCAGATGTGGCGGCGGGCGCAGGTGCGACTCGTAGGCCACGCCTCTGGACGGGTACCAGCGGACCGCGCGCGGCGCCAGCCACGCGCGCAGATCTCCGGCGAGGTCGCGTGCGGCCCGATCGTCGCCGACGACGACCAGCGTCGCCTCGCTGCTCGCGTCGGCGAGCGCGGCGATCGTGTACGGGCGCAGGGAGGTCGACACGAACGCGCGGCCACCGTCGGAGAGAAGCTGCCGCGCGGCGGGGTCCTGCTCTATCAGAGGAAGCAGATCTCGCAGCGCCACGGCTAGGAGTGTGCCTCGTCGTCGAGCACTAGCGCTTCCGCGGCGTCGGCCGCGCGCTCCACGAGCGCGCTGACTTCGGCGTCGCTCTCGCGAAAGCGCGAGAGCACGTATGAGGCGACGATCTCGGGGTCGGTGGACTCGGGGCGCCCGACGCCGATCCGCACCCGCCAGAACTCGGCTCCGCCCAGCTCGCGGCGCAGCGACTTCAGGCCGTTGTGGCCGGCCAGCCCGCCGCCCAGGCGCACGCGGATCTCGCCGAATGGCAGGTCGATCTCGTCGTGCAGCACCAGCACGCGCTCGATCGGCAGCTTGAAGGAGCCGCGCGCCGGCCCTGCGCAACGGCCCGCGTCGTTCATGTAGGTCAGCGGCCAGAGCAGCGCGACGCGCACTCGATCGCGGGCCCCGACGACGGTCGGACCGCCGCTTTCCGGCGCCCCCACGGCCGGCGCTCCGACCCTCGGCCCGCCCGCCACGCCCGCGCGGCCCTCTGTGATCCTGCCGCGGAAGCGCTCCTTGGGCTTGGGGAGATCCCAGCGCCGCGCCAGCTCGTCCGCGACCGCGAAGCCTACGTTGTGCCGCGTGCCCTCATGCTCGCGGCCGGGGTTGCCCAGCCCTACGATCAGCCAGTCGACGGCTGCGGCCCTGCCAAACGGGCGCAGCGGCTACTCCTGACCGCCGGACTCGCCTCCGCCCGACTCGCCGGCCTGCTCGCCCACCAGACCCGTCTCGGACTCGATCTCCGGTTCAGCTTCGGTCTGCAGCCGTGGCGGCGAGAGGATGGCGACCACCGTCTCCGGATCGTCGAGCAGGCTGACGCCCTGCGGCGGGCTCACAGCCTCGAGCATCACCGTCTCGCCGATCTCCATCGCGCTCACGTCGTGGACGATCGACTCGGGAATCGCGGTAGGCAGCGCCTCAATGTTCACCTCGCGCGTGAGGTGCTCCAGCACGCCGCCACGCTTGACGCCGGGCGCGTCGTCGACGCCGGCGAGCTCCAGCGTGACCACCGCGCTGATCGCGGTGTCGAGCTTTACGCGCAGCAGATCGACATGGGTCGTGTCGCCGCGCACAGGGTCGCGCTGCGCTTCCTTGAGCACGACCGGGCTGGGCTTGCCCCCGTCGATGCTCAGGTCCAGCACCGCGCCGCTGGCCGCTAGCGCCACGCGCAGCTCGCGCGCGTCCACGTCGAAGCTCAACGGCGTCTCGCCGGCGCCGTAGAGCACGCCGGGGACGCGGCCGGAGCGTCGCAGGCGCCGCGCCGAACGCGAGCCTTCGGGCTCGCGGCTGTGGACTGTGAGTGTCGAACTATCGTCAGCCATTTCCGGGGCGAGGACTCTAGCAGCCGACGCCGAGAAGGCCGTCCTCCCTGGCCACCGCCCGCCGGAGGCCGGCGCAAGCGCGTTCAGAAGAGCTGGTTCTCGCCGCCGAAGACTTCGCTGACGGAGTCGTCGATGAAGATCCGCCTGATCGAGTCGGTCAGCAGCTCGGCGCAGGGCAGCACCCTGATGTTGCCCGGATGGTTGGGGCCGATCGGGATCGTGTCGGTCACGACGATCTCCTTGAAGCCCGCCTCCTCCAGATTCTCGAAGGCGCGGCCCGAGAGCACGGCGTGGGTGGCGGCCGCGTACACGCTCGTGGCGCCCGCCTCCAGCACGGTGGCGGCCGCCGCCTTCAGCGTGCCGGCGGTGTCGATCATGTCATCGACGATCAGGGCGGTCTTGCCCTTCACGTCGCCGATCACGTATCCGATCTCGGCGACTTCCTGGGCCGGCCTGGACTTGGAGAGGATCGCCAGCTCGGCTCCGACCTTCGAGGCGAAGTTCTTGTTCAGCTTCACCCGGCCCGCATCCGGCGCCACCACGACCAGATCGGGCAGGCCGAGATCGGCGAAGTACCGGGTGAGCATGAACAATGCCGTCATGTGGTCGACGGGCTTTGAGAAGAAGCCCTGGATCTGGCCGGCGTGCAGGTCCATCGTCAGCACCCTGTCGGCGCCGGCGGCCTCGAGCATGCGCGCGACCAGCCTTGCGGAGATCGGCTCCCGTGGCGCGGACTTCTTGTCCTGGCGGGAGTAGCCGAACCACGGCGTGACGGCTATCACCCTGTGGGCGGACGCGCCGACCGCCGCGTCGATCATCAGCAGCAGCTCCATCAGCGAATCGTTGGCGGTCACGCCGGTCTGCGGGTTCCCGCAGATCGACTGCACGATGAAGACGTCGGCGCCGCGGATCGACTCCTCGAAGCGGCAGTAGACCTCCCCGTTGGAGAACGTCTTCAGCGTGACCGGGCCCACGTCGACGCCCAGCTTGTCCGCGATGTCGACGGCAAGCTGCGGGCTGGCGCGGCCCGCGAAGAGCATCAGCCGCTTGTTGTAGTCGATCGGCAGGCTCGTGGCGAGCTTGTTGCGCGTGTCCATCGCGCTCATCTCCGATGGATTGTAAAGCTCATGCGGCTCGCTCGCGCTCATGCGGTTCGCTCGCCGCGCTGCCGCTCGGCGTAGCCGTCGATGTTCACCTGCTGGGCGCGGGCGATCCCGAGCGCCTGCGCCGGCACGTCCTCGGTGATCACCGAGCCGGCGGCCGTGTAGGCGCCGTCGCCGATGTCGACGGGAGCCACGAAGGAGGTGTCCACGCCGCCCCGCACGTCACGGCCGATCGTCGTCCTGTGCTTCTCGCGGCCGTCGTAGTTGGCGGTGATCGTGCCCGCGCCGAGGTTGGTGCGCTCGCCGACGTCCGCGTCCCCGATGTAGGAGAGGTGCGGGACCTTCGCGCCGGCGCCGATGTCGGAGTTCTTGACCTCGACGAACGTGCCCACCTTCGAGCCCTCGCCGAGGCGCGCCCCGGGGCGCAGGTATGCGAACGGCCCCACGGTCGCGCCCTCGCCGACCCGTGCCCCCTCCAGCCAGGCCATGCGAACCCTGGCGCCGGCGCCGATCTGCGAGTCGATCGCGTTGGTGTGCGGGCCCACCACGGCGGACTCGCCGACCACCGTGCGTCCGCGGAGCTGCGTGCCGGGCTCGATCACCGCGTCCTGGCCGATCTGCACATCGACCTCGATCAAGGTCGACGCGGGGTCGACGATGCTCACGCCGGCGAGCATGTGCCGCTCGCAGATCGCCGTCTGGGCGAGCGCGCGTGCGCGAGCAAGCGCGACGCGATCGTTGACGCCCAGCACCAGCCGCTCGTCGTCGACGACGTGGACGGCGACGCGCTGCCCGTCGGCACGCAGGATGTCCAGGGTCTGCGGCAGGTAGAGCTCTCCCTGCGCGTTGTCGGCGCTCAGACGGGGCAGCGCGTCCAGCAGCGCGGCGCCGCTGAAGGCGTATATGCCCGTGTTCACCTCGTCGATCTGAAGCTCCTCCTCGCTCGCGTCGCCGGCCACCTTTGTCTCGACGACCTTCAGCAGCGCGCCCGAGTCGTCGCGCACCACGCGGCCGTAGCCGGCCGGGTCCTCCAGAACGGTGCTGGCCAGCGTCGCGGCCGCGCCATCGGCCTCATGCGCCCGCGCCAGCCCTAGGATCGCCTGCGCGCTCACCAGCGGAACGTCCCCGCTGAGCACCACGACGGTGCTGTCGGGGTCGATGTGCGATGAGGCCGCGATCACGGCCCCGCCGGTTCCGTTGGCCTCCGGTTGGACAGCGAGCTCGACGCCCTCTCCCAGCACGGCTTCCAGCGGCCTGGCGGGCGCGTCGACCATCACCACGCGCGCGGCGCCGGCCTCCTGCGCGGCAGCCACAGGCCACAGGGCCATCGGCCGCCCGCAGAGCTCGTGCAGCGCCTTGGGCGTCTTGCTGCGCATGCGCGTGCCCTGGCCAGCCGCCAGCACGATCACCGTCAACCCGCTCACGGCCAAGACTGTAGCCGCAGCACGTGGCACAGAGTCCGCAGCACGCGTTCCCTGCCCGTCTGACATGCCTCCGGCGCCAGCCCGCTCGTAGTGGGCGAGCCACTTGCGGACCGCGTTGTCCGACACGCCGTAGCGTCGTCCAACCGCGCTATATCCGAGCGCTCGCACCTCCCGAAGCAGGTGGATGTAGGGCGGGCGAGACACCTTCCTGGCCCCAATCCGCACCGATCCACGACGATCTCGTCGTGCCGCGCGACGCCTGCCTCAAGCCGAGGCCGCGGGCGCTGGGCGATCACTACTGGGGAGCCTGGACTCGAACCAGAACTTGAAGAGCCAAAGTCTCCCGGGCTGCCAATTACCCCACTCCCCAAAGACCGGCGTGTGCTGTGCATCATCGCATGAAGGGCTGCTCGGCCCAGGACACGTGCTTGTGCTAACCGTCGCCTCACCGTGACGTCACAGACAAATCGGCGCCGATCACAACCGAGCAAAACGTTCCGCATCGACATCTGAAAGGATGCGCCCCTCGATCCGTCGAAGGGGAGCACGCGATGAATTGGCGTATGCGAGTCGCCATGCTCGGCGCATTGGCGCTGGTGGCGTTCACAGCGATGGCTGGGCCGGCGGCAGCCGGCAGGGCGCAGCTCTGCCGAGGGGCCTATGCGCGCCCGCGGAAGAGCACGATGCGGACCGCCGTCGCGGCGACGCTGTGCGTGATCAACCGGGCGCGGCACGCGCACGGTCTGCGGCCTTTCCGCATGAACGCCGCTCTGCGCTCGATCGCGGCCGGCCAGAGCCACGACATGCTGATCGGCGGCTACTTCGGCGACAACAGCCTCTCGGGCGCCACGCCGATGCAGAGGATCGAAGCGTCGGCATACGGGCGCAACAGCCCGCGGCTGTCGGTGGGCCAGAACATCGGATGGGGCGACGCGAGCCAGTCGACGCCGGCGGCCGTCGTCGCCGCCTGGCTGAGCTCGGGGCCGCACCGCGAAATCTTGTTGACGCCGAGCTTCCAGGCCGTCGGCGTCGGAATCAGCCTGGGCGCGCCGCGCAGGACCAACCGCAAAGTCGGCGCGATCTACACGCTCGTGCTCGCCGCACGCGGGGGCTGACACCGGGTCCGCCCGCCAGGTTCGCGCACCGTCCTTTGACGCGCCGAGCCCGGCACCGGCGCGCAGTCGCGAGACCCGGCCTCCAGGACCAGCTAGGACTCGCTCGCGCCGCGCGGCACCCGCCCGCCGGCCGCGCCGGCCTCGCTCGCCGGACCGGCGGAGGAGGAGAGTCCGAGCACGCGCATCGCCTTCAGCCCAAGCGAGAGCTTCTCGCGCCCGTCCGTCGAGCTGACGTCCAGGCCGGTGAGCTCGCGCACGCGCTCCAGGCGGTAGTAGATCGTGTGCCTGTGGGTGAACAGGCGCTGGGCCGTCCGCGCGACGTTCCCGTCGAGCTCGAGGAAGGTCTCGAGCGTCTGCAGGAGGTCGGTCTCGTACTGGTCGTCGTAGGCGACCAGCGGCTCCACGGTCTCCGCATAGAAGCGCTGCAGCTCACCGGGGTTCTCGCTCATCGTGGAGAGCAGCAGCCTGTAGGCGCCCGTCTGGTCGAACGCCAGCGGCTGCTGCCCGTCGCCTCCCTCCGCGACGTTGGCCGCGAGCAGAGCCTCGGCGGCGGCACGCGGCAAATCGGCTGGATCGGAGGCGATGCGGCTGCGCCCCAGCGCGAACGTGAAGCCGCTGAGCGCCTCCTGGAGCTCCCTCGCGACCGCGTCGGCGGCGCGGGCGCCGGTCTGCTCCTCGCCGCCCGGCACCAGCACGATCACCTCGGCCGCGGAGATGCCGTCGCGCTCGGAGAGCGCGGCGATTGCCCGGTTGGACACGGCGCGCGCGCCACGCTCGGCGATCGCGCGCACGCGGCCGCGCCAGCCCTCCTCCGTCGGAGCCTGGGGCCGCGCGCGGGCGACGATCATGCTGGCGCCGTCGGCGACGTCGAGCGAGAGCTCGCGCGCGCCGGCGATTAGCTGCTCGCGGTCCACCAGCTCACGCGAGAGCACCGCGCGCAGGAAGTCGCCCGCGGCCGACTCCGAGGCTCGGGCCGGAGCGCGCATCCGCTCGACCTCGGAGGCGATCATCGTCGTGATCAGGCGCAGCATCGACGCGGGCGCCTCGCTGCGAGCCCGCATGTGCAGGGTGCCCACGACCGTGTCCGCGAGGCGCAGCGGCACGCCCTGCACGCCGTCGGCCTTGGCCAGCAGCGCGCGCTCTTCCGACTGCGATCGCGCGGCCACCGCGAGCGTCGCGCCCCCGGCGTCGGTGACCGCGAGGCTCGCGTCGAGTGCACGCGCCGCGGCGCGCACGACCTCGGGCAGGCCGGCGCCGGCCGCCACAGCCTCGGTGACCGCGTCGAGCGCGTCGAGGATAGGCCCTCAGCCCCAGTAGTAGACGACGGCTATCGCCCCGAGCACGCCGATGCCGGCGAACACCACGAGCACGTATAGCGACATGAACGCCGCCGCGACCCGCTCCCAGATGCGGGTGTAGGAGGTCCACGCGGGCACGAGGATCAGGGCCGCGAAGATCGCCAGCCCGAATACGACCGCACAGACGGTCACGAGATCGGTGATCGCTGCTCTGCTCATGGTGCTGGGCACCATTGTTGCGTAACGGCAGGCGATGCGAGCGCCACGGCGCCCGGCCGCCGCCCGCGCCTCAGGGTCACGCCGTCGCGGGCATCGCCTGGCCGTAGGAGGCGTCGACGGATCTGGCCGCTAGCGCTGTCAGCCCCTGTCCGGCAAGCTGTTCGGCGGCGCGCTGCGCCCTGGCGGGACCGTCGGGCCCGGCGTAGAGACCGAGCACCGTCGGGCCGGACCCGCTGAGGATCGCCGCCTCCGCGCCCATCAGCCTCGCACGATGTAGGGATTCGGCGATCGAGTGGCAGAGCGAGACAGCCGGCGCCTGCAGGTCGTTGCCGAGCAGCCCCAGCGGAGGGAGCGCCTGGCCGTCCTGAAGAGCCTTGCGCAGCGCGCGCGCCAGACGGTCCAGCTCTGTCTCCGAACGCAGGCTCCAATGGCGATCGAGCGCTCCGTAGACAGCAGCGGTGGAGAGCTCGTGGGGGTCGGGAAAGACGAGCACGCCCAGCTCTGTGCTCGGAGGCGAGAGCTCGATGAGATCCTCGCCCGCGCCCCTTGCGAGCCATCTGCCGGGCCGCACCTGGGCCGGCACGTCGGCGCCCAGATCCGCGGCCAGCTCCAGCAGCATGTCTGCATCGCCGCGCCCGGAGGCGGCCATCGCGAGCCTCAAAGTGGCCGCCGCATCCCCGGAGCCGCCCCCGAGTCCCGCCGCCACGGGCACCCGCTTGAGCACCTGCAGGCGCACCGGACCCGCATCCCACCCGCTCGCGCGCCGGAATGCGCTCAGCGCGCGCATCGCCAGGTTGCGCTCAGGTGGACCGTCCACACCGGGGCAGACCAGCTCGTCGTCGGCGGCGGCAGGCGCCAGCGTCAGCGTCAGCTCGTCCGCCAGCGAGATCGACTGCATCACGCTCGCGAGCTCGTGCTTGCCGTCACGCTCGCGCAGCGGCCCGACGAACAGCCCGAGGTTGATCTTCGCGGGCGCCAGCACCCGCAGCGGCTCGAATGAGCTCATGCCCCGAGCAGCCTTCCCAGCTCGCGGAACTGCCGCGCCGAGAGCCGCTCCGCTCTGACGTCCTGCGGCAGACCCATCTCCGCGAGCGCGTCCAGCACGCGCTGGCGCGAAAGCACCGGCCCCGCCCGCAAGCGTCCCGCGGCTCCGGCTCCGGCTCCGGCTCCGGCCTGCCGCCCCCGCGGGCCGCCACCCGCGGTGGCGATCGAGACCGATCGCGCGAGCGCCTTGCGCCTGTGCGCGAAGGACGCTCTGACCAGCGCGGCAAGCGCGGGCGAAGGGGCCTCGGCGACGCGCGCCATTCTCACCAGGGCGGAGTCCACGTTGGGCACGGGATGAAACACGGTGCGGGGGATGTTGCGCAGCAGCTCGACCTCGCAGGAGAGCTGCGCGATCGCCGAGCTCACGCCATATGCGCCGCTGCCCGGCGAGGCCGCGAGCCGCTGAGCCACCTCGCGCTGCACCATCGCGATCCACAGGCCGACGCCCGGCAGCTCCTCGATCGTGCGCAGCAGCACACCGGCGGCGATCCCGTACGGGAGGTTCGCGACGACCTTGCTCGGCTCCGGCCGCATGCTCGCGAGGTCGACACGCATCGCATCCCCCCAATGCAGCGTGACGTTGCCCCAGGGCGCGAGCGCGTCCAGCAGCGCGGGCTCCAGCCGCCGGTCGATCTCGATCACGTGCAGATGAGCGACCTTGGGGGCCAGGTGCTCGGAGAGCACGCCCAGCCCCCCGCCGATCTCCAGCACGACATCCTCGGGCGAAAGCTCGGCCGCCCTGCCGATCACCTGCAGGATGTTCGAGTCGATCAGGAAGTTCTGGCCGAGGTCGTGGTCGGGTCGCACGCCGAAGCGCCGCAGCCGCCTCAGGCTCGGTTGCGTCGGCTCGGACATCTGCACCGCGGCGCTCACCAGCCGAACAGCGCCGCGGCGTTGGCCTCGACCACCTCGCCGATGTGCTCCACGCTCACGCCGCGCTGCTGCGCGATGAACTGCGCCGTGTGGACCACGAAGGCGGGCCGGTTGCGGTGCTTGCGCACGGCCTGCGGCGTGAGGTAGGGAGCGTCCGTCTCCACCAGCAGGCTCTGCTCCGGCACGGTCCGCGCGGCCTGTGCCAGGTCCGCGGCGCTCTTGTAGGTCACGTTGCCGGCGAAGGAGATCATGTAGCCCCGCTCCAGGCACTCGTGCAGCCGATCCGGCATCGAGAAGCAGTGCAGCACGACTCGAACACCATCCGCCTGGGCGGCCAACTGGTCGAGCACCTGCTGCTCGGCGGCTCTGCAATGGATCACCAGCGGCTTGTCCGTCTCTCGCGCCAGGACGATCTGGGCCGAGAACGCGCGCTCCTGATCGGCTGGGGACGCACTCTCGCGATAGAAGTCCAGGCCGCTCTCGCCGATCGCCACGCAGCGCTCGTGCATCGCCAGCGCCCGCAGCTCGGCCAGATCCGCGTCGTCGAAGCCATGGGACTCGTTGGGGTGGCGCCCGATCGCCGCGAAGACCTGTGGATACGCCTCCGCGGCCGCGAGCGCGAGCCGACAGGAAGCCCCGTTCGTGCCGACGGTGAGCATCTTCTTCACGCCGGCCGCGACCGCCTCCGCCACCAGCTCGGAGTCCGGCTGCTCGCACAGATGCAGATGCGTGTGGCTGTCGATCACGATCGGCTCCCGGCTGCCCGGGCTCACTGCACCTTCGGGAACAGCGGCTCCAGCGGGGCGATGCGCTGCCCGCCCAGATCGACCTCGCCGCGCGCCGCGCCGATCGAGACCTCGCTCACCCCGAGCGCCGTGAAGAGCCGCCCGGTCGCGCTCGGCAGGTAGGCGTGCAGCATGACGCTCACCCGGAAGAGCCCCGCCACCAGGGATCCCAGCACCGCGTCCAGCTCGGCGTCGGCGCCCTGCTTGGCAAGCTGCCATGGAGCGCGCTCCTCGACGTAGCGGTTGAGCCGCCGCACCCGACTCCAGATCGCCTCCAGCGCCTGCGTGAGCTCCACCCGGTCGATCAGCAGCGCGACCTCGTCGGTCATGCCGTTCAGTTCGGCTTGCAGCTCGGAGTCGAGCTGCGCCCGCGGAACCACGCCGTCTCGGTACCGGCCGACCATCGCCACGACGCGGCTGGCGAGGTTTCCGTACTCGTTTGCCAGCTCACTCTCGTAGCGCTGCTCGAAGGCGGTGGTGGAAACCGAGCCGTCCTGGCCGAAGGAGACGTCTCGCATCAGGTAGAAGCGCAGCGCATCGCTGCCGAAACGGTCGATGACGGCGAAGGGATCGAGCACGTTGCCAAGCGACTTGCTCATCTTCTCCCCTTCCATCAGCAGATAGCCGTGGACGAAGAGACGCTTGGGCAGCTCCATCTCCGCCGCCATCAGCAGGGCGGGCCAGTAGATCGCATGGAAGCGCAGGATGTCCTTGGCGATCAGGTGGCAGTCGGCGGGCCAGAAGCGGCTGGTCAGATCCTCGCCCGGCCGAGCGTAGGAGAGCGCGGACACGTAGTTGAGCAGCGCGTCGAACCAGACGTAGAAGACGTGCTCGGCATCCCAGGGGACGGGCACGCCCCAGCTCAGGCGCTTGCGCGTCAGCGGCACGTCGCGAAGTCCCGAGCGGATGAACGAGAGCGCCTCGTTGCGACGGGTGAGAGGCGCCACGAAGTCCTCGCGCTGCGCGTAGAGCTCTTCCAGCCGCTCCTGGAAGGCCGAGAGCGCGAAGAAGTAGTTCTCCTCCTGCTCACGGGTGAGCTCGATGTGGTGGATGGGGCAGAGTTTGCCCTCGTCGATTTCGTTCTCGGCCTTGAAGTCGGCGCAGCGGGGGCAGTACCAGCCCTCGTAGATGCCCTTGTGGACGTAGCCGTTCTCGCGCACGCGGGAGAGCACCTCCTGCACCCGGGCGACGTGCTGGGGATCGGTGGTCCTGATGAAGAAGTCGTTGGTGGCGTCGATCCGGGGGGCGAGCGCCCTGAAGCGCTCGGAGTTGCGGTCCGCGAGCTCCTGGGGCTCGATCCCGAGCGCGTGCGCCGCGTCGGCGACCGGCTCTCCATGCTCGTCGGTGCCGGTCAGGAAAAAGACCTGCTCGCCGCGCTGACGGTGGTGACGGGCGATCACGTCCGCGGCGATGGTCGTGTAGGCATGGCCGAGGTGCGGTGCCGCGTTGACGTAGTAGATCGGCGTTGTGACGTAGTAGCTCACGCTCGCCGAAGGCTATCGGCGGCCCCCGTTGCCTCGTACTCAGCCGTGCCCGGGCCGTCCACGGGCGTGGCGTCGGACTCGCGCTTCGGCTCCTGCCCGGACCCGGGCGTGTGGGACCGATACAGCTCGTTCGCGCTCACACCGGTCAGCCCTGCGAGCACGCGCGCCGCGGGCCGCCGCCGCGCGCCGGCCTCCACGAGCGCCTCCAGCGCCTCGCCGGCCGCACGCCGGTCCCCCTGCTGGCCTCCCGCCCCGATCACGAGCACGATCTCTCCGCGCGCCTCCTGCTCGGCGAAGCGCGCGGCCAGCTCGGCCGCCTGCCCGCGCACCACCTCCTCGTGCAGCTTGCTGAGCTCGCGGCAGACGGCGACCGGGCGCTGCGGGTCCAGTCGCGCCAGCAGCGCAAGCGAGTCCGCCAGCCGGCGCGGCGACTCGAACGCGACGACTGTCTCCGAGCAGCCGCCCAGCAGCCGCGTCAGCTCGCCGCCGCCGCGCGGCAGGAACCCCACGAAGCGAAAGCTGCTGGCTGGCAGACCCGAGGCGACGAGCGCGGTGATCGCGGCGCTTGGCCCCGGCAGCGCCTGCACCGGGACTCCCTCCGCGATCGCGGCCGCCACCAGCGGAAAGCCGGGGTCGGAGATCAGCGGCGTGCCTGCGTCGCTGACCAGCGCCACGTGCGCTCCGTCGCGCATCCGCCGGACCAGATCGGGGACGCGCTCGCGTTCGTTGTGCTCGTGCAGGCTGAGGAGGGTCAGCCCGTCGTGCCTGAGGTCGTGATGGTCGAGCAGCACGCCGGTTCGACGGGTGTCCTCGCAGGCGATCACGTCCGCTTCGCGAAGTACGTCGAGCGTGCGCAGCGTGATGTCTCTCAGATTCCCGATCGGCGTAGGACAGAGGGTCAGCCGGCCGACCTTCGCGCTGCTGCTGCTCATCTCGCAGAATATAGGTGCCGCCGCCTGCCATTCTGCGGCGCGGCCGCAAAGCAGCGATGTCAGATCAAGGCCCTGAAAGCCCTCGCGGAGGGAACAGCGGGCGGGGGCAATACCCTCCTCGGCCCGCTTCCGGCTCCGGCCGCAGGACGCCGCGCATGCCGGCGCAGCCGCGCATGCCGCAGCCGCCCCCCACCTCCACGGCGCAGCCCTACACGCGATACCGCGCCGGGCGCATGCCGGGAGGCTCGGGCCAGGGGACGATCCCGCCGTCGGGCGACGGCGGCACGCATCCGCCGCGGCAGCCGGGCCCGCGCAGGCGGCTGCCGCGCGTCACGCCCAAGCGCGTGACCCTCGGCCTGCTCGGCCTGATCGCGGGCTGGGTGCTGCTCTCGCTGCTGCTGTTCCTGATCAGCTCGCACTTCAGGCGCGTTGCGCCGCCGAGCAACGTCGCGAGCGTGCTGGAAGGGTCGGGGCTGCCGCTCGCCTCGCCGACCAACATCCTCGTGCTCGGCTCCGACCGGCGCGAAAGGAACAGCAGGGAACCGGGAGCGGAAACCACGGGCTTCGGGCGCTCGGACACGATCATGGTGATCCGCACCGGAGGCGGGCACTCCGCGCGGCTCTCGATCCCCCGCGACACCGTGCTGGAAATCCCGGGCCATGGCTTGCAGAAGATCAACGCCGCGCACATCTACGGCGGGCCGAAGGAGTCGATCGAAGTGGTCAAACGCTTCCTCGGCGTGCCCATCAACCACCTTGTCGAAGTGGACTTCGAAAACTTCCCGGCGCTGATCGACTCGATGGGCGGCATCACCTACACCGGCGGCTGCGTGGACTCAGAGATCTCCGGCGGCGCGGCCAACGGCGGCTACACGCTGCGGCTGCCGGCCGGCACGCACCACATCGACGGGCGTCAAGCGCTGATCATCGCCCGCACGCGCCACAACCTCTGCGCGCCAAGCCAGGACGACCTCAACCGCGAGGAACACCAGCAGGCGCTGTTCACCGCGATGCAGGCGCAGCTCAAAACGTTGACCGCCTTCGCGCGGCTGCCGCTGATCGCCTGGAACGCCCCGCCGGCGATCATCTCCGACATGAGCGGGGAGAGCCTGCTCGCTCTGTTCGCCTCGCTGGCGATCGAAGGCAGCCCTCCGACCAAGGTGCTGGAGCCGACCGGCACGATCACGCTGCCCGACGGCGAAGAAGGCCTGACGATCAGCGAAGCGGCCAAGAAGCGTCAGGTCGCCGAGTTCATGAGCCGCTGAGGCTCAGCAGCGCGGTGAGGCGGCTATCCGGCGCCGACCGCGCTCGCGGCCTTGGAGTCCGATTTGCCGGCGGCGGATTTGTCGCCGCCCGACTCCGCCTTGGCCGGCGCCGAGCTCTCCGAGGAGCTCTTCTCGCCCGCGGCCGGCTTGCTGCCCTCGCCGGCGCCGCCGCCCCCGCTGGCGGAGTCGCCGGTGGCGGCGTTCTCACGCTGGCGACGGCGCGTGCCGTAGTCGGTGTTGTAGAAGCCCGAGCCCTTGAAGTGCACGGCAGGCGCGTGCAGCACGCGCTGCACCTCCACCCCGGTCTCGGGGTCGTGCGTGAGCGGATCGTCGGAGAAGGACTGCATCACCTCAAAGGTGCTGCCGTCGGGACGTCGGTACTCGTAGATCGGCATTGGCACTCGCATTATAGGAGTGCCAACCATCTGATGCCAAGCCTCCCCGTGGCCCTGCGCCCAGCGCTCAGCCGGCCAGCAGCGCCTTGGCGCAGGCGATCCCCGCGACGATCGTCTGCGAGAAGTCACGGTCCGGCTCGGCGAGCATCCGCAGCGCGAACCCGTCGGCGAGCGAGAAGAGGATCTCCGCGACCGCCTCCGGCTCCGCGTGCAGCGCCAGGACTCCCTCGCGCTGCGCGCTGGCGAGCATGCCGGCGAGATGCTCTCGCATCCGTCGCTGCAGCGCGGTGAACTCCACCGCGATGTCCTCGTTGCGACGAGAGAGCGTGAAGAGCTCGAACAGCAGGGTCACGAAGTCCGGTTCCTCGCGGATCGTCTCCTGCAGGCTCTGCGCCATCAGGCCCACGAACGCGTCGGCCGTGCTGGCGCCGGCGAGCTGCTGCTCCAGGCGCTGCAGCCGCAGCTCGCAGTCGTGGCGCACCGCCTCGACCAGCAGCTTCTCCTTGGTGCCGAAGTAATAGTGCAGCAGTCCGCGCGAGACGCCCGCCTCGCGCGAGACGCGCTCGAAGGTCGAGCCGGCGGTTCCGCGCAGCGCGACGCTGTGGCGCATCGCCGCCACGATCCGCTGCGCCTTCTCGCTCGTGAGCGCGCGCGACGGGGCCGGGCGGGCGGGCGCCCGGACATCCGTCGCGCTCATCGTCTTGCTCTCAATGCTGCCGCTGCTCGGGTCACTTGCGCTCTGGCGCCGCTCAGGATGCGGACGCCGAAGCGCTCTCGGTCGCCGCCGGCGCCGGCTGGGAGGGAGTTGTCGTGGAGCTGTAGTCGAATTCTTCCTCGGCCCCGAAGAGCAGGTCGAGCACCTTCGAGCGCAGCCCCTCGCTGAGCACCAGCGCCAGCACGCCCGCGAGCACCACCAGCAGCACCGTCCGGCCGCCGCCTTTGCGCCGCTTCTTCTTCTGCGGCTTCTCGCCCAGGCTCGCGGAGGCGTCCCGCAGCGCCTTTGCCGCTTCGGTCAGCTCACGTTGCAGCTTGCGATCCTCGAAGAGCGCCTTGGTCGCCGGCTTGCCGTTGTGCATGCGGCCGTAAGCGCTGCGAGCCGCCGCGTAGGCCGCGAGAATGTTCTCGCGCAGATCCTCGTCTTCGATCAGTCGTTGCACGTAGCGATTGCGCCGCGCGGCGCGGGCCGCCTCTGCGGCCTTCCCTGCACCTTCCTTGCCTGACATCTGACCACCACCTCTGCTCGCGCTTTCCCGGTCAATCCAAATAGTAGACATGAGAATCTAGGCTCGTGCCAAGCTTGCAGGCAACCGCCGCGGTCCTGGGCGTGCTGCTGATCCTCGGGGCTCTGGTCTCGGGACTGGCGGAGCGCTCGTTCCTCTCGCTCACGTGGCTGTTCGTGCTGACCGGGCTGCTGCTCGGAAACGGCGGCCTGCGGCTGGTCGACTTCGGCGCTCGCTCGCGCTTCGTGACCGACCTCGCGCTGGTGGCTCTGATCGTGATCCTGTTCCGCGACGGGCTGGAGGTGGAGGGGGAGATGCTGCAACATGCCTGGCGCCTGCCAGTCCGCAAGCTGCTGCTCGCCACGCCGATCACGGCCGGGGTGATGGCGCTGGCCGCGCATCTGCTCTTCGGCCTCTCGTGGACCGAGTCGCTGCTGCTCGGCGCGCTGCTCTCGCCGACCGACCCGGTGCTGACCTCCAGCATCGTCACCAACCCTCGGGTGCCGCGGCTTCTGCGCCACTCGCTCAACCTCGAGTCCGGCCTCAACGATGGGCTCGCCCTGCCCGCCGTGCTGGCGTTCGCCGCCGCGCTGGAACCGGCCGCGGACGGCTTCGTCTGGTGGCGCTTCCTGGTGCAGGACCTGGGACTGGGGCTCCTGTTCGGCCTGGCGTGCGGGCTGATCGCCTCGCTGCTGCTGCCGGGAACAGCAGCCGTCAGGCCCACGCCGGCACCACACATCCGCCTGCTACGCCGCCTGCTGGACGCGCCCCCGCTGTTCACGCATGCGATTCCCGGCGCGCAGCGCTCCCTCTTCGCGCTGGGCACCGCGCTGGCCACCTATGGCCTGACCGTGCTCTCCCCGACCGGCAACGGTCTGATCGCGGTGTTCGTGGCGGCGATCGTGCTCGGCATCCGCAGGCCGGACCTGCGCATCCACTTCGAGGACCGCTCCGACGAGATCGTGGAGATCGTCAAGCTCGCGATCTTCCTCGTGTTCGGGTCGCTGTTGACGGTTCACGCGCTGACCAGCGAGGGCTTCGCGACCGTCGGCTTCGTCGCGATCGCGTTCCTGATCGCCCGTCCCCTGGCCGTCTGGCTGGCGCTGCTCGGCACGCCCACAGATCGTGCGACGCGCCTGTTCCTGGGCTGGTTCGGACCCAAGGGCGTGGCGAGCATGACCTTCTCTCTGCTGATCCTCGACCGTCAGATCGCCGCCGGCCAGCGCATCTTCGACGTCGCCGCGTTCGTCGTGCTGTGCTCGATCGCGGTCCACGGCGCGACCGACACGCCGGGCGCCAACTGGATGGCACGCAGATCCAAGCGCCCGGAGTGACGAGAGCCCGGACGCGCTGCGAGCGGACGGGCTCGCTGCGAGCGGACGGGCTCAGACGTAGAGGGAAGCCTGCTCCTGTGCGGAGGGGAACGCCCACGCGGTGCGCGCGCGACGCTCCTGGCGGAACACCATCCGAAGCTGCGGCGGAGGCTTGAGGTTGGCCTCGGCGGGGCGGAAGGTCGTGCAGGGCTCGTCCAGGTTCAGCGCGCAGAGCATGTTCGCGGCGAAGTAGCAGTCATCGCAACTGATCTTCCGCGTCTTCCGCTTTCCCTGCGCTCTTGCCTGCAAAACGATTCCCCCTTCTCTTCTCTTGTCCTTGCGCGCGGGCATCGCGCGGCGGATCGCCGCGCGGATGACCGGCGTCTGTCTGACGGCATGGATGGGCCTGACCTTCAGGCCCGGACCCCTGGCTCCAGGGCCCGCACAGAGCCCGAATGAGGCGCCTCCGTCTCCTCCGGCGGGAGGGCGCGAGGCGATGCGGGCATCAAATCATCCCGGCGGTCGAGGCTCAAGAGACAATCGCCGGGCTTCTCGCAAATCGCAGGGAAAACTTCTCGGACGGCGACCGGCGGCGCCGGCTTCGACCGACCCGACCCGGCGCGACCCAACCGACCCGACCCGGCGGTCGGCTCAGCCGCCGAGCCCGTCGGCCGCCGCGTCGAGCACGTGGCGCGCGATCGCCAGCGAGGAGGTCGCTCCCGGCGAAGGAGCGTTGCGCACGTGCAGCGACCTGGCCGTGCGCGAGAACACGAAGTCGTCGACGAGCGCGCCGTCCCTGCTCAGCGCCTGCGCCCTGATGCCCGCGAACGCGGGCTCCACGTCGGCGTCCGTGAGGCCGGGCAGATAGCGGGCGGCCGCGGCGACGATCGCCTTGGTGTCCAGCGCCTGGCGCAGCTCGCTCGCGGCCGTGCGCCACCATCTGGCAAGCATCCGCCAGGAACCGGGCCAGCTCGCGGTCTCCAGCAGATCCCGCCCACGCAGCCTGGAGAGCCTGTAGGCGTCGCGCGCGGGGGCCAGCAACGCCGTGGGACCCACGAGCACCTCGCCGCCTATCGTGCGGGTCAGGTGGACGCCGAGGAAGGGCAGGCGCGGGTCGGGGACCGGATAGATCAAGCCCCGCACGAGGTCCGCCCGCTCCTTGCGCAGGCGCAGGTATGCCCCTCGGAAGGGCACTATCCGCGGGTCCGGGTCCGCGCCGCCGGCGACCGCGAGCCGATCCGACCAGGCGCCCGCACAGAAGATCGCGTAGCGCGCCTCCGTGCTGCCCAGCGAATGTTCGATCAGCACGCTCCTTGCTCCGTCGATCGCCCCGTGCACGGTGCAAGCAGTGACGATCTCGCCACCGGACGCGCGTACATCCTCGGCGTATGCGCGCGCGACCTGCGCGAAGTCCACGATCCCGGTGTGTGGCGAATGGAGCGCGGCGATCCCGCCGGCATGTGGCTCGATCTGCGCGACCTGAGCGGCGTCGAGCATCCGCAGCCCGGCAACGCCGTTGGCGCGACCGCGCCTGTGCAGCTCCTCCAAGCCCGGCATTTCGGCCGCCTCCAGCGCGACGATCAGCTTGCCGCAGCGCTCCACCGCGATGCCGCGCTGCGCGCAGTAGTCGTAGAGCTCGGCGGCGCCGGCCACGCAGAGCCTGGCCTTCAACGATCCCGGCGTGTAATAGATGCCGGCGTGGATCACACCCGAGTTGTGGCCACTCTGGTGACTAGCGATCGCCCGCTCGCGCTCCAGCACCGATATCGAGCAGCCGGGGCGCCGGCGCGCGAGCTCGCGCGCCACCGCGAGCCCGACCAGCCCTCCGCCCACCACCGCGAAATCGCAGGCAGCGGCGGGGGCAGTCACTGCTCCGGCAGGCGGGACTGGCTCTTTCACGCGCACCTCGCCATCATGATGACTCGGAATGCAGATCCTGGTCACAGGGGCAAGCGGCTTCGTCGGCGCGGCCCTGATCCCGCAACTGGCCTCACAGGGACATCGGCTTCGAGCGCTCTCTCGCGAGCCGTCACGCATCAGGGCGCAGGGCGCCGAGCCGGTGCGCGGCGACGTGCTGACCGGCGCCGGCCTCTCGCGTGCGCTGCAAGACATCGAGGTTGCGTACTACCTGATCCATTCCATGGAGACGGCCCCGCAGATCGGAGACTCCGCAAAGGCCATCGGCGCGTTTCCCGAGCGCGAGCGACTCGGCGCGGAGCGTTTCGCAACCGCGGCACGCAACGCGGGTGTGCGCCGGATCGTATATCTCGGCGGTCCGCTGCCTGTCGCGGGCCATGTATCGGCCCACCTCGCAAGTCGCGCCGCGGTGGAGCGCGTCCTGATGTCCGCGGTCCCCGACTCGGTCGCGTTGCGCGCCTCGATAGTGATCGGCGCCGGGTCGCGCTCGTTTCGGCTGCTCGTGCGCCTGGTCGAGCGGCTGCCGGTGCTCGCGCTGCCGGCGTGGCACGCAAAACGAGTGCAGCCGATAGACGCCAGAGATGTGACTGCCATGCTGGTGGCGGCCGCGACCGTCAGCGAGGTCGGAGGACTCGCACTGGATGTCGGGGGACCGCAGACGCTCACATATGAAGAGCTTCTCTGCCGGATCGCCGACATCATGCTCCTCGCGCGACCGGCGGTGAGAATGCGCCTGCGGCTGACCCCGATCGTGGCGGCGCTGGCCTCCGCGATCGCCAGGGAGGACCCCGAGCTCGTGCTGCCGCTGATGGAAAGCCTTGCCTGCGAGATGCCCGTCTCAGACCAGCGAGCGGCCCGCCTGCTGGGAGTCGAGCTGCACACCTTCGAGGCGGCCGTCGAGCATGCGCTCGGCGAATGGGAGCGGGTCGAGCCGCTTGCCGCCCGCTGATCGACGCACAAGGTGCAGGCTGCCCGGGATCAGGGCAAGCTACGGTTCCCGGCAGCGATGAGCACAGTCGAAGCCTCAGTACACATCGATGCCTCGCCCGAACAGGTTTGGGATGTCGTCATGGACCCGAGCCGGCTCGCGGAATGGGTCACGATTCACCGGCGTCTGCGGCACGCCGACGGTGGAGCGCCACGTGTGGGATACCGGATGGAGCAGCAGGTGCATCTGCGCGGCGTCAGCCTGGACGTGCACTGGAAGCTTGTCGAGTGCGTCCCCAACCGCCGTGCCGTGTGGGAGGGCAGGGGACCGGCGCGCTCCCGCGCACGCACCGAGTACGTGCTCATCCCCGAGCGGGATGGACAGGCGACGCATTTCCGATATCACAACGAGTTCCGTGCGCCCCTCGGGCCGATCGGAGCGATCGCCAGCCGCGCCCTGGTGGGTGGCATGCCGGAACGAGAGGCACACCGCACCTTGCAGCATCTCAGCGAACTGATGAACCGTCCCGACCGGGACTGATGGCCTCACCGCGCAAGCGACGCGGAGTGACATCGCGAGCGCTGACGATCTCCATCAGGTGATGTAACGCTCTGCATGTGTAACAATGCCAGCAAGTAAACCATTCGAGCGAGGTTCCCACGTGACTGACTTCCTTGACGAGAAGCGCCAAGAGATCAACGAGCGCCTGACCGAGCTGAGGCCGCTCGTCGAAGAGTTTCATCGCCTCGAAGCCGCGGCCGCCGCGCTCGAGGGCGTAGGCGGAAACGGCGCCAGCGCACCTGCCGCACCCGCGCCCGCACGCGTGAGCGCAGCGCCGGCCACCCGCCGCGGGCCGGGCCGCCCGCGTCGCAGCGCAGCAGCGGCTCCCAGCGGCGCCGCCGCTTCCACTCCGCGTCGTCGCGCCGGCAGGCGCAAGGGCAGCGGCACCCGTTCCGCGCAGGCGCTCAAGTTCGTCCAGGAGCAGCCCGGGATCACCATCCCCGAGCTGGCCGCACGGATGGGCATCAAGCAGAACTACCTCTACCGCGTGCTTCCCTCGCTTGAGCAGGAAGGCAAGGTTGCCAAGCAGGGCCGCGGGTGGCACCCCAAGGCCTAGTCCCGCCGCAGGCCTAGTCTCGTCGCTTCTGCCGGCGTCTTCGCTCGCTCGCGTATGGAGTACGCCACGTTCGCTGCGTCCTTGGCAGAACCGACGATCCGTCGGCCTTACTTGAGGCACTTCGGGTTAGACCTGACATGAAATTAAGGGGGGCGCGGCATTGACCGCGCCCCCCTTTCTTCTTGCTGCCTTCCCGCCTCGAGGGGCGAGTGGGGAGACAAGGTCCCCACCCGCCGCTCATACGGATTTCAGATCAGGCCGAGGTCGGCGACCGCTTTGCGCTCGTCGTCGAGCTCGGCGACGCTCGCGTCGACCCGCGCACGGGAGAGCTCGTCCAACTCGAGTCCTTGCACGATCTCGTAGACGCCGCCGCTGCACTTGCAGGGGAAGCCTGAGATCAAGCCGTCGGGAACCCCGTAGGAGCCGTCGGACGGGACACCCATCGAGACCCAGTCCCCGTCGGGGGTGCCGAGCACCCAGTCGTGGACATGCTCGATGGCCGCGTTGGCGGCCGAGGCAGCGGAGGAGGCGCCACGCGCGTCGATGATCGCGGCGCCGCGCTTCTGCACGGTGGGAATGAAGTCGTCGGTCAGCCAGGACCTGTCGTCGAGCACCTCGGCGGCCGCGCGACCGGCGACCTTCGCGTGGAAGATGTCCGGGTACTGGGTGGCGGAGTGGTTGCCCCAGACGCTGATGTTCGTGACGTCTGCGACTTTCACGCCCGCCTTCGCCGCGACCTGGGCGATCGCCCGATTGTGGTCGAGTCGCATCATCGAAGTGAAGCGCTCGCGCGGAACGTCAGGGGCGTTGCTCATCGCGATCAGGGCGTTGGTGTTCGCCGGATTGCCCACCACGAGGATCTTCACGTCGGAGGCGGCGTGAGCGTTCAGCGCTTCCCCCTGAGGCTTGAAGATGCCGCCGTTCGCCTGCAGCAGATCGCCGCGTTCCATGCCCTTGCCACGAGGACGCGCGCCCACCAGCAGCGCCACGTTCACACCGTCGAAGGCGACATTCGGATCGTCGGTTATCTCGATGCCCGCCAGCAGCGGGAAGGCGCAGTCGTCAAGCTCCATCGCCGTCCCCTCCGCTGCCTTCACCGCCTGCGGTATCTCCAGCAGGCGCAGCTCCACCTCGGTGTCGCCGCCGAGCATCTGCCCGCTGGCGATCCGGAAGAGGATGCTGTAGCCGATCTGACCTGCGGCGCCTGTGACGGCGACTCTAACTGGGTTGCTCACTTCTTCTCAGCTCCTGGCTCTTTTAGTTGACGTTGCCATGGCTCGACAGCGGGCTAGGACATAGCGCGCTGCAGGCCCTCATCGATCGAGGTGAGGAACTCCTCGGTGGTCTGCCAGGCCTGATCAGGCCCGATCAGCAGCGCGAGATCCTTGGTCATCTTTCCTTCTTCGACCGTCTGCACGCAGACGCGCTCCAGCGTCGCGGCGAACTCTCCGACGGCCGGCGTGCCATCCATGCGCCCGCGCGCCTGCAGCCCGCGCGTCCAGGCGAAGATCGAGGCGATCGGGTTGGTTGAGGTAGGCTTGCCCTGCTGGTGCTGACGGTAGTGGCGGGTGACCGTGCCGTGCGCCGCCTCCGCCTCGACCGTTTCTCCGTCGGGGGTCATCAGCACGCTGGTCATCAGCCCGAGCGAGCCGAAGCCCTGGGCGACGGTGTCCGACTGGACGTCGCCGTCGTAGTTCTTGCACGCCCACAGGTAGCCGCCCTCCCACTTCAGCGCGGCGGCGACCATGTCGTCGATCAGCCGGTGTTCATATGTCAGGCCCGCCTGCTCGAACTGCGCCTTGAACTCGCTCTCGAAGATCTCCGCGAAGATGTCCTTGAAGCGGCCGTCGTAGCGCTTGAGAATCGTGTTCTTGGTCGAGAGATAGACGGGATAGCCGCGCTCCAGGCCGTAGCGCATCGAAGCGCGCGCGAAGTCGGCAATCGACTCGTCGAGGTTGTACATCGCCATCGCCACGCCGCCGCCCGGGAAGTCGTAGACCTGGAGCTCCATCGGCTCGCCGCCGTCGGCGGGCGTGAAGGTGAGGGTCAGCGCACCCGCGCCCGGCACCACCATGTCGGTGGCGCGGTACTGGTCGCCGAAGGCGTGGCGGCCGATCACGATCGGCTTGGTCCAGCTCGGCACCAGGCGCGGCACGTTCGCGATCACGATCGGCTCGCGGAAGATCACGCCGCCGAGGATGTTGCGGATCGTGCCATTCGGCGAACGCCACATCTGCTTGAGGCCGAACTCCTCCACGCGCGCCTCGTCGGGGGTGATCGTCGCGCACTTCACTCCCACGCCGTGGCGCTTGATCGCCTCCGCCGCGTCGATCGTGATCTGGTCGTCGGTCGCGTCGCGGCTCTCGATGCCGAGGTCGTAGTAGTCCAGCTCGACCTCCAGATAGGGCAGGATCAACCTCTCCCTGATCATCGACCAGATGATGCGAGTCATCTCGTCGCCGTCGAGCTCCACGATCGGTTTGGCAACCTTGATCTTGGCCATGTCTAGTCCTTGAGGTCGTAAGGCTTTGTTGGCCCGGGCGGGCCGCTGCGATGCTCAGGGCGCTCGTTGCTGCGGGGGACCCATCGGGCAGGCAGTGCTGCCTGCCCCGCCTGCGCAAACCGGCATGAACGCAGGCGCGGATGCTATCGCGAGGCACTAAGCTCTGCTGGAGATGGCGCTGCTGCCTGCAACCGAGGATCAGGCACGGGCCGGCGAAGGGTCGCCCTGGAAGACGCACGACGTGCTCAACCAGGCGCCGCCGCTGGCAGGGCTCGATCTGTTCTCCAGCAACGTGCCGCTCGTGGAGGCGAGCAGGCGGGAGGGCGCCGCCTGGGTGCATGACCGGGCGGCGGAGCTCGGCAGGCTCGTCGGCGGCGAGCCGATGGAGTGGGGGCGCCTGGCCAACGAGAACAGGCCGGTGCTCAAGACGCACGACCGCTACGGCCACCGCATCGACGAGGTCGAGTTCCATCCGGCGTGGCACAGCCTGATGCGGCTGGGAGTCGAGCACGAGCTGCACGCGCTGCCGTGGCGCCACCCCGACAAGGACGGCGCCCACGTCGCCAGAGCCGCGCTCTACATGACCGCCATGCAGGCGGAGGCGGGCTTCGCCTGCCCGATCACGATGACCTTCGCGGTGATTCCCGCGCTGCGCGCCCAGCCCGACCTGCTGGCGCAGTGGGAGACGCCGATCACCTCCACCGACTATGACCCGCGTCTGGCGCCGGTCGCGCAGAAGGGCTGCGCGATCGCCGGCATGGGGATGACCGAGAAGCAGGGCGGCTCGGACGTCAAAGCCAACACCACCTACGCCGAGCCGGTCGACGGCGGCGGTCCGGGTGGCGAGTACCTGATCACCGGCCACAAGTGGTTCTGCTCGGCGCCGATGAGCGACCTGTTCCTCGTGCTCGCCCAGGCGCGCGAGGCGGACGGGAGGCCCGCCGGGCTCTCCTGCTTCCTGCTACCGCGCATCCTGCCCGACGGGAGCCGCAACGCCTTTCACATCCAGCGCCTGAAGGACAAGCTCGGCAATCACTCCAACGCCTCCAGCGAGATCGAGCTGCACCGTGCCTGGGCGCGGATGGTCGGCGAGCCGGGACGCGGCGTGCGCACCATCATCGAGATGGTCGGCCACACGCGCCTGGACTGCGTGATCGGCGCCGCCGCCGGCATGCGCTCGGGCGTGCTCAACGCGACTCACCACGCCGCCCACCGCTCGGCGTTCGGCAAGCGGCTGATCGAGCAACCGCTGATGGGCAACGTGTTGGCCGACCTGTGCGTGGAGGCCGAGGCCGCGACCGCGCTTGCGATGCGCCTGGCCAGGGCCTATGACGAGGCCGACGCGGACGCGAGATCCGGCGAGAGCTCCACCGACGCGCAGCTCTTCAAGCGGCTGGCCACGGCGGTCGGCAAGTACTGGGCGTGCAAGCGCGCGCCCAACCACGCCTTCGAGTCGCTGGAGTGCCTGGGCGGCAACGGCTACGTCGAGGAGTCGGGCATGCCGCGCCTCTACCGCGAGGCGCCGCTGGCCTCCATCTGGGAGGGCTCCGGCAACGTCATGAGCCTCGACGTGCTGCGAGCGCTGGTGCGCGAGCCGCGCAGCGCCGAGGTCTTCCTCGCCGAGGTGGATCTGGCAAGCGGCGGCGACTCGCGACTCGACGCCCATGTCGCCTCGCTGAAGCAGGAGCTCGCGGACTTCGAGCAGATCGAGACCAGGGCCAGGCGCGTCGTGGAAAAGATGGCCCTTGCGCTGCAGGGCTCGCTGCTCGTGCGCTACGCGCCCGCGGCGGTGGCGGACGCCTTCTGCGGGTCGCGGCTTGCGAGCGGAGGCGGGCTTGAGTACGGCACGTTGCCCGCGGGCACCGCCTTCGCCGAGATCGTCGAGCGGCACCGCCCGCAGCTCTGATTTTCCCGCCAGGGCGGGCCTCCAACCGGGAGCCGCGCCGCAGCACCCCGCCGCGGCATACCATTGCGAGTGTGAGTCCGAGGCGAACTAGCTTCCAACTCGCCCGCGTGTTCGGCATCAGGATCACGGCTGGCATCAGCTGGTTCCTGGTGCTGTTCATCTACATCTTCCTCCTGCAGGAACTCCTGGGCGGCCAGATCCCGAACGCGTTCGCGGTCACGGTCCTCACCGCGCTCACATTCTTCCTGTCGCTGGTGATCCACGAGCTCGGTCACGCGCTGGTCGCCAAGCGCAACGGGCTGGAGGTGATCGAGATCCAGCTCTGGGCGCTCGGCGGCATCACCAGGACCAGCGGCAGCATGGAGACTCCCGGCGGCCAGTTCGCGGTGGCGGCGGCCGGCCCGCTCGCGACAGCCGCCGTGATCGTCATCTGCGGGCTGCTTGGCAACCTCGCCGCCCCCCACGAGCCGCTGCTCGGCCTCGCCGTCGAAGCCGGCCCGCACGCCAGCCCGGTCGGCGTGTGGCTGAAGGTGCTGGCGATCCTGAACCTGTTCGTGCTGGCCATCAACCTCATCCCCGCGTTCCCGCTCGACGGCGGGCAGCTCGCGCAGTCGGCGATCTGGAAGCTCACGGGAGATCGCAACCTCGCGGTCCGGGTCACAGGCCGCCTGGGCCAGGCGTTCTCGATCGCGATCGGCCTGGCCGGCCTCTACCTGCTGGCCCGGCGCGACAGCAACGGCTTCTTCCTGATGCTGATCGCCATGTTCATCTACCAGGGAGCGGGCGCCGCGGTGATCCAGGGCTCGCTGGGGCAGAAGATCCAGCGGCTGACGGTGGCCGACGTGATGGACCGCGAGCCGATCACGATCCCGGTGGAGACGACGCTGATCGACGCGCAGGAGCAGTTCTTCACCCCGTACAAATGGCCGTGGTTCGCGGTGATCGACCCGGCCAGGCACTTCATCGGCGTGCTGCGAGCGGAGCGGGTGGACGCCGAGCTGGCGGCAGGGAGGCCGGCGCTGAGCGTGCTCGACGCGCTCGACGACGACATTCCTGTGCGAATCGGAGAGACCCAGCCGTTGGAGTCGCTGCTGCGCTCGGAGGCGCTCGGCCGACTCGGCGGGATGGTCGCGGTCGACGGCGAGGGGACGCTGCGGGGGGTCGTGACGCTGGCGCAGGTGCGCCAGGCGCTGCGACCGACCTCCTAGCGGCGCGCCGAGATGGCTGTGCAGGCCGCCGCTTCGCGCGGAGGAAGACCCGGGCCGTTCGCGACCGCCGCGGTGCTCGCCGGGCGAGCGCTCGACAATCGCTGGGCGCCGCGAATCGCGCTCTGCCTGATCCTGATCTTCTCCTTCGGCGGCAAAGCGATCGACCTGAGCCAGCCCTGCTGCAAGGTGCACAAGCCCGACCTGATCTTCGACGAGTCCTATTACGTCAACGCGGCCCGAGTGATCGTGGGGATCAACCCGCCGGCCAACATGCCGTATCACGAAGCCCCGCTCTACAAGGACCCCAACGCCGAGCACCCGCAGCTCGCCAAGCTCGGGATCGCCGCGGGAATCGAGGTCTTCGGCGATGACCCCACGGGCTGGCGCGCCGGCAGCATCCTGTTCTCGCTGATCGCGCTGATCGCGCTCTACGCACTGGTACGCGCATGTGGAGGAGGACCGTGGCTCGCGGTCGGCGCCAGCGCCGTGATGACGCTCGACAACCTGATGCTCGTCCACGGCCGGATCGGCACGCTCGACATCTACGCCGTGGCGATGATGATCGTCTCCGCCGCCTTCTACATGCGAAAACGCCCGCTGCTCGCCGGCTTGGCGCTCGGCGTCGCGGCCTGCATGAAGGAAGTCGCGCTTGCGCTGCTGTTCGTCTTCGTGCTGCTGGAGGGGCTCCAGGTCGCGCGGGTCTGGATCGCCGAGCACGACGATCTCAGGGCGGCGCTGATCGCCCGCGGACGCCAGCTCGGCCTCTTCGTGCTCGCGAGCGCGGCGGGCACCGTCGGCCTGCTGTGGCTGCTGGACGTGCTCGTGCCCGCCTACGACCCCGGCACCCACATCACCTACGGCGGCAACCCGTTCGCGCATCTGGCGCACATGTACGACTACGCGCAGCTCTTGAAGGCAAAGCCGGGCGAAACCGGCATCGCCTCCGATCCGCTGGCCTGGCTGCTCAACGAAAAGCCGATCAATTACCTGCGTGTCGCCGTCAGCACCTCCGCCGGGGGCAAAGTCGTCTCCACTCACGACACCTACCGCTTCGAGGGCGTGATGAACCCGTTCATCATCTTCCTCGCGATCCCCGCGCTCTGCGCCGCCCTGGCCGCCGCCTGGAAGACGGGAGAGCGCCTGGCCGCGCTCGGCGCCTGCTGGTGCCTCGGCACATTCCTGCCCTATCTGGTGGGCAGCGCCGTCTCGGACAGGATCTCCTACCTCTACTACATGGTCACCGTGATGCCGGGGGTGTACCTCATCACCGCCCGCTTCTTCGGCTCCAAGTGGATGCCAAAGGCGGCCACGGTCGGATGGGCGATCGCCCTGATCTACGGCTTCGTGCACCTCTATCCGATCAGGACGCTGCTCTAGATAAGCGGCGGGCCGCCGCCACAGGCCTGGGCCCCTGGACACCGGCAGACGCCCCGCTACGCAGCCATCCAGGGCGGAGCTATAGAGTCCCGGCCATGCCAGAGCACGACGTCCTCATCATCGGCGCCGGCCTCGCCGGCCAGCGCGCCGCCCTCGCCGCGGCGCAGGCGGGCGCCTCGGTGGCGATCATGAGCAAGGTCCATCCGGTCCGCTCGCACTCGGTCGCCGCAGCCGGCGGCATCAACGCCGCGATCAGCCTCGACGACGACTGGCGCTCGCACGCCTTCGACACCGTCAAGGGCTCCGACTTCCTCGGAGACCAGGACGCGATCGAAGTGATGTGCAGCGAGGCGCCGGGCGAGGTCATGCACCTGGAGCACATGGGTGTCACCTTCCACCGCAACGAGAAGGGCGAGATGGACCTGCGCGCCTTCGGCGGCGCCTCGATGAAGCGCACCGCCTACGTCGCCGACATCACCGGCCAGGCGCTGCTGCACGTGCTCTACGAGCAGTTGATGAAGCACCACGAGCAGGTGGAGCGCTATGAGGAGTGGTTCACCACCTCGCTGCTGATCGACGACGCCGGACGCTGCGTCGGCGTGATCGCCCGCGACGTGCGCAGCGGGCGGATGGAGTCCTTCCTGGCCAAGAACGTGATCCTGGCCTGCGGCGGGGCCGGCCAGGCCTACAAGCCCACGACCAACGGGCTGATCGTCACCGGCGACGGAATCGCGCTGGCCTACCGCGCGGGCGCGCCGCTGATGGACATGGAGATGGTCCAGTACCACCCCACCTGCCTGGTGGAGAGTGGCATCCTGATCACCGAGGGCGCCCGCGGCGAGGGCGCGCACCTGCTCAACGCGAACGGCGAACGCTTCATGGAGAAGTCGGCGCCCAACAAGATGGAGCTCGCATCCCGCGACGTGGTCTCCCGCGCCGAGCAGATCGAGATCAACGAGGGCCGCGGCGTCGGCCCCAACAAAGCCGGCATCTACCTCGACGTCACGGTCGTGCCGCGCAAGCGCACGCTGGAGGCGCTGCGCGAGATCGTCAACCTCGGCCGCGACTTCGCCGGCGTGGACATCACGCGCGAACCGATCATGATCCGGCCGGGCCAGCACTACATCATGGGCGGCGTGAAGACCGACATCGACGGCCGCACGCCGATCGACGGGCTCTACGCGGCCGGCGAGGTCGCCTGCGTCTCGGTCCACGGCGGCAACCGCCTGGGCGCCAACTCGCTGCTGGACACGCTGATCTTCGGCCGCCGCGCCGGCGAACACGCCGCCGCGCGCAGCGCGTCGATGCCGATGCCGGCGCTGAACACCGTCTCGCGCGTGCAGGCCGACGAAGCCGGCATCGACGCGATCGTGCGCCGCGAGAAGGGCGGCCGGCGCGTCTCGGAGATCAAGGACGAGCTCGGCGAGACGATGAACCGCTACGCCGCGGTCTTCCGCGACGAGCAGGGCCTGCAGAGCGCCCGCGAGACCGTCGCGCGTCTGAAGGAGGAGGCGGGCAGCGCCTGGATCGACGATCGCGGCACCGTCTTCAACCAGGACGTGCTCGGCGCGCTGGAGCTCTCCTACATGCTCGACTGCGCCGAGGCGATCGTGCTCGGGGCGATCGAGCGCAAGGAGTCGCGCGGCGCGCAGTTCAGGACCGACTACGCGGAGCGCGACGACGAGAACTGGCTCAAGCACATCAACATCACCGCCACGGCGGACGGGCCGAAGGTGTCCTACTCGCCGGTGAACATCACGCAGTGGGAGCCCGAAGAGAGGAAATACTGATGTCGAGCACCACCACCGCGCCCCGCAGCAGCGTCCCGCAGGCATTCAAGCTGCGCGTGCGCCGCTACGACCCGGAGTCTGGTCAGGCCGCCTACTGGGACGAGCACGAGATCGAGCTCGAGGGGCACCGCTCGGTGCTCGAGGGCATCCTGCAGGCAAAGAACCGCTTCGACGGCTCGATCGGCATCCGCTGCTCCTGCCGCCAGGCGATCTGCGGCTCCTGCGGCGTGCGCATCAACGGCGAGCCCGCGCTGGCCTGCCACACGCACCTGGACGAGGCGATCAAGAGCGCCAAGGACGGCGTGATCGAGATCGAGCCGATGGGCAACATGCCGGTGATCAAGGACCTGATCGTGGACATGGACGCGGTGCACTGGAAGAAGGTTCGCCGTGTCACGCCGTGGCTGATCGCCAAGCAGCCGGTCCCAGAGCGCGAGTACATCGTCGACCGCGAGAGCATGGTCGACGTCACCCAGACGATGGCCTGCATCCAGTGCGGCGCCTGCGTCTCGGACTGCCTTGCGATGGAGGTCGACCCGGGCTTCATCGGCCCGGCGGCGCTGGCCAAGGCCTACCGCTTCGTCGGCGACCCGCGCGACGACGCCCGGCACGTCCGCCTCAACGACCTTTCCCAGGACCCGCAGGGGATCTACGACTGCACGCACTGCTTCAAGTGCGTGGAGGCCTGCCCCAAGGACGTCAACCCTATGGGCCAGATCATGCGCCTGCGCCGGATCGCCGGCTCTGACGAGCAGATCGTGGACGTCAACAACGGGCACCGCCACGAGGAGGCGTTCACGACGCTGATTCGCGACTACGGGCTGCTGCACGAGGCGGAGCTGCTGCCGCGCTCCTACGGCGGCGACTCCTGGTTCGGGAAGTTCCATCCGGCGGCCGGCAAGGAGCTCCTGTCCTCGCTGCCCGCGATCGTCAAGGCGGTGGTCAAAGGCAAGGTCAGCCCGACGAAGGCGATCTTCGGCCACAAGATCGCAAAGCGCGACCTCGACTCGGTCAAGCGCATCTACGAGCGGGTCGAGGGCAAGCCGCAACGCTACGAGCTCAACCTCTACATCGTGGGAGAGGACGAATGAAGGTCGCATACTGGCCCGGCTGCGTGAGCCGGGGATTCACTCCCGAGCTGCACGGCTCGATGGCGAAGGTCGCCCCTCTGCTGGACATCGAGCTGGTGGAGCTCGACCGCGGCAACTGCTGCGGCGCCGGCGTGATCGCCGAGCACAACCAGGAGCTCGCCGACACGCTGAACGCGCGCACCTTCGCGCTGGCCCAGCAGGTGGAGGGCGCAGAGCTGATGATGAACATCTGCTCCACCTGCCAGGGCGCGCAGACCGAGTGCCAGGAACGCCTCGACGCCAACGCGCAGTACCGCGCGCACGTCAACGAGACGCTCTCCTCCGACGGCCTGACCTACGAGAAGGGCCTCACCAACAAGAACTTCCTGTGGCTACTGGTGGAGGAGATCGGCCTCGACACGCTTGCGAGCAAGGTCAGGCGGCCGCTGACCAACCTCAAGGTCGGCCCCTTCTACGGCTGCTACATCGTGCGTCCGCGCAACCGCCTGGGCATCGACGACGAGCACCCGCGCGACCACTACATGGAGCGGCTGATCGAGGCGCTCGGCGGAACGGTGATCGAGTACGCGGGCATGCGCAAGTGCTGCGGCTTCCCGATCATCACGATGAACAAGGACGCCTCGCTGAAGCAGGCCGGCACGCACCTCGGCGACGCGATGGACGCGGAAGCCGACTGCCTGGTCACGCCCTGCCCGCTGTGCCACCTCAACCTCGACCTCCAGCAGCCGCTGGCGGCCAAAGTCGTGGCTCGCAAACTGGAGATGCCGGTCCTGCACCTGCCCCAGCTCGTCGGCCTCGCCCTCGGCCTGGACCCCAAGGACCTCGGCCTCAGCCGCCACGTGGTCAAGCCGACCTCGGTGATCGACTGGTCGACCTCGGTCGTGGCCTCGGCGGCCTGAGTCTCTGGCCGTGATCCCGTGCTACTGTGAATCACAGTGGCCAACATCACTGTTTCCGTTCCCGACGATGTCTATAGAGCGGCTCGCATTCGCGCTGCCGAGCGCGGCAGCTCGGTCAGCGCACTCGTAGCCGAATACCTGGGTTCGCTGTCCGGCGCGGAGAGCGAGTTCCGCAAGCGCGAGGCTCAGCAGGCGCGAGTCATCGCTCAGATAGGCAGCTTCAGCGCCCGTGACCGCCTCCCTCGGGATGAGGTCCATAAGCGTGCGCTTCGTTGACACCAACGTCCTGCTCTACGCGATCTCGCGAGACGCAGCCGAGCAGGAGAAGGCAGCCGCTGCCCGCGACATCCTGGCGGAACGAGATCTTGGGCTTTCGGTTCAGGTGCTGCAGGAGTTCTACGCGCAAGCGACTCGGGACAGCCGCAGCAATCGCATCACCCACGAGCAGGCCGCTGAGCTGATCGAGTCTTTTGAGCGCTTTCCTGTCCAGGAGACGACGCTCGCCATCGTGCACGCAGCGCTGAACACCAGGCAGCGATTCGGCATCTCCTACTGGGACGCGGCGATTCTGGAGGCAGCCCGCGCCCTCGGATGCGATGTCGTTCTCTCCGAGGACCTCAGCGACGGCCAGGACTATGCGGGCGTTCGCGTCCAGAACCCGTTCGACCCGGGCTCACAGTCATGAGAATCCTCACGATCGTAGGCAACCGGCCGCAGTTCATCAAGGCGGCCGCCGTCTCGGGCGTGCTGCGCCGGCGCCACGAGGAGGTGCTGCTGCACACCGGCCAGCACCACGACGACAACCTTTCGCGGATCTTCTTCGCACAGCTCGGCCTGGCCGAGCCCGAGCGGCGGCTGGAGATCGCGGGCGGCAGCAACACCTCGCAGACGGCGCGGATGCTCGCCGCGCTGGAGCCGATCCTGGCCGAGACCGATCCGCGGGCGGTGCTCGTCTACGGCGATACCAACTCGACGCTGGCGGGCGGCCTGGCGGCGGCGCAGGCGGGCGTGCCGGTGATCCACGTCGAGGCGGGCATGCGCTCCTTCGACAGGAGCATGCCGGAGGAGACCAACCGCGTGCTCACCGATCACCTCAGCAGCCTGCTGCTCTGCTCCTCCCAGACGGCGGCCCAGAACCTGGCGGCAGAGTCGGCGCACGGCTCCGCGGTGGTCGTGGGCGACGTGATGGTCGACGTCGCCTTGCGCTGGCAGCCCGCGGCGCGGGCCGACCGCTCGCTGCCGGAGCGCTACGGCGTGCAGCCCGGCTCCTACCTGCTGGCCAGCGCGCACAGGGCGGGCAACGTCGACGTCCCGCAACGCCTGGAGGAGCTGGTCGAGCTGATCGAGGCGATGCCGCTGCCCGTGCTCTTCCCGGTGCATCCCCGCACACGGGCACGGCTCAGGGAGACCGGCCTGGATGACCGGCTCGCCGCCGACCCGCACGTGACGCTCACCGAGCCGCTCGGCTACGCCGAGTTCACGACGCTGCTCTGCCACTCGCGAGCCGTGCTGACCGACTCCGGCGGCGTCCAGAAGGAGGCATACCTGGCGGGCGTGCCGTGCATCACGCTGCGGCCCAACACCGAGTGGGTGGAGACGGTGCGCAGCGGCTGGAACACGCTCGTGGACCTTGACGCCCAGGCAGCGCTCGCGGCGCTCGACGCCGCGCCGCCTGCGGGCGAGCGCCCACCGCTCTACGGCGACGGCAAAGCCGCGGAGCGCTGCGTGGAGGCGATCGAGGCGTGGGACGCCCGTTCGGCGGCCACGGTGGCCGCCTAGCGAGCGGGCAGAGGGGCAGCCCCCCCGGCCGGCGCTGCCGGGGTCACACAGCCCGGCCCGGCGCCGCCCCTGCTCAGCGTGCGATCAGGGGCACCCCTGCGCGATCACTTCGCCGCTGCCCGAGTGGCCTGGGTTGGGGCCATATCCGCCTGCGGTGTGGATGACCGCGATGCCTTCGGCGGCGCCGGAGATCTCGGAGCCGTGCTTGGAGACCGGACTCGTCTCGATCACCGCCATGTAGCTCGGCACGCTCGCCGGCGGCGATGAGCTGTTCCCGGGCGAGGCGCTCCACACGCCTTCGCAGCTTGGCGGCGTCGGGGCGACGTTCGCCCAGCCCTTGAAGGAGGCAGGCGCCGAGATCAGCGCGTTGGCCGCCGACCAGCGGGCGCCCCAGAAGGACACCTGCGCGCCGATGCCCGCGGGCGCGATCGCGAAGTCGCCGCCGGCGGCGAATTCGTAGGCGATCGCATCCAGCGTGACCGTCGTCTTCGCGCCCCCTTCGTCGGCGATCGTGACCGTCACGGTGTGCGGACCGAGATCCTGCGGCGAGTAGCTGTGCGTGCCGCTCACCGTCCAGAGATGGCTGCCCGACGCGGTTTCGGCGATCGCGCCGGCCGAGCTCTGCCCGTCGCCCCATTCGATCGTGGCGCTGTAGTCGGAGATCGTTCCGCCGGGGTCTTCGTCGGTGAAGCTCGCGAGCGTCTGGCTGCTCGGCGGCTGCGGCCAAAGAAGCGCGGACGTGCCGCCCGTGGTGCTGGTGTCGGTGTGCGCGGTGGCGTGCAGCGGAGCGTCGGAGACGAGCGCCTTGGAATGGTCGACCACGACCAGGCTCGGCGTGTCGCGGTCCTGGATGCTCACGTCGAGCGCGTATTCGCCCTCCTCCCTGTAGACATGGGAGGCGCTGGCCGCGAACACGGCGCCCTCCGGCCCGCTTTCGACTTCGGTGAGCGCACCTGCTTCTTCTTCGCCGTCTCCCCACTTGATCGTGACCGCGTAGTCGGAGGCGTCGCTGCTCGGCTCGGGGTCCGTGAACCTGGCGATCGTGCCGGTGAAGGGCAGGCCCTCGACCGGATGCACGGTCAGCGGGGCCGGCACTGGCGGCGGGTCTGGCGTGAGGGTCAGATCCGCGAGCGTCGGTTCGTTGAATCCCTGCAGCGTCCAGTCGCCGTCGGCGATCGTGTTCGATGTGGTCGCGAGCGGGAACGATTGCTTGAAGAGGGGGCCAAGGTTCAGTTCGGTCCCCGGCCATGCGGTGAATTTGTGGCCGAACGCTTCGGATTCAGCCGACGGAGTGTCGAGAGTGAGGCCGAGGGCGCTCGCTTCCCCTTCGCCGATGTTGAGGTTCTTGGTTTCGTTGGAGAAGCTGGCCTTGCTCATGGAGAGCTTCGGAGTCACCGCGAGCGACCCGCTCAGATCCGCAGGCGTGCTCAGTCTCAGCGTGTCGCCGAGCGGGAACGTCGCGCCCGTGCCGGGGCCTTGGCCGACGAGCTCCCCGTGCGGGCCGAGCACGGTGTAGGAGAGGCTGCGCCCCCATGAGAGCGTCGTGTCCACCTGCGGCTTGAACGTGAAGGTCTGGCGCATCTTCTCGATGTCGGTGAAGATGAGCTGGATCGTGTTCCAGCCGAGCGTGATCGAGGTGCCCGGGACTTTGGCGGGCCCGAAGTTCAGCGGCGGCGGTTTCTCGCCAGGCATCAGTCGCGACGCCCAGGTGACGGCGCTGATCGGCACCACCGCGTAGGGGTCTTCGCCTTCGGCGCGCAACGAGCCGTCCGGCTGCAGACTGGAGCTCGTCGTCACGTTCGGGAGCGCGATGTAGCCGCTGTTGACTCCCGTTTCGGAGTTGTGGCAGCGGTCATACGCTTCCGGCGCGTGCCCGAACCCGGCGACGAAGTTCACGATCGCGTCGAAGCAGACCGTCCCCGGGTTGGCGACTTCGAGGATCTTGCCGCTGTAGGGGTTGCTGCCGTCGTAGCCTTCCGGCAGGCTGAAGTCGAACAGGCTCTGTTCGCCCGTACAGGAGAAGAAGCAGAGGTTGAAGCTCGCGTCGGCGTGGAAGCCGAAGATGCCGTCGAGCTCTGCGCTGCTGAGCGTCGGGAAGCTCGTGCGCAGCGCGGCGCCCGCGTCGACTGTCTCCGAGGTGCCTATCGAGACGGTGTCGCCCGCCGCGAAGGTGTAGGGCTTGGGGATCGTGTAGTGGGCGGTGACGGGATAGGTGACGCCCACCGAGCCCGAGGCGAAGCCGTGCAGCTTCATCGACATGCCAATCTCGCCCTTCACCGAGGCGGAGCCTGCAGCGCCGAATTCGCCGACGGGAACGCTCACTTCTTCTTCGTCTTCGCAGGAGGTCTCAAGTTTCGGGCTTTTCGCCGGATTTGCAGGAGATCGGGCGGTGGCGTCGAGGGCTGTGTGGCGGTGAGGTAGCGGGGAGGGGCACCGGCGGCTTCCTCGAACCCACGGGGTGTCAACTCTCGTGGGAGGTCACCGCC
>DAHUYQ010000059.1 GCA_027315115.1 Solirubrobacterales bacterium | reverse complement strand
CCAGGACATGCTCGCCAGCCTGCGCCGAGCAATCATCGCCACCCAATACTCACCAGTTACCCCCACGACCCCCAACCAGCGAGAAATCACCAACCCCGCTCAGGCGCTCACAGCCACCACCGGATAACGCCGAAACTTGAGGGAGGTGGAGCCTTCGGTGAAGAATTTTTCGACCGTTTTGCCTTTGAAGATGTTGCAGACTTTGAAGGTGGGGCTTTTGACGTCGGCGATGCTGCCGCCGCTGCCGGAGGCTTCGAAGCGCTTGTCGAAGAACGTGGTGGATGCTTCTTCGGGACCGCCGCCCGAGCCCGCCTGCCACATGCTCTGGCCACCGGTTTCAAGAGTGCCGCTGCGACCGACGGTTTCGCTGCCGGGAGCGGCCGCGAGCGCGCCGCCCGCCAATGCGCATCCGGCCACAGCCGCCACCAGCAGTCCCATCACGAGCCCAGCCATGCGGCCCAGCGTCCCACCGTGCATCCGCGTTCCCCCTGTGTGTGCCGGCGCGGTCCTTGTCGCGCCGCGGCTTTGTCGCTCAGGCCGTCCCGAGCGGCGCGATCATACTCCACGCAGACGATGTCGAAAGACGATCAGCCGTCGAACATTCGTCCAATGGCGACGGGTGAGGTTAACGGCTCGGTGACCGAAGCGGCTAGCGCCCGATGCCCGAGGTCTGCTCAGCCTGGAGCTCGAACGCCTCGTGCAGCGCCCGCACGGCCTGCGGCACCTGCTCGCGCGGGATCACGCAGGAGATCTTGATCGGCGAGGTGGAGATCATCTCGATGTTGATCTGCTCGTCGGCCAGCACCCGGAAGACTTTGGCCGCCACACCGGGGTGAGAGCGCATCCCGGCCCCCACGATCGAGACCTTGCCCATCTGCGCTCCCTCGCGGATCTCGGTGAAGGCGTCTCCGATCAGGCCCTCCAGCGCCTCCCGCGCGATCCGCAGGTCTTCGTCTGGCACGGTGAAGGAGATCTCCGCCTTGCCGCCGGCGGAGGTGGGCTCGTTCTGGACGATCATGTCGACGTTCACGTTCGCGTCCGCGAGCGCGTCGAATATGCGTGCCGCCGCGCCCGGCTCGTCTGGCACGCCGACGAGCGTGATCCGCGCTTCGGCGGTCAGGTGGGTGACGGCTGTGATGAGTGGCTGCTCCATGGTCTCCGACTCTTCGATCACTACGGTACCGGGCGCATCGCTGAAAGACGAGCGACAGTGGATCTTGACCCCGTGGTTGCGGGCGTACTCGACCGAGCGAAGCTGCAGCACCCCCGCGCCCGAGGCGGCCATGTCGAGCATCTCCTCGAAGGAGACCGCGTCGAGCTTGCGCGCGCCGGGCACGATCCGCGGGTCGGCGGAGAAGACGCCCTCCACGTCGGTGTAGATCTCGCATTCCTCCGCTTCCAGCGCCGCCGCGACCGCGACCGCCGTGGTGTCCGACCCGCCGCGCCCGAGCGTCGTCACTTCCTTGCTGGTGGTCGACACGCCCTGGAAGCCGGCGACCAGCACGATGTGGTCCTCCTCCAGCGCGGCCTTGATGCGGTCGGCTCGCACGTCGAGGATCCGCGCCTTGGTGTGGGAGGAGTCGGTGACGATGCCGGCCTGGGAGCCCGTGAAGGAGATGGCGCGGTGGCCGAGATCGTGGATCGCCATCGCGCACAGCGCGCATGAGATCCGCTCCCCGGTGGAGAGCAGCATGTCCATCTCGCGCGGGTCGGGCGCACGAGAGACCTCGTCGGCCATCGCGATCAGCTCGTCGGTCGTCTTGCCGCGCGCGGAGAGCACGGCCACCACTCGCTTTCCCTCTTCTCGCTTGGCCACGATCCGCGCCGCCGCACGCTTGATCCGCTGCGCATCGGCCACAGAGGTGCCGCCGAACTTCATGACCACGATCTCAGACACGCCGTGAGAATAGCCGTGCACTCGCGTCGAGCAAGCTGGGCCCGGCCAGCGCCTATAGCGCGTGCCTGCCGGCGAGCGCCTTGCCAAGCGTGACCTCGTCCGCGTACTCCAGGTCGGCGCCGACGGGCAGGCCGCTCGCGAGGCGCGTGACGTTCAGCTCCGCGACACGCTGGCGCAGCCCCTGAGCGATGTGCAGGGCCGTCGCCTCGCCCGTCGTCGTCGGGTTGGTGGCTAGCACCACCTCCCGGATCTGCGCCCCGCCTGCGCTCACGCGCGCGTAGAGCTCCTCGATCCGCAGGTCCTCGGGGTCCACGCCGTCGATCGGGGAGAGCGCGCCGCCGAGCACGTGATAGACGCCGCGATACTCGTGGGTGCGCTCGATCGGGATCACGTCGGCCGGCTCCTCGACGACGCAGATGATGCCCGGGTCGCGCCGCTGGTCGGTGCAGATGCGGCACCTGGGCTCGTCGGCGAGGTTGAAGCAGACCTCGCAGAAGCCGATCCGCTCCTTGACCTCCCGGATCGCCTCCGCGAGCGCGAGCGCGTCCTCCCGCGTGCTGCGCAGGACGTGGAAGGCGAGCCGCTGCGCGGTCCTGCTGCCGATGCCGGGCAGCTTGGAGAGCTCGGTGATCAGCCGCTGTACGGGCGGGGCGAAGGTGTTCACAGCCCGGGCAGCCCCAGCCCGCCGAGCCCGCCGAGCCCGCCGCCGAGCGGCCCGCCGGGCCCGCCGAGGCCGCCCGTCGCGGCGTCCATCTTGCTGGACTGCAGCTCCTGCGCGGAGCGCAGCGCCTCGTTGACGGCGGCGAGCACGAGGTCTCCGAGCATCTCGACGTCCTCGGGGTCCACGGCCTCCGGGTCGATCGCGATCGACTTGACGATCATCTCGCCGGAGACCACGACCTTGACCATGCCGCCCCCCGCGCTGGCCTCCACCTGCTCGTCCTTCAGGGCCTCCTGGGCCTCCTGGATGTCGCGCTGCATCTTCTCGACCTGCTTGAGCATCTGCTGCATGTTCGGCATGTTCGGCATCCGTGGCTGCTTGGCCATGTCTCTCACTCCTCTTGCTGGTCCTGCGCCGCTGACGGCGCCTTCTCTGCGGGCAGCTCCTCGGCGTCGAACTCGGCGATCAGACGCCTGAGCATCTCCTCCTCGGCATGCTCCTGCGCCGCGCCGGCCGCCGCGCCGGCCGCCGCGCCGTTCTCCTGCGCGTTCTCCTGCGCGTTCTCCTGCCGCAGCTCGCAGCGGATCCGCAGCCGCTGGCCGGTGAGCGATGCCACCGCCTCGCTGAGCGCCGTCCTGTTCGCCGCTTCTTCGGCTTTCTTCTTCTTGAAGCCGGAGCTGGAGGCGAACGCGAGCGTCAGCTCGCCCTCGTGCACGGCGACCGGGGTCGCCTCCTCGATCACGGCCGCGAGCAGAGCATTGCTCGACCGCACGAGGTCAACGATCGCCGGCCAGATCTCGCCGAGCGCCTGCGGGTCCGTCCCCGCGGCGACCGCGGTCGCGGTGCCGCTCGGAGCCGGCTGATCGGGCCCCGCCGCCGCCTGCTGCGCGACCCGAGGCGCGGCGTCCGACTCGACGGGGAGCGCCGGCGCTGGATCGGCGCCCGGCGCGGGCGCTGCGGCTGCCGCGGCAGGGGCCGTGGGCGCAGGCGCGGGCGCAGGG
>DAHUYQ010000044.1 GCA_027315115.1 Solirubrobacterales bacterium | reverse complement strand
TGCTTCGCTCTTCGGCCATCGTGGTGTCTCCTTCACGTCGAACTGCCAGAACAGCCGACGAGTTCGGCGCCACGGTGGCCGAACCCTCTCCACGAAGGCTCAGACCGCGACGCCCGCTACACCACTTCTACCGACATGACCGCGCGGAGACGCCACTGCGTCAGATAGGCGGCGGAGATCACTGGTCGGGCTCGACCTGTGTATTGAGGATCAGGGCCCACCGCGTGTCGACCGGGCCGTCGCGGCCCTCGCCCGGCTCGAGCAGCGTCGCGCCCGCTGTGGGGTGACGGGCCGCCTGCGCCAGCGGGTCTGTGTCGACGCCCGCTGTGTAGTTGTCGAGCAGCCACCCAAGCCGCCGCATCTCAGCGACCGACCTACGAGCCGCAAGCCGCGCGAGCCGCTCGCCATCGAGTCCTTCCAGGCCGCCGAGCACGCTAGCGACATTGCTCCAGCCGCCGGCCTTGCGATGGTGGGCGACCAAGTCGAGAGCCGTCTGCTCTCTGGATGAGAGCCGCACGACGCCGCTCGGCACGTTGCGCTGCTCAACCGCAGCCTGCGCCGCGTCACGGTCCTCGATGAACCGCAGCCGCACCCGCCCCAGGTCCCGCGAGGCGGTGTGCCTGTCCACGATCACCTGGAAGATCTGCGGCGCATGATGAGCAGCGCCATGCATCTCGGCTGCAGAAAGCAGCGCGACGTAGTAGGTGCGGCGCAGATGGCGCATCACATCATCGATCATCCACTGCCCCGGCACCACCCCCCACGAGCGGTATTCCGGCGGCACGAAGAAATACAGACCCCGCGCCGGAGAAAACGCAAGCCCGCGAGCGCGCAACCGACCCAGCGCAGGCGAAAGCTCCCGCCGCGGAACGCCTGTCAGCTCGCTGATCTCCAGCGTGCTCGCAGAGAACAGCCCCCGCGAAAGCATGTAGTCAGGCACATCCTTGACCTTCATCCAATCACGCAAAATAGCGCAAAACGCATGTTTAGGCAACCAACGCCATCGGCCGCATCGCGCAAAACTACGCACAGCGTCCGCTTGTCCAGCCCTCAGAGCGACCGTCGAGCTGCATCAGCGGGTCGTCCAGTCTCGCGTCGTGCGCGACCACCCGGCCGGTGTGTGTACGGCCAGGCCAGATCAAGTGCGCATTCCTCGCGGGGCGGCGGCACAGCCACGACGACGCTCGTACGCGTCGGGTCAACGTCAGGAGACGCCTGGATACTCGATCTCAGAGATCAGTCTTGCGACGCGCCGGTATTCGCCACGCGCAACCAGCTCGATCGGCTTCGCGTCGTCCAGCGCGAGCACCGGCCGTTGCAACCAGATCGAGATCGAGATCGACTCCGTGCGCAACACACGCCCAAGGCGCCTGACCATCTCCGCGAGCTCGTTCAGCCGTTGCGCCGCGGCGTTCTCTCGCCAGAGACGCTCAGAATCGACGTATTCCACATGCGCTGTCATGACAAGAGGGTAGGGCCTTCATCGAAGAGCCCCCTCAATCCACCCGCACACGAGGCAGCACCCGCGCCAGCGGCCGCGGCAGCCACCAGTTCCAGGGTCCTGCCAGCTTCATGATCGCAGGCACCAGCAGCAGTCTCACGACCGTCGCGTCGAGGATCACCGCCACCGCCAGCGCGAAGCCGAACTCCTTCAGCTCCAGCACGTCGGCGAGCAGGAAGCAGCCGAACACCGCCGCCATGATCGCGGCGGCCGCGACGATCGGCCGGGCGGTGTGCGCGATTCCGGTCGCGATGGCGTCTTCGTTGTCGTGGGTCTTCAGCCACTGCTCCTGCATGCGGCGGATCAGGAACACCTCGTAGTCCATCGAGAGGCCGAACAGCAACGCGAAGACGATGATCGGCAGGTACACCTGCAGGAAGCCGACGCTGGTGAACCCGAAGAGGCCGGAGAGGTGGCCGTCCTGGAAGACCCAGGTGGTCAGGCCGAAGGCGGCGGCGGTGGCGAGCAGGTTCATCAGCACAGCCTTCAGCGCGATCAGCAGCGAGCGGAAGATCAGCAGCAGGTAACAGAACGACAGGCTCAGCACCAGCGCCAGCACCCATGGCAGCTTGCCCAACGCCTCTTCGCCGAGATCCTTGAACTGGGCGGTCTCTCCGCCGACCAGCATCTGCGGGCCCCCGCCGGCGGTGTAGCGGGGGATGATCTCCCCGCGCAGCTCTTCCACCAGCTCGGTCGCCTGGGTGGAGTCCACCGGGGCGCTTGGCACCACCGTGATGATCGTGCGGTCCGAGCCGCCTCCGACGTTGACGGTCTGGGCCAGCAGCGTCTTGGCCTGCGGATCTTCTTCGAGCGCCGCCAGCGCCTGCGGCGAGACCTGGCCGGTGGCTTCTCTGAGCAGCACCGAGATCGAGTAGACATCGGCCACCCGCCGGTCGCCCGCCAGCGACCGCGTCATCTGGTCGATCGCCGTCAGGTCGCTCGCGCTGAGCCGGCCGCTGCCCTGGTGGGAGACGACGATCTGCACCGGTGACATCACGCCGGGGCTGAAGGAGCGTTCGAGAATCGCCGCCGCCTTCCCGGACGGCTTTTCCGAGAGCGCCGCCATCCCCAGGTCGATCCCCACTTTCAGACCCAGAGTGGGCAGCGCGAAGAGGATCAGCAGCGCGGCGGCGGGAGCGGCCAGCCAGGGATGTGCGAGCACGGTGCGCGCCCATCGCTCCCAGCCGTTTGGGCGATGGGGCGCGCCCGGGGGTTCGGCAGCGGCGGCGTGAGCCTCCGCCGGCTGCCAGCGACTGGGCAGCCCCCACCGGTTGACCCGGTCGCCGATCGCTCCGAGCAGCGCCGGCAGCATCGTCCAGGCGGTCAGCAGCGTGCACGCCACGACCAGCACCGCCCCCAGCGCGATCCCGCGGAACAGCGGCGAGTTGACGAGGAAGAGGGAGAAGAGCGAGATGATCACGATCGTCGCCGAGAAGGCGATCGTGCGGCCGCTGGTGGTCATCGCCACTCCGACCGCGCGCGGCACGGGCTCGGGGCTCCCCTGCTCGCGTGCGCGCACCAGCTCCTCACGGAAGCGCGAGAGGATGAACAGCGAGTAGTCGATCGAGACGCCCACGCCGATCATCGTCACGATCGACAGCAGGAACGCGTCGGCTTCGAACCCCAGCGCCAGCACCAGGATCGAGAGCACGCCCAGCGTGCCGGTGAGGCTGATCACCGCCGTCAGCAGCGGGATCGACGCGGCGACCACCGCCGCGAGCGCCAGCAGCAGCACGATGAACGCCACCGGGATGCCGATCGACTCGGCGCGCTCCACGTCGGCGTTCTCCACTTCGGTGATGTCGTTGGCCGACGGTGAGTAGCCGGTGAGGTACGCCTGCACCGGCCCGCCGGCGGCCGCCGCGGCGACGGCATCCTGGATGTGCTTGGTGCGGTCGGCGCGCTGCCGGTCGCTGCCGGAGAGGCCGAGCACGGCAAGCGCCGCATGCCCGTCGGCGGATATCTGGTTGCGCGCTCCGGGCTCGGTGGGGCCGAGCACCGACACCACCCCCGCTCTGTGCCGCACCTCGTCGAGCACGCGGGAGACGGCTTGCCGATACGCGGCGTCGTGGATCGTGAGCGTGGCGGAGTCGAACACGATCACGTCCTGCTCGGCGCCGGCGGCGGGGAACTGCGTTTCCATCAGATGCGTCACCTTGCTGGAGTCCGAGCCGGTGACGCTGTAGTCCGACGGGACCAGCGAGGACATCAGGTGGGGATAGGCGATCGCCGAGGCGACCAGCGCCACGGCCCACGCCGACAGCACCCACCAGCGTCGGCGGGCCACCCATACGCCCCACCGCACCGCCAGGGACGGCCGCGGCTGATCAGGCCCGCTCGGCCCCGGCCGCCGTGGAGCGCCGATCGCGCTCACGCGCACGTCCCGCTTCCACAGCCGGCCACCTCGAGCGGCATGACTCAAAGCTTGCTCCCGCGCCGCGCCGGGCGAATCCGCTCCGACTACCGAGCAGCCGCCGTGACATCACCCGGATATGCAGACCGAGCGCGGCCGCGCTGCTCAGCGCGAGTTGCCGAAGATGCGCAGGAAGAAGAGGAAGACGTTGAGGATGTCCAGGAAGATCCCGGCCGCGATCGGGATCGCTTCCTGCTCCCGCGCGCGGCGCAGCCGATTGAAGTCGATCACCGTGTAGAGGCCGAAGATCGCCAGGCCGGCGATCGCGTAGCCCGTGTAGAGCGAGGGTATGCGCAGGAAGATCAGGACGATCCCGGCGAGGATCAGGCCGAGCAGCAGCCAGAAGGCGAGCCGGTAGAGATAGGAGAGATCACGCCTGATCGCGTAGCCGCCGGCGCCCAGGCCGCCGACGAACAGGGCGGTAGCGCCGAAAGCCTGGCGCACCGCTGTCGGGTCCACTTCGGAGTAGTAGTTGACGGTGGTCGACACCGCCGCCCCGATCAGCAGCCCGAACGCGAGCAGCAGCAGGAGCGCAAGGCTCTGGTTGCCTCTGGCGTTGGCGACGTTCAGGCCGATCAGACATCCCAGCGCCAGCAGCCAGGCGATGAACCACGTCGCCCCGCCGGATTCGCGGGCCACGTAGACGCCGAGCGTGGCGAAGCCCACGGTCAGGGCCACGAGCGCCATCACCCGGCCGAACAGGGTCCGGGCGCTTGCTGCAGGCAGGCCGGGTTCGTAGCCCACTGCGCTCATCGCAACCAAGATCCCACTGCGCTCATCGCAACCAAGATGCTACAAGCGCCGGCCGGCCGCCCCGGCGCGCGCGGCAAGCGGGCGGGCCGCAGGAAGTCGGCCCGCCCCCCGCAAACCGGACAGACAGATCCGGCCCTCGGCCCGGCCCCGGCCTATGCCGCCACGGTTTTGGCGAGCAGCTCGAAGAGCGCCTCGAAATGCCGCTCGGACGCCGCCTCGTCGTAGGCGGGCGTGTCGGCCATCGTGTAGCCATGCTCGGCGCCCTCGTACACCTCCGCCGTGTAGGAGACTCCCGCCTGCCGAAACGCCTGCTCCAATGTCGCGATGTTCTCGGCGGTCATGCTGCGGTCGTTGTCGGCAAAGCCGAAGTAGAGCTCCTGGCGCAGCTCACCGGCGCTCAGATGCGGGCTCTCGGGGTCGTCCGTGACCAGACCACCGGTGTGGAAGGCGCCGAGCGCGGCCACCCGGTCGGGGTAGGCCGTGGCGATCCGCCAGCCCAGCCGCCCGCCCATGCAGTAGCCGGTGAGCGCCACCGGCCCGCTGCTCAGCTCCTGCAGCTTGCCGAGGTAGGCGTCTGCGTCGCTGATGATCCGCTCGGGTGTGAGCTCCTGCATCAGCGGCATGATCTTCTGGAAGAGCTCGCCGCGCTTCTCCGGGTCCTCGATGCCCTCGAGCTCGAACACGGGCGCCCTGCGGGCGCGATAGAAGACGTTCGGGGCCAGCACGACGAACCCCTTCGCCGCGATCCTGTCGGCCATCTGCGCAATCCGTCCACGCAGTCCAAACGCATCGATCAGCAGCAGCACTCCCGGGTGGCTGCCCGGCTGATCTGGTCGCGAGAGATATGCGTCCGCGACTCCGTCGCGGGTCTGGATGTCGATCGTCTCGCCGCTCATGTTCGTCTCCGTAGCACCGGTGTCAGGGTCGCTCGAAACCTACCATCGCCGGCTTGCGCCGCCGCAGGCCGCCGCCGTAGGAGCGCGAGCCCGGCCAGCGCTGACGTCGAGCACCCGTGTGCCAGACTGCGGGAGTGACCCCGCAAGCACCCGCGCGACGTGTGGTGGTGGTCGGCGGCGGCTTCGGCGGCCTGCAGACGGTGAGCTCGCTCGCGCGGGCAGGCACCGAGATCACTCTGATCGACCGCCACAACTACCACCTCTTCCAGCCGCTCTCCTACCAGGTGGCCACAGGCGCCCTCTCCCCCGGCGAGATCGCGATCCCGCTGCGCCGCGTGTTTCGCAGGCGGCGCGACGTACGGGTGCTGATGGGCGAGGTCGAAGCCTTCGACCTGGAGAGCAAGGAGGTGATCGTCGGCCCCGCCATCGCTGGAACCGCCGCGCGCCGGGTGCCGTACGACACGCTGGTGGTGGCCGGCGGCTCCAGCTACGCCTACTTCGGTCATGACGAGTGGCGCACGCTCGCGCTCGAGGTCAAGTCGCTGGACAGCGCGCTGCAGGTCAGGGGCAGGATCCTGCAGGCGTTCGAGGCCGCCGAGCTCGAGGACGACCCCGAGCGGCGGCTCGGCTGGCTGACCTTCGTCGTCGTGGGCGCCGGCCCCACCGGAGTCGAGATGGCCGGACAGATCGCCGAGATGGCCAGGGACACCCTGCCGGCGGAGTTCCGCAGCAGCGACCCGCGCAGCGGCCGCGTCCTCCTGGTAGAGATGGCAGACCGGGTGCTGACAGGCTTCACACCCTCCCTCTCGGCAAAGGCGGCCCGCGACCTGGAGCACCTCGGGGTGACACTGATGCTCGGCCACCAGATGGTCGACGTGCACCCGGACTGCGTCGAGCTGCGCACGGCCACCGGCGAGCACGCGCAGATCAAGACCCGGACCGTCGTGTGGGCGGCGGGCGTGGGCGCCTCCCCGCTGGCACGAGCGCTCGCCGAGGCGCCCGGCGCGCAGACCGACCGCGCCGGCAGGCTGCTGGTCGAGCCCGACCTGACGCTGCCGGGCCACCCCGACGTGCTCGCGCTCGGCGACATGGTGCAGGTCCGCGACCCGCACGACGGTCAGCCACATTCGCTGCCGGGACTCGCGCCGGTGGCGATGCAGCAGGGACGCTACGCCGGAGCGCTGATCGCGGCTCGCATGCGGGGCGGCTCGCTGCCCCCGTTTCACTACCGTGACAAGGGCTCGCTCGCCACGATCGGCCGCGGCCACGCGGTCGCCGAGCTGCGTGGGCTGCGCCTGACCGGCGTGATCGCCTGGGTGACCTGGCTGCTGGTCCACATCTTCTATCTGATCGGCTTCGAGAACCGGGTGATGGTGCTGCTGCGCTGGTCCTACAGCTTCTTCACCCACGGACGCGGCACCCGACTGATCACCGAAGCGGCCGGCCTGCCGCCCTGGCATCCGGAGTCGGAGCACCTCGGCGGCGGCGAGGAGCCGGCCGTGCCGTCCGCTCAGCACAGCGCCTGAATCCCCGAAGGCAGCCCCGTGGGCTTCGTGCGCGCCACGCCGCCCTCGGAAGGAGCCATAATGCTATTGTCACTAGCTCCAATGTCGCTGGTCCAAGATCCACCCCGTCCCACTTCGACGCACGGCTCGGCTCAGAAGCCGGCGTGGCCCGACCCCCGGCAGGGGGTGATCGAAGACGCGCGCCGGCGCCAGCACCGGCGTCGCAGGCGCCTTGCGATCTTCGCGTTCGTCGCGGCGGCGGGCCTGATGGCGCTCGCCTTCGTGCTCGAAGGCTCGCAGGCCACCTCCGCGCACACGGGCACGGCCGGCCGTGGAGGGGCCGCGGCTCAGACCGCCTCCAGCGCCTCGGGCTTCGACGTGAGGCTCGCCCCGACCCTGGAAGTCGGCCGGGCCGGCTGGCAGATCTTCTACGAAGAAGACGGCAAGCAGACGGGAGGCGAGTCCACCGGTCCGGCGTTGAGCTCCGAGCCGATCTTTGCGGGCTATGGCAGCGGCAATTCGCACCGCTCGGTCCACGACGTGCTGACCACCTCGAACGTCGCCTCGATGCTCGCCGACGGCAAGACGCGCATACCGACGGTCGCGTTGCCTGGACTCCCCTACGGCTTGCGCGCCGTACACATCGTGACGCCGATCACCCCGGAAGAACAACGCATCCCGCCGGGTCTCGGCGGCGAATCGCACGGGCCGAGCTCGCTGGTTCCCCTCGACGCCGCAGGCCGGCCGATCCCCAGCAAGCCGAACCACCTCGACCCATCTCAGGGCACGATCCATTCGTGGGAATACCCTGCGTCCACGCCCGAGGGCGCCTGCGGCCTGCGCGCAAGCGGCCTGACCGGGCTGACGGCGCAGGGCGGCAAGGCGCTGAGCGCCATACGCCCATACCCCGCGCAGCGCGTCGGCGGGCAGATCGCAGGACATGCCTTCCTGCCCTGCGTCTCGGTCCTCTACCACCTGGCGGGGATGCCGCTGCAGGCGCTGATCCTGCTTGATGCCGCGCAGCCCGGCGCACGCGCCGCCGCGCTGCCTGACTTCAAGCCGGTGCGCGGGGCGCCCGGGTACGTCAACGAGGGCAGCCTGACCGCGAGGCGCGCAGCGGGCGCCTGGCTGGTCGTCGGACAGGGCCGCGGAGTCGCTCAGCGGGTCGAGGTGCTGCGCCACCTCAGCGCGCTCGTGAGGCTCGGATCTTCGGTCCCGGCCTCCGCCGGCGTGGCCGAGGCCGGCCACGGCAACACGCCCCCGCCGGCTTCCAGCCCGACCACGCTGCGCGTGGCGCCCGCGCTGGAAGCCGGCGCCCTGGGCTGGGCGTATTTGAAAACCGAAGCCGGCAGCGGCAGCGGCGGCTCCTGCTGCAGCGCGCTGACCCATCCGGCCGGGCTCCTGGACGCTTCCAAGGATCTCGGTCCGGGCTCCGGGCCGTGGTGGACAGCGACGGTGCTCGCCGCGCCGGAGGTCGCCGCGGTCTCCGTCGAAGGACGGCCGCCGGTCCGCACCCAGTCGGGCGGGCTGCCCTATGGGATGCGCTTCGCCGTGGTGGCTGTGAAGAACGCGGGCGTCACACCGGCCGCGTTCGACGTCCATGGGCGACGCATCGCCACGCAGGGCTTCGAACCGGCGCCCAAGCCCCACGAATTCGAAGGGCCATACGCGCCCCGCACTTGGACGGCGCCTTCGACACCGCCAGCCGGAGGCCCCTGCCAGATCAGCGCCTCAGGCATGAGCGGCCTCACCCCGATCGGCGGCAAGGTCGTCCCGCAGGTGAAGGGCTACCGGCTCTTCGAAAGCCACGCCTTCCAGTCATGCGCCGACACCTACTACGCCCTCGGCGGCTCGACGCTCCAGGCGGCCGTCCTTCTGGACGCCGAACATCCGGGCGCCACCCCGGCGGCGCTGCCCTACATGACCGCGTCCGCGGTCGCCGCCGGCGTCTTCGACGCCCCCGGCGGATTCATGGGCGGCGGGCATGCCGGCAACAGCAATCTCACCGCCGAGCGCCTGCCCGGCGCCTGGCTGGTGCTCACAGGCGGCAGCGGGCACGCCCAGCAGCTCGAAGTGCTGCGGCACCTGCACGCCGCCGTTCACCTCTGATCATTCGAGCTCCGCCGGCTCTCTGGATTGTCGTGCAGCGTGCGCTGACGCGCTCGGGCTTGGGCAGAGCTGGCTGGTCACCGCCGGGCAAGGCGACGCCCGCTCTCTGTGTTGGGCGGCGTGTAGTTGAGCTCGTAATGGTGGTAGAGGGCCGACTCGTCCTCCTGTGAGAGCTCCTCGCCGTGCTGCTCGATGTTCGGCGCGCTCTTGACGAGCTCGCTGGAGACGGCCACCTGCAGCTCGTTGGGGCCCACGGCGATCCCGCCCACCGGCACGAAAGTCAAGTGGCGACCGATGAAGCCCTCCTTGACGGTCGCGAACTGCGGCTCGTCGGTCTCGACGTCGACATAGACATCCTGAAGCTTGCCGATCTTCTGGCCGTCGCGATCGATCAGCATCTTCCCATGCCACTCTGCGATGTTCCATTCTGAGTCCCGCTGGTGCTCGCTCATCATCCTCAACCTGCCCTCGGTCGTGATATGGAATCTCATCCAGTGTAGGCCCGCCGCAGCCCCTGTCTGGCCAGCCTCTCGTCTGTCGCCCGCGGGAGCCGTGAGCAGCGAAATCTGAGCGCGGATCAGGGCCGCGGGAGCGTCTGAGCGTCAGGCTGTCTGGGCAGCAGGCGATGACCGTCGACGACCGCGGTCGCCAGGTCGACGAGCTTGCGGTTGCCGATACGCGATTGCTCTCGGAGCATCTCGTAAGCACTTGTCTCGTCGATGCCATGGCGCTCCATCAGGATGCCCTTGGCCCGCTCGACCAAGGCGCGACGACCGAACGCGCCCTGCAGATCCTGGTACTCGGCGAAGCGCCGCAGCACGATGTCGATCGCGCTCTGCCAGTCCTCGACGTCCGCGTCGCTGATATGCGCGAAGACGCCGCGCTTGGACGCCTCGCTCACGAACGCCGGGTCGCGGCCGTGCAGCAACGCGATCACCGGGCACGCCGCTTCCCGCACGATCTTGTCGATCATCTCCAGCGCGTGCTCCGAGCTCTCCCCGAGTCCCACCAGCGCGACATCCGGTCGCTCTCTCGCGGTCACCGCGCCAACGTCCTCGACGTCGATCTCGCGGGCGATCACCTCATGGCCCAGCGCAACCACGATCGGAGCGACGAGCGCCAGACGGTCCTTGCGCTCATTGGCGATCAGGACACGCAGATGCTTGGTCTCGCGGTGACTCATCAGCACTCCAGCCGTGGCGAGTCTAGAGGATCATGCCGGCGGCGCATCGGACGGCGGGCCGGGCTCAGCCGTCTTGAAGCGACTTTCATCGAGTCGCCCACGCCGGCCCTGCCGGCCACTGCTAATGTGATCCTCGCTCGCTTCAAGCCTCGGCGAGCTTGATGTTCCGGCTCTGACACTCGGCCGGCGTGGGTGCTCTGACCCAAGCGGTCATGCCAAGAAACACACGTCAGGAGCCGAGCCATGTTCAGACATGCCGACGTACACGATCAGTCTCCCAGGGCGGAGTGCGCCGCCTTCCCCCGGGATGCCTCGCACGGATGTCGCGGCGAGAACGTGGGCGCATGAACGTGACCATCAGCGAGCGACATGGAAACACCGACGCGCGGCATCTGGCGGCCGTCGCGAACAGCCTCGGCTGGGCCGACGCGGCAGCGGAGCAGGGCGACTTCGCGCAGGCTCTGGACTGGATTCGCATGCTCGAGGCGATCGGCCAGGAGATCACCGGCGGCTACAGCGCGAAGCGCCAAGCGTGGCTCGCCGCTCTTGCCGCGAGCGAGCCACGGGACTGACGCCGCATGCCCGACCGCCAGCGATCCACCGTCGCCGCCAAGGATCAGAGACTTGGCTGTCCGCGTTGCGGATTGATGATCACTCCCAGGTTCCAGCCGCTGATGGTCTGGCACTGCCCTCGCTGCATCGCACGCTCGCGCAGCCTCGTGAGAATGCTGACCGGCCGGCTGGCCAGCGAAGCGTTCCACGCTCAACGTGAAGGACGCGGCGGGTCGCGCCTTCTTCGGGCCGAGGAGCCGAGCACCGGCAGGCCACCCGAGATCGTGAGCCTGGCCGCGACCGGCGCGAGCACCGGGCTGGCACGGCACGGAGCTTGCGCGCACCTATCGCGCGAGCCTCACTGATCTACCGAAGCTCCGCAGAGCTCTTCCCCAGCAACTGCCGCGCCACGATCAGAAGCTGGATCTGCTGGGTGCCCTCGAAGATGTCGAGGATCTTGGCGTCTCTGGCCCACTTCTCCAGCAGCTCGTTCTCGGCGTAGCCGACGCTGCCGCAGAGCTCCACGCAGCCGAGCGTGACATCCACGCACGTGCGGCCCGCCTTCGCCTTGGCCATCGAGGCCTGCAGCGAGTTGGGCTTGGAGTTGTCGGCCATCCAGGCTGCCTGCATGGTCAGAAGCCGCGCGGCCTCCCAGTCGGCCTCCAGCTCCAGGAAGCGGGCGGCGGCCGCGTGCTGGCACAGCGCAGGCACTGCGTCGTCGATCTCGATGCCGGCGTTTGCCAGCCGGCTGCGCGTCTCCTCCAGCGCCGCCCGGCCGACGCCGACCGCCATCGCGGCGACCAGCGGCCGGGTGTTGTCGAAGGTCTGCATCGCGCCGGCGAAGCCCTGCTTGACGTCGATCGTGGGGTTGCCGAGCAGCGCGTCCTTGGGCACCCGGCAGTTCTCCAGGCGGAAGTTCGCGGTGTCCGAGGCCCTGATCCCGAGCTTGTGCTCCAGGCGCTCCAGCTTCAGGCCAGGGTTGTCGCGTTCGACGATGAAGGACTTGATCGCCGCGCGGCCCTTGCTGCGGTCGAGGCTCGCCCACACCACCACCAGATCGGCGCGCTCGCCGGATGTGACGAAGATCTTCTCTCCGTTGAGCACGTACTCCTCGCCGTCGAGCTCGGCGGTGGTCCTGATCGCGGCGGAGTCCGACCCGGCCTCCGGCTCGGTGATCGCCATCGCCGCCCAGCGGCCTCCGTAGCGCTGAAGCTGCTCCTCGGTCGCCACCGAGGCGATCGCGGAGTTGCCGAGGCCCTGGCGGGGCATCGTGAGCAGCAGGCCGACGTCTCCCCAGCACATCTCGATGATCGAGAGCACGGTGGAGAGATTGGAGCCGTTGCGGTTCTCGCCCGCGCCGGCCGCGTCCGCGCTGCGACGCACGCCCGCTGCGCCGGCGCCGCCGATGTCGCTGCCCTCGTTCATGCCGTCGATCAGCGCGGCGAGCATGTCGAGCTCCTTGGGATAGGTGTGCTCGGCGAGGTCGTACTTGCGCGAGATCGGCCTCAGCACCTCCTTGGCGACCTGATTGGCCTGGTCGACCAGCGGCCTGAACTTCTTGGGTGTCTCGAGGTTGATCATGTGAGTGCGTTCGCTCTAGACGAGCAGGGCGCCCTCCATCACGCCCGCCGCTCGAAGGTCCCTGTACCAGCGCTCCACCGGGTGCTCCTTGACGTAGCCGTGGCCACCCAGGAGCTGCACGCCTTCGGAGCCGATCTTCATGCCCTTGGCCGCGCACAGCCGCCGCGCGAGCGCCGCCTCGTGGGCGAAGCCGGCGCCCTGGTCGGCCCGCGCGGCCGCACGGTAGGTGAGCAGCTTCATCGCTTCGGCCTCGATACCGATGTCCGCGACGCCGAAGGCGACCGCCTGGCGGTTGGAGACCGGCTCGCCGAACGCGGTGCGCTCGTTGACGTAGGGGATCACGTAGTCGAGCACCGCCTGCGCGGTGCCGACGGCCAGCGCGCACCAGGCGATCCGGGCGCGCTGGACGCACTCGGCGTATACCTCGCGCCGGCCCTCGGCAAGCAGCGCGCCGGCCGGCACGCGCACGCCCTCGATCAGCAAACGCCCGGTCGCGGCGGGCCGCAGGCCCATCGCCGGCTCGGCCTGCACCGAGAGTCCGCTAGTGGACGACTCGACTATGAACAGCGCCGGGCCAAGGCCCTCCGCGTCGGCCGCAATCACGAACAGCTCGCACTCGCCGGCGCGCGCCAGAAGCGACTTGGCCCCGTCGAGCACCCACTCGCCGCCGGAGCGCCGCGCCCTGGTCTGCAGGTGCAGCGGGTCGAACAGCGGACGCGACTCCAGCAGCGCGAGCGCCGCGGCGGGCGCGCTCTCGCCGGCGAAGTCCGGCAGGTAGGTGGCCTGCTGATGCTCGTCTCCGAACATGCCGATCGCGGTGGCGACCGCGCCGGGAGCCAGCACCGCGTAGGCGATGCCCATGTCGCCGTGCGCGAGCGCCTGCGCGATCAGCACTCCCGCCACGGCCGCCTTCTCCTGCATCACGCCGCCGAGCTGCTCGGGAATGCCGAGCATGTTCACGCCCAGCTCGCTCGCCTGCGCCAGCAGCTCCGCCGGCGTGGCGGTCTGCGCGTCCGCGGCGCCGGCCGCCGGACGCACCTTCTCGGAGGCGAAGTCCTTGACGGCCTCCTGCAGCATCTGCTGCTCGTCGTCGGGGGTGATGTCGAACAGCGATGCCGCTTTGGTGGCGCTCTGACGCGCCGGGCCGCCGGAGAGGCCCTGCGCGGCCTTGAAGCTGCGGCTGGCGGCGGTGGCCGCCTTGAACCCGTTCTTGGTGGCGCCATAGAGCAGCTTCTCGGTCTGCTTGCGCATGCCGAGCTTGTCCAGCGCGGGCGAGCCGGCGAGAGCGCCGAGCGCCCGCAGGCCGAGGCCCATGCTCCGCTGCGCGACTGACTTCTGGGTGCTCACTTCCCCGTGCTCCTTTCTTCGCTGTGCTCGACCGGGCGCACGACGCCGTCGAGGTGGGGTGTGCCCTTCTTCGCGTCGGTGAGCGCGAAGCGGATCTCGCCCGCCGAGTCGCCCACCACCTCGCCCGCCGGCGCTTCCGCCGAGCCGCCCGCGCCCGCCGGCTGCTCGGAGAGGGAACTCGCGAGCTGCACCTTCGCCGGCAGCACGATCGGCTTGCGGAAGCGGACCTCCGCCTCGCAGGCATCCGGCAGACGGCTCTCCAGCGCGGCAAGGCAGCGCGCCTTGCTCCACATCCCGTGCGCGATCGCGCCCGGAAACCCGAACAGCTTCGCGCTGAGCGGGTGCATGTGGATCGGGTTGCGGTCGCCGGAGACCGCCGCGTAGCGTCGACCGAGGTCGCCTGGCAGGCGCCATGTGGCGCTCGGCCGCAGACCGGCTGCCGGCGAGCCCTCGCCGTCGCGGTCCGCGGCCTTGCGCTCCCCCGGTCCAACCTTGTTCTCCGATGCGCTGCCGCCGCCGCGGCGCAGCATCGTGCTGAAGTCCTCCCAGACCACCTCGCCGCCGGCGCTGACCTGCGTGACCAGCGTGAAGGCGCGCCCGCGCGCGTGCGGCTCAAGCGCGGTGGGCCAGACCTTGATGCTCAGCGGCTCGCCGATGCCCACGGGCCGGTGCTGGAGAATCCTGTTCTCGATGTGCACCAGCCCGACGGCGCCGAACGGGAAGCGCCCGTCCGCCATCACAGCCATGTGCAGCGGGAAGGCGAGCACGTGCGGGTAGGTGATCGGCAGGTGCTCGCGCAGCGCGAAGCCGCAGACCTTCGCGTAGTCGGCGACCTGCGCGCCGTCGGCGCGCACGTCCTGGAGCGTCAGCTCCAGCTCGGGAATGCTCTTGCCGGCGCCCGGCACGAACGGCAGCAGGCAGGCGCCGGGGATCAGCGGCGCCGCCGCGCGCGCATACAGCGGCAGCAGGCGCGGCGAGCTCTTCAGCGTCCGCGTCGCCATCACGCCCCCAGCAGGCTCTGGCCGCAGACCCGCACCACGTTGCCGTTGACGCCTGTGGAGGCCGGGCTTGCGAGCCAGGCGATCGTCTCGGCGACGTCGAGGGGCAGCCCGCCCTGGGACATGCTGTTCATGCGCCGTCCCGCTTCGCGGATCGCGATCGGCATCTTCGCGGTCATCTGGGTCTCGATGAATCCGGGGGCGACGGCGTTGATGGTGACGTGCCGCTTTGCGAGCTCGCCGGAGAGCGCCTGCACCATCCCGATCACGCCGGCCTTGGAGGTGGCGTAGTTGGTCTGGCCGGCGTTGCCGGCGATGCCGCTCATCGAGGAGACGCAGACGATCCGCCCGTTCTGCGCGAGCAGCCCCCGCGAGAGCAACTCGTCGTCTATCCGCTCCTCGCTTGAGAGATTGATCTCCATCAGCGAGCTCCAGCGGTCCTCCGGCATCTTCGCGAGCGTCCTGTCGCGCGTGACGCCGGCGTTGTGGACCACGACGTCCACGCCGCTGTTCAGGCTGTCGGCGATCCGGGCGGGCGCGTCGGAGTCGGTGATGTCAAGCTCGATGCTCTGCGCGCCGAGGCGGTCGGCAACCTTCGCCAGATCCTCGGAGAGCGCCGGCACGTCCAGCAGGATCAGTTGCGCGCCGTCGCGGTGCAGCGTGGTCGCGATCGCCTCGCCGATCCCACGCGAGGCGCCGGTCACCAGCGCGCGCTTGCCGGCCAGCGGGTGCTCCCAGTCGATCGCCGGGCTTTCAGCGACCGGCACGCCGACCTCGATCACCTGCCCCGACACGTAGGCCGAGCGCGGCGAGAGCAGGAAGCGCATCGTGGAGTCGATCTGCTCCTCGGCGCCCTCGGCGACGTGCACGAGCTGCACCGCGATGCCCTTGCCGACCTCCTTGGCCAGCGAGCGCGTGAAGCCCTCCAGGGCGCGCTGGGCGGTCGCCCTGCGCACCGATGCGGAGCGTTCCGCGGTCGAGCGGCCCGACGGTGACTGCGGCGGCGCCCCGAGCACGACGATCCGCCCGCATGGCTGCACGCGCTTGACGTTCGGATGGAAGAAGCGCTGCAGCTCGACTAGCTGGGTGGAGTCCTCGATGCCGGTGGCGTCGAAGACCAGTGCCCCGACCGGCGTCTGGCCGGCGCTCGCGCGCTGCGCGCCGATCTGGACGATCAGCCTTTGCAGCGCGCCCGTCAGCCTTCCGCCGGGCGCGCCGCCGATCAGGACAGCTCCGGAGATCACGGGGTCGCCGGGCCGGTGGCGCCGCAGCCTGGCGGGGCGCGGCAGCCCGAGCCTGCCGGCGATCAGCCTGCCCGGAAGGGAGTTGACGGCCTCTGCGTACAGATCGCTCATCGCTGGGCGCCTCCTGCGCTCTCCAGCACGGCGAGGACGCCCTGACCGTCGGCCGCGCAGATGCTGATCACGCCGCGCGCCGGGGTCCGGCCGGGCTTGCGTTCGCTCAGGGCCTTGGCCAGCGAGGCGACGATCCGCCCGCCGGTCGCCGCGAAGGGGTGACCGGCGGCAAGCGAGCCGCCGTTCACGTTCAGGCGATCGCGGTCGATCGCGCCGAGCGGCGCCTTCAGTCCCAGACGCTCCTTGCAGAACCGCTCGTCCTCCCACGCCTTCAGCGTGCAGAGCACCTGTGCGGCGAACGCCTCGTGGATCTCGTAGAGGTCGAAGTCCTGCAGCGTGACGCCAACCCGCTCCAGCAGCAACGGCATCCCGTAGGCGGGCGCCATCAGCAGCCCCTCGCGCTTGTGGACGTGGTCGATCGCGGCGGCCTGGCCGTCCACGAAGTAGGCGAGCACCGGCAGCTTGCGCTCCTTCGCCCACTCCTCGCTTGCCAGCAGCACAGCGGAGGAGCCGTCGGAGAGCGGCGTGGAGTTGCCGGCGGTCATCGTGCCCTGCGGTCCGCCGAAGACCGGCGGGAGCTTCGCGAGCTTCTCCACGCTGGAGTCGGGGCGCAGGTTCTGGTCGCGCTCGAGCCCGAGATAGGGCGTGACGAGGTCTTCCATGAAGCCGCGCTCGTATGCGGCCGCGAGGTTGTGGTGGCTGCGGGCCGCGAGCTCGTCCTGCTGCTCGCGGCCGATCCCCCACTCCTGCGCCATGATCGCGCAGTGCTCCCCCATCGAGAGGCCGGTGCGCGGCTCCTCGTTGCGCGGGATCGAAGGCACGATCTGGCCGGGACGCAGCCGTGTGAGCTGCTTGGCGCGTCCCACCAGCGACTTCTCGCGGTTGAGGTCGAGCATGATGCCGCGCAGGTCCTCGTTGACGCCGATCGGCGCGTCGGAGGTTGTGTCGGTGCCACAGGCGATCCCGCAGTCGATCTGGCCGAGCGCGATCTTGTTCGCGATCAGGATCGTGGTCTCCAGGCCGGTGCCGCAGGCCTGCTGCACGTCGTAGGCGGGGGTCTCGGGCGCCAGGCGCGTGCTCAGCACGCTCTCGCGCGTCAGGTCGCGGTCGCCGGAGTGCTTGAGCACCGCGCCGCCGGCGACCTCGCCGATGCGCTGGCCCTGCAGGTCGAAGCGGGCCACCAGCGATTCGAGCGCCGCGGTGAGCATGTCCTGGTTCGAGGCATGCGAGTAGTGGGAGTTGGACCGCGCGAACGGGATCCTGCTGCCGCCGATGATCGCGACGCGTCGGGGCTTGTCGATCAACTTGCTTCACCTTTCTTCGAGCGCAGGGTGATGCCCGGCTCGACCGTCGAGATCAAGAGCTCCGCGGCCTCGGCGGCCGTGACCGCCTCGGTGCGCAGCCACCAGCGCGCCAGCGCCTCCGCGGCGCCCAGCAACGCAGCAGAAAGCGCCTCCACCTCAACCCTTGCCGCACCCCTGCTCCGCTCCGGCAGCCGCGCGAGCAGCGACCCGGCGACCAGCTCGGCGATCCGCCCGCGATAGTCGGCCACGCGCGCGGCGACCTCACCGACGTGCGCGGACGTCTCGTCGAAGAGCACGGCCCACGCGGCGCGGTCGGCGTCCAGGAACCCGAAGAAGGCCCTGATGCCGGCGCCGAGCGCCTCGCTCGGCCCTTTGGCCTGCGCGACGGCTTCCCCGATCATCGTGAACAGCCCCTCCCCCGCCCGCTCCATGCAGGCGATGTAGAGCCGTTCCTTGTTGCCGAAGTAGTTGTAGAGCAGCGGCTTGGTCACGCCGACGGCCGCCGCGACCTCGTCCATCGTCACCGCGGCATAGCCGCGCTCCGCGAACAGGTCGTGCGCCACGGAGAGCGTCTGCTGCATCCGCTCCTCCCTTGGCATCCGGCTTCTGGTCGATGTGTCGACTGCCATGCCGCGGCATGTTACCCAGGTATAAATTTATACTCAAGTAACGTGACGGATCTCACACGACGGGGCCGCCTGGCTCAGCGGCCACGGGCCGCCCCCGCAGAGTCCTCGCGTGTCCCATCCCAAGCCATCCCTAGGCTTGGTCCCATGTCGCGTTTTCGCACGAGACACGGCCTCGATGCGCAGATCGATCGACGCGGAGGAATCACCGCGCTGATCGCCCTGGCTCAGACGCAACTGCTCGCGCAGATGCTGGACTCCGACGGCGTTGACGGTCGGTCGATGGGCGTCCTGGGAATCAACGGAGCCCTGGCGGGAGCGGACCTTGCGGCGCGCAGCCTCTTTGGCGGAGAGTGGTGGATTCCGCTGCCTGGCTTGGCGATTTCGGCGGCGATCCTGCTGGGTGTGCGACGTGGGCTGCGCGTCGAGATCGGGCCCTCTCCGCACGGGTTCTACGCGGCATATGGAGGAGGGCCCGAGGCAGCCGTCAACGTCCAGTTGCTCTCAGACCTGGACGACGTACTGAAGACGAACGATCGCACTCTGCTGCGCAAGGAGCGTCGCCTCGCCGCGGCGATCGCGGCCTTGCTCGCCACGATCGTCTACTCGACCAGCGCATTCGCGTAGTCGATATTCGGTGGTTACAATGTGCTCCATGGCCGACCCATCTAGACCAACGCCGCCGCCGGCACCACTTCCGCCCCCTTCGGATGTGCCACGCCTCACCCTGCGCACGGGTCTGCTGCCCGGTTTGAGCAGCCTCATCCGGCATCCCTTCCGCCTCCCGAAGTAGGCGATGCGAGCGCATGACCGATGTTGACGCCGCGCTCCCCAGAGACCTGACGCCACCGGCGGCTCGATGAGAGGGCACGCCGCGAACCGTCCGCGCGGCGCTCTGCGCCACTACGCGGGGCTCCTCGGGCCCAACGCCGCGGCCGTCGCGCCGGCGATGCTCGAACGCGATGTCGGCGCCCGCCTGACGCGGCTGCGGTCCGCCGGGGCGCAGCGGGCCCGCCAGCGCCTGCGGCCGAGCCGTCCGCGCATGCGGGCTCTGCAGGCGGCGCCCGGAGGGAAGCTGCGCTTCAGGGACGTGCCGGCTCCGCCGCCGCCGGGACCGGACGGCGCGATCGTGCACCCGATCGCGATCGCCACCTGCGACATCGACTGTCCGATGGCGATGGGGATGCTGCAGATGCCCCTGCCGCTGCATCTGGGACATGAATGCGTGGCCGAGGTGGTGGCGGTCGGCGAGCGCGTCCAGGGAGCCAGGCCCGGCGACAGGGTCGTCGTGCCATACGAGGTCAGTTGCGGAGCCTGCCCGCCGTGCCGAGCAGGCCTGACCGCAAGCTGCGCCTCGGTCCCGCCCGTATCGGCCTTCGGCATGGGCTTGGCGACCGGCCATTGGGGCGGCGCCTGCTCGGACCTGCTGCGCGTGCCCTACGCCGACGCGATGCTCGTGCCGCTGCCCGAGGGCATCGATCCCGCCGCCGCCGCGAGCGTCGCCGACAATCTCTGCGACGCCTACAGGCACCTCGCGCCGCACCTGCCGGCGATGCTGCAGCGCGACCGGGACGCCGAGGTGCTGATCCTCGCCGCGCAACGCCGCAACATGCCGTTCGGCGCGAGCCTGCCGCTCTACTGCGGGCTGATCGCCAAGGCGCTGGGCGCACGCAACGTCTGTCTCGTCGATGCGCGAGCCCGAGTCCGCGAGCACGCGCAGCGGCTCGGCATCGAAGCGATCGAGCCGCGCGCGCTGCGCCGGCGGCCGCGCGCGCCGCTGGTCGTCGACACGAGCGTCATGCATCTCGGCCGGGCGCTCGCGGCGACCGCGCCGGACGGCGTGTGCACGAGCTCCGGCAGCCTGCACCGCGCCGCAAGGGTGCCGATCGCCGCGGCCTACGTCCGCAAAGCGACTCTGCACATGGGTCGCACCTCGGCGCGGCCGCTGATGCCCGTCGTGCTCGATCTGATGCGCAGCGGCGCGCTGGCGCCGGAGCTCGTGATCAGCACGCAGGCGCCGCTGGACCAAGCGCCCCGGGTGCTCGGCGAGCACTTCCGCGAGGGCAGCATCAAGGCCGTGCTGACCGCCTGAGCCGCGCAGGCCCGCCGCCGCCTCGCCGCCACAGACCGAAACGGCAGGCCCGCCCGCCACAGAACCGAAACGGCAGGCCCGCCCGCCACAGACCGGAACGGAAGGCCCGCCGGGTAATGATGGGTGTGCGCGACCGTCTCGCCACGAGGAGCCCGTCAGTGTCCAGCTCGTCACCGTCCACCGATCAACGCAGCACGCCGGCGCTGCCGGGCCGCCGTTCGCTGCTGATCAGCGTCGCGGTGATCCTCGTGGGGCTGGTGAGCCTCTACTTCCTGCTGCCGAAGCTCGCGGGCCTGAACCGCACATGGGGACAGCTCCAGCACGGCGACCCGGTCTGGCTCGGGGTCGCCGCAGCGCTGGAGGCCTTCTCGATCGCCAGCTACGCCGTGCTCTTCCGAGCAGTCTTCGGCCGCGGCGTGCCACGCATCGACTGGCGCGTGAGCGTCGAGATCCCGCTGGCGGGGATCGCGGCGATCAGGCTGCTGGCGGCGGCGGGCGCAGGCGGGGTCGCGGTCACGGTCTGGGCGTTGCGCCGCGCCGGCATGGCCGGCAGGTTGATCGGCTCGCGGATGGTCGCCAACCTGGTGATCCAGTACGCGATCTACCTGATCGCGCTGATCGTCTGCGGCCTCGGGCTCTGGCTCGGCCTCTTCGAAGGCGGCGGGTCCTTCGCGCTCACGATCCTGCCGGCGATCGGCGCCGCCGGCCTGGGCCTGCTCGTGCTGAGCATGGGTCTGCTGCCGCAGGACTTCGAGCGCCGCCTGCGGCGTCTGGGCGCCCGGTCGGGGCGCACGGGCCGGCTGGCGAGCCGCCTCGCGCCCGTCCCCGGCACGATCTCCACGGGAGTGCGGACCGCGATCGCGCTGGTGTGGCAGCGCCCCTACGGGGTGCTGGCGGCAATCGGATACTGGGGGTTCGACATCGCCGTGCTTGGTGTCAGCCTGCGCGCCTTCGGAGCCGTAGTCTCACCATCGGTGATCGTGATGGCCTACTTCATCGGCACGCTCGGCAGTCTGCTGCCACTGCCCGGCGGAATCGGCGGGGTCGAGGGAGGCATGATCGGCGCGCTGGCGGCCTTCGGCGTGCCCGGTGGCCAGGCGGTGGTGGGAGTGCTCGCCTACCGGGCGATCTCGTTCTGGCTGCCGACGCTGCCGGGAATCGCCGGCTACCTCGCGCTGCGTGCGACCGTCAGAGGCTGGAACGCCCACGACGAAGCCGCGGCCGAGGAGACGGACGAGCACGATCGAGCCGGCAGCCCACGAACCGCAGAGGCAGGGCAGCACTGATGGCCACGCCGGGAGCGGCGGCACGCACCAGGGACGCGACGTGGAAAGCGATGCGGTGGACCGCGCGGCTTGCGCGCGGGCAGGTGGTGCAGATGGTCGGCGGCCCGGCCCGGGCGCGCGTGATCGTGCTGTTCGGCTGTGTGCTGGCGCTCAGCAGCGCGGACACGGCGACGATCGGCGCCGTCGCCACCCAACTGGAGAGCTCGATGAAAATCGACAACGTCCAGCTCGGCCTGCTGAGCTCGGCGAGCCTGCTGGTCGGGGCGATCTTCGTGTTGCCCATCGGGATGCTGGTGGACCGCTCCCGCCGCATCCCGCTGCTCTCAGCCAGCATCGTGCTCTGGAGCGTCGCCTCGCTGGCGTCCGCGGTCGCCGGCAGCTACTCGACGCTGCTGATCACCAGGCTCGCGCTCGGCGCCGTGACGGCCACCGCAGGCCCGGCGATCGCCTCGCTCACAGGCGACTACTTCCCCGCGCGTGAGCGTGGGCGCGTGTACTCCTACATCCTTGCCGGAGAGCTCGCTGGCGCCGCGATCGGCTTTCTGATCTGTCTGCCGCTGGCGAGCCTGATCTCCTGGCGAGCCGCCTTCGTCGTGCTGGCGCTCCCAGGCTTCCTGCTCGCCCGCACGCTGTGGCGGACGGTGCCAGAGCCGCAGCGGGGCGGCCAAAGCCACCTGCATCTCGGTGCCGAAGGCTTCGAGCGGGCGGAGCCCGAGGAGTTCGACTGGGAGGATCCCGCAGGCGGCGTGCATCCCGAGGAAGGCGAGATCGCACATGAAGCGGCGCAGCGTCACGGCGTGCAGCCGGACCCGCGCCTTGTGCTGCGTCGCAACCCGCGCGAAATGAGCATTTCGGCCGCGATCCGCTACGTGCTTTCCATACCGACCAACGTGATGCTGATCGCAAGCTCTGCTCTCGGCTACTTCTTCCTCACCGGCCTGCAGACGTTCGTCGTCGTCTTCGTCACACGCCACTACAAAGTCGGATCCGCGTCGGTCTCGCTTCTGGTGATCCTGCTGATGGCGAGCGCGCTGGTGGCCACGCTGATCAGCGGCCGTGTGACCGATGCGTTGCTCCGCAACGGCTTCCTCAACGCCCGCATCTGGATTCCCGGCGTCTGCTACCTCGGCGCAGCCGGGCTGCTCGTGCCAGGCATCCTGGCCAGCAAGCTGAGCACGGGTCTATGGTTCGACGTCGGCGGCGCGACGCTGATCTTCGCGGCCAATCCGCCGCTGGATGCCGCGCGCCTGGACATCATGCCCTCGGGCCTCTGGGGCCAGGCGGAGGGCACCCGTACCGTCCTGCGCTCCCTTTCGCAGGCACTGGCGCCGCTGCTCTTCGGAGGCGTCTCGGCTCTGATCGCCGGCATCTTCCCGGTTCAGACCCCGGTGGGCGCCCATCCCGGCACGACCACGCTGAGCGAAGCCAATGGCCTGGAGGTCAGCTTCCTGATCATGCTCGTCACGCTCGTCGCGGCCGGTGTCTTGATGTTGCGCGCGCGCTTCACCTATCCGCAGGACGTGGCCACCGCCGGGGCCTACGAGCCGGAGCCGGCGACGAGGGTCATGTAGCGTTGGCCAGCGCCGTCTGCGTCTCGGACGCGCCCTGCGGCGCCTGGGCGTCCACGAGCTGGAAGCAGCGCGCGACGGCGCCACGCACGAGCTCCACGTCGAGGCCGATTTCCATCAGGTCGTCGGCGGCCGAAAAGGCGCGCTGGGCGAGCAGGAAGATGCTCAGCAGCGTGCCCGCCTGCAGGCTGGAGGTGAGCGCGGCGACCAGCACCACCGCGATCGGCCCGAGGTTCGCGGCCGCGCCGGAGCCGTAGCGGCTGGCGGCTTCCAGCCAGCCCAGACGCACCTCGCGACGCAGCACCCGCGTCGCGGACTGCGCGAACCGGTGCGCGGCGCCCTCGTCCTGCAGGCGTCGCGAGAGCTCTCCGGCCAGGCTCCTGCTCATCTCCTCCAGCGCCTCCTGGCGCTCCTCGGCAGCACCGGCCGCCGGCGTCTGGAGCGCCCGCGTGAGCACAGCCGCGATCAGCCCCAGCAAGACCGCCACGCCGGCGGCGGGCGCGTTCAGCACGATCAGCGCGACCAGCGCCGAGACCAGCTCGAAGGCCCCCATCACCGCGGTGTCGAGCGGCGAGACGATCAGATCCTGCATCGCCTCGGCATCGGAGACGAAGCGCGAGGTCAGACCCGCGAGATCCTCGGAGCTTCGCTGCGGAGCGCGCTGGACGCCCGCGAACATCATCACCCGCAGATCGCGGTACAGAGAGGAGACGGCCTTGGTGAAGAAGCCGTCCGAGAGCGTGAACGCGACCGCCTCGATCGCGATGGAGCCGACGATCAGCCCGACCGCCAGCGCCGCTCCTCCGCCGTGATGGGAGCCCGCGAGGTCGTCGACGAGCGCGCCGAGCGCGAGCGCTGGCACGAGCCCGACCAGGGAGCCGACGCCCGTGAGCGCGACCATCGCCGCGAGCTGGGCGCGGACCGGCCGCATCAGCGGGATCAGTCGCCGCCAGGGGATCTCCGTGCGAGAGCCTCTGCGGCGAATGCGCATCGCGACTGCGGATCGAAAGATCTTGCGCGGTTCCATCGGGGCTCCGCTGAGCCTAGCGGCCGTGGGCCGCGCGCAGGGCGCAACCCACGGCCCGCAGGCGGAAGGGACCTACTTCTTCTTCTTCTTCTTGACGAGGTGCTTCTTCTTCTTCTTGTCGTGGTGCTGCTTCTTCTTGTTCTTCTTCTTGACGGTGAGCGCCATGCGAGTTCACCTCCCTCACAGGTGAGTGGGTCGACTGCGCAGAAACGGTACGCGGCTTCCCGTTGGCGGTGTTTCAGGATTCGTTAAGCCTGGATTGGGAGCCGATATCATGCTTGCTAGCAAGCAACTATCTTCGCCCGCCCGGAGCAAGCCGATCCAGACCGCAGCCGACACCATCCAGACGCAGACCACCGCCGAGACCGCGCTCGCGGACGATCCAGGCCGCGATCCGGCCGCGCAGGAGCTCCCGGCGCGTCTGCGAGCGGTGATCGGCAAGCTCTCCCGGCGCCTGCGCCCGACCGTCGCCGGCTCGGATCTGACCCCCTCCCAGATCTCGATCCTGCTGACCGTCGATCGCCACGGCCCGATGCGGCTGACCGAGCTGGCCGCGGTCGAGTCGATCAACCCCACGATGCTCTCGCGCATCACCGGCGCCCTGGCGCAGCGCGGCCTGATCACGCGCACGCCGGACGCGGTCGACCGCCGCGCGGCGCAGGTGGAATCGACCCCTGCCGGAAAGCGGATGCGCAAGCGCATCCTCAAGGAGCGAACCGCGGCGCTGCAGTCACGCCTGCAGGAGCTCTCCGTGCAGGAGCGTCAGGCGCTGGAGGAGGCGCTGCCGGCATTGGAGCGACTGGCGGCGCTGGTCGGGGAGCGGGACTCTTGACGAGGCTGGTCAGGGCAGGGCGGCTGACCTTCAAGGCGTTGGAGGTGCCCAACTACCGCCGCTACATCTCCGGCCAGGCGATATCGCTGATCGGCACCTGGATGCAGATGGCGGCGCAGTCCTGGCTGGTGCTGACGCTCACGCACTCCAGCACCGCGCTCGGGTTGATCGTCGCGGCGCAGACGGTGCCGATCCTGATTCTCGGACCCTACGGCGGCGTCGTGGCCGACCGCGCGGACAAGCGCAGGCTGATGGTAATCCTGCAGGCGACGATGGGCCTTCAGGCGCTCGCGCTCGGCGTGCTCACGATCACCAAAGCGGTGACAGTGTGGGAGATAGGCGCGCTGGCGGTGCTGCTGGGCCTGGGCAACGCCTTCGAGAACCCGGCCAGGCAGTCGTTCATGCTCGAGATGGTCGGCCCCGAGCACCTGCGCAACGCGGTCAGCCTCAACTCGGTGCTGGCCAACGTGGCGCGCGCGATCGGCCCGGCGGTCGCGGGCATCCTGATCGCGACGGTCGGAGAGGGGGTCAGCTTCCTGCTGAACGCCGCGAGCTTCGCGGCCGTGATCACGTCGCTGCTGACGCTGGATCGCGCCGGACTGCGCCCAACCGCGCCGACCCCGCGCGCTCCCGGCCAGCTACGCGAGGGTCTGCGCTACGTGCGCGCCACGCCCGAGCTGGCGGTGCCGCTGGTGATGATGGGGCTCGTCGGCGCGCTGGCCTACGAGTTCCAGGTCTCCCTGCCGGTGATGGCACGCAGCGGGCTGCACGTCGGCGCCGCCGGCTACGGCTTCATGACCTCCGCGATGGGCATCGGCGCGGTCTTCGGCGGCCTGATCGTCGCCGCGGTCGGTCGCACGGGCATAAAGACCATCTCGCTGGCCGCGGCGGCCTTCGGCGTGTTGCTGATGCTGGCGGCGCTCGCCCCCAGCCTTACCGTCGAGCTGATCGCGCTCGCGCTCGTCGGCTGGGCGAGCATCTCGTTCATGGCTACCGCCAACAGCACGTTGCAGCTCACTGCGGCGCCCTCGATGCGTGGCCGGGTGATGTCGCTCTGGTTCGTCGCCTTCCAGGGCTCCACGCCAATCGGAGGCCCGATCGTCGGCTGGATGATGGCGGCCGCCGGCGCCCGTTCCGGCCTCGGGCTCGGCGCGGTCACCTGTGTAGTGGTGGCGCTGCTCGGTCTGCTGACGCTGCGGCGTCTTGCTGCAGGTCGAGGCTCTCCTCCCGCCGCCGCCCATCCCCAGCCGGCGAAGAGCTGATCGCGGCAGGCTCCGCCGGACGCTCCGCCGGGCGTCCGCCCGCGCCACCTGCGCCGATCGCGCCACGCCAGGCGAAGGCGAGCGCGGCGCCGGTGCCCACGGCGACGCTGGCGAGCACGAACGCCGAGCGCAGGCCGACCCCTTCGACCAGCGCCCCGCCCGCGGCCGTGCCGGCCGCGATCCCAGCCACCAGCGCCGCCGTGTGCCAGTTGAACGCCTCCGCCGCGGCCCCCTTCGGGGCGAGCACCTCCACGAGCGCGTACTGGCAAGAGAGCACCGGGGCGCAGGCCGCCCCGGCGAGCATCGTGAGCACGATCGCCCCCGGCAGCGAGGCTGCCAGCAGCAGCGGCGCCGCGAGCAGCGCAGCCACGGCAAGCAGCGCCTGGTGGCGTGCCGCCAGGGGCAGCCGCCATCCCCGCGAGCCGTAGAGCAGGCCGCCGGCCATGCTGCCGACGCTCATCATCGCAAGCAGGACGCCCGCGGCCGACGGGTCGCTCAGGTGCACGGCAAGCGCCGGCAGGCCGACCTCGAGCGCTCCGATCGTCATGCCGAGCAGCGCCACGGAGACGAACAGGGCACGCAGACCGCGGCTGCGCAGCGCCCCTCCCCGGGCCTCCCTGTGCGCGTGGCGCCTGCCGGCCAGCCTCAGCGGCGGCATCGCGGCGAAGAGCGATGTGCCGATCAGCCCTACGGCCGCGCAGAGCACCAGCGCCGCGGAGGCGGAGACGATCGCCGTGCACGAGCCGACGATCACCGGGCCGAGCGTCCAGATCACCTCCTGGGTCGTCGCATCGAGCGCGTATGCCGATTCCAGCGAGCCCGGACCCGCCACCTCGGGCCACAGCGATCTCACGCTGGCCGAGACCGGCGGCATCACGGCGCCCGCGAGCGTGGCCAGGGCGATCAGCGGCGCGCTGCCTGCCCCGGCCTCGGCGGCCATAACGAGCATCAGCAGCAGGGCGGTCTCCAGGAACGCCCCGGCCAGCAGCACGCCGCTGTGCGGAAGGCGATCGAGCAGCCTGCCCTGCGCGGGCGCCACGGCCGCGTTGGCCAGGGTGTAGGCGCCGACCGCGATCCCCGCCTGCAGGAAGGAGCCTGTCCTGGCGCGCATGAACAGCAGGATCGCCAGCGAGTTCATGCCCAGCGGCATGCGGGCCAGCACCGAGCTTGCCAGCAGGCCGGCGAAGGCGCGGTCGGCGAGCAGCACGCGGTAGCGGGACCATGCGCTTGGAGCGGCCGTGGACATGTATCCACCATACGGGCGCTCGGGCCGCCTGTCAGCCCCCGGCCGGCCGTGCCGGCGTCCATCCCGTGCCCGCCCGCCTTCGGCGCCGGCGTCCGCGCGCTCCCCGGCCGCTGCCGTCCGGGGCGCGTGTCACCGTGGTGGGTCCCCGATGACTGTCGTTCTGGTGATACTCGGCATCCTGGTCGGCGCGCTGGTGGGCGTGCTGGCCGCGCTGCGACTGGCGCGGTCCAGCCGGGAGCATCTGAGCGAGCAGCTCCGCGAGCTCTCCAGCGAGGGACGCGAGCGCATGCGCGACGAAATGAAGGCGATCTCGGCCGACGTGCTCAAGCAGACCGGCGATTCGCTGGCGCAGCGCCTAGCGGAGGCCAGGCAGGCCGAGCATGAGCGGATCGCCGGCGAGATGGCCACCCGCACCGAGCAGATCAAGGGGCTCGTCGGGCCCGTCAGCGAGAAGCTCGGCAAGGTCGAGGGCGAGATCGCACGGCTGGAGCGCGAGCGCCGGCAGGCGCAGGGAGAACTGGCCAACATGGTCCGCCAGCTCCACGAAGGCGTCGGCTCGCTACGGATGGAGACCGGCAATCTCGTCTCGGCGCTCAAGCGGCCCAACACGCGCGGGTCCTGGGGTGAGATCCAGCTTCGCAACGTGATCGAGATGGCGGGGATGATCGAGCACTGCGACTTCCTGGAGCAGAGCAGCGTCTCCACCGACGAAGGAATGCTGCGCCCGGACGTGCTGGTCAAGCTGCCCGGCGGCAAGGTGATCGTGGTCGACTCCAAGGTGCCGCTGGACGCATACCTCTCCCACCTGGAGGCGCAGACCGAGGAGGAGCGGGCGATGCACCTCGCGCGCCACGCCAAGCAGACGCGCGAGCACATCACCAAGCTCGCCTCCAAGGGGTATCAGCGCCAGTTCGACGCCACGCCCGACCTCGTGGCGATGTTCGTGCCCTCCGACGGCATCTACCAGGCGGCGCTCTCGGAGGATCCGGGGCTGATCGAGTACGGCGTGCACCAGCAGGTGCTGATGGCGACTCCCACGACTCTGATCGGGCTGCTGCGCGCCGTCCACTACGGCTGGCGCCAGGAGCAGATCGCCGAGTCGGCGCGCGCGATCGCCGAGGCCGGCCGGGAGCTGCACAAGCGGCTGGCGGTGTTCGCCGAGCCGCTGGCCAAGGTGGGCAGGCAGCTCGGCTCCGCCGTGGACGCCTACAACCAGGCGGCACGCTCCTTCGACGCGAGGCTCACTCCGAAGGCCAGGGAGCTGGCGCAGATGGGCGCCTCCTCGGGACGCGAGCTCGCGGCGGCAGACCTGATCGAGTCCAGCCCGCAGCCGCCGACCGCACAGCTCGACGCGCACGGCGAAGCCGATGCGCAGCGGCAGGCGCTTGCCGAAGCCAGCCCGATCAATGCGTCGCGGAAGGACCGTGAAGCACCGGCGGGCGATCCGTCGCCGGCGGCGATGCCGGCGCGCTGAGCGTCCCGTAGAGCGCCCTGACGCGCTCCAGGACCTCGTCGGCCACCTCCTGCTGCTGCTCGCGGGTGCAGCCGCCGATCCGCTCGAAGCAGACCGGCGCACCGTAGGCGACGTGGACCGACGGGAAGCGCAGCCGCTTCCAGCCGCGCACGCGCTGGGAGCCGCAGATGGCCACGGGCACCACGGGCGCGCCGCTTTCGAGGGCAAGCCGGCCCACGCCCGGACGGGCCTGCTCGCCGATCTGGCTGCCGCGAGAGCGCCCACCCTCCGGGTAGATCACGATCACCCCGCCGCCGCGCAGGATGCGGAGCGCCGTCTGCATCGACTGCTCGTCCCGCCGGCCGCGGCGCACCGGAAAGGCGCCCGCATGCTCGATCACGGCGGCAAGCGGTCCCGTGAAGAGCTGCGACTTGGCCATGAAGCGCACCCTCCTGCGCAGGTAGATGCCGCAAAAGAAGTGGTCCATCGCGGAGAAATGGTTGGGCGCGATGATCGCCGCGCCGGAGCCCGGCACCCGCGCGCAGTCTCGGCACCTGACCCGATAGAGGAGCATGCTGAGCGGCAGCATGATCAGGCGCAGCAGGTCCTGGACCCAGTCCGGGCGGTGGGTGCGAGCCCACTCGTGATAGCGCTCGAAGCGCTCCGCGGGCCGCGGGTCGACATAGACCTGCGGTTTGAGCTCTGTTCCCAGCGGGCCACCCGTTCCTCCATCGCCATCGGAGCCTCCGGAGCCTCGCTGCCGCGTCTCGTCGTGGCGATCTGACATCTCAGGACCGACTACCGCGCCCGCCGCCAACGGTTACGCCCCGCGGCCACGGTTCGGCGACGCCCACCGCCAACGGCTACGCGCCACCGCCACGGTTCGGACGCACCCGCCGCCGACGCCCCCGCCGCCGGGCGCTAGGCGGTGTCGGCGGCCGAGACGCGGTGGCGGGCGCCCGCCAGGCGTGGGTGGCGCTCCGCCAGCAGCATGACGACCAGCGCGAGCGCCACCGGCGCGGTCGCGGGCAGCTCTCGCAGGAAGAAGAACAGCAGGTCGGCGGCCAGCGCCAGGGCCGCGACCAGCAGCGCCACCCGTCTCTGCCGGCCGGCGCTTCCGGTGGCGACGAGCAGCCCGCCGAGCAGGGCGGCGACGAACAGATCGCCGTAGCCCATCGCCGCGGAGCCGAACAGCTCGGCCTGCAGGCGCGGCAGTTTGGCGGCCGGATGGGCGATGTTCAGGGCGTTGTTTGGCTTCTGCAGCAGTTCGCTTGCGACCAGGGCGACGTCCACCGCGGCCATCGCGATGATCCCCGCCATCAGCCAGACAGGCGGGGTGACGGCTGCCAGCAGCGCACCCAGCGCCACGCAGCTCAGCGCCGTGAGCGCCACGGCGGCCGCCTGCCCGGCAAGCCCTCCGTTGTCAGCCCACGCCAGCGCCATCAGCGGCAGCACCGCCAGCGCCGCGGCCGGGCGCGCACCGCGAGCCAGCAGCCCGAGCGCCAGCGCCGCGCCCCCGGGGACCAGGCAGAGCGCGAGGTATGTCAGGAAGGTCGCACTCGCGCTGGCCGCCACGCTGCCGACCGCGACGAACGCGACGATCGATCCGGGCGGGATCAGCGCCCACCAGCGACTGTCGAGCCGGCCGGCGCCGCGGCGGCGCCGCACCTCGGCAATCGCGCGATCGCCAGGCAGTGCCACCGTGATCGCCTGCACGAGCGAAAGCACCGTGATCGAAGCCCAGAACGGAAGCACCGTCCCAAGATAGGGCCTGCTCATAGACTTAGCCCGTGACCGAATCCCAGACAGCGCCAGTCGAGTCCTCCACCAGGCTGCACCAGGTGGTCGGAATCCTGGTCGCGAGCGCGGTGATCATCGCCGTCGTGGTGGCGGTGTTCGCCAGCGGCAGCACCTCGGAACTGCGGCCGGGCAAGCCGGTTCCAGGCGCCCCGGCGACGATCTCGATGCTGAAGGGCATACACCAGTCCGGGCTGACGCTCGGGGACCGCAGCGCGCCCGTCACGCTCTTCGAGTACGGCGACCTCCAGTGTCCGAGCTGCGCGAGCTTCGCCCAGGAAGAGCTGCCGGGCCTGATCCGCAGCTACGTGCGCACCGGCCAGGTGCGAATCGTCTTCAAGCCGCTGGACATCATCGGCCCCGAATCGACCAAGGCCGCGCGCATGGCGGTGGCGCTCGGCGGCCAGGACCGGCTCTGGCAGTTCATCGACCTGATGTACCGCAACCAGGGCTCCGAGAACACCGGCTACGTGACGAGCACCTACCTGAAGGCGCTGGCGAGCGCGATCCCCGGAGCCAACGTCAACCGGTCGCTCGCCGCCAGCACCTCGGCCAGGGTGAGCACGGTGATCGCCCGCGCCTCGGCGCAGGCACGCCAGCTCGGCGTCAACGCCACTCCCTCCTTCACGGTTGCCAAGACCGGCGGCAAGGCGCACGCCCTGCCGGCGTCGGCGGCGGCGGAGAGCTCGGTGATCGAGGAAGCGATCGAAGGCGAGCTCAACCACGGCTGAGGGCCTGGGATCTCGGCGGCGGCCGAGATCCCTGGCTCAGTGCCCGAGCTGCGTCGCCTTGACGATCAGCAGCGCAACCGCGATCACCAGGTAGGCCCGCATCGCCAGCATGGCGGCCTTGCGACCCGGAGACCAGCGCGCCGGCTCCAGCAGCGCGAGCGGCGGCATCGTCCAGGTGGCCCGCTTCTCCCTCTCGACCGCTGCCTCCGCGGGCACAGGCTGCCTGCGGGAGGCGATGTAGATGCCCGCACCCACCAGGCAGACCACCAGCGCGATCGACATGTACAGGAAGGCGGCGCCCGCGTTCAGCGACGGGAACATCGTGGTCATCACCAGGATCAGCGACAGCTCCACCAGCACCCCCACGATCACCGAGGCGAGGATGTTCAGCCACGTCGGGTTCACCCACGGCCCGAGCACGGCGCGGTCGTTGCAGAGCAGCACCAGGAAGACGCTCGCGCTGGGCAGCAGGACCCCCGCGAGCGCCTGCACCGAGGTCGTGATCAGCCCGAGCGGGGCGCCGGGGATCAGGACCACGCCGGCCGCCAGCGCGACCATCGCCGAGAAGCTCGCGTAGAAGACCTTCGCGTCCCCCAGCCCCCGGTGCAGCGAGTGGCTGACGCCGAACACGTCGCCGAACGCGTAGGAGGTCGCCAGCGTCACCGCGCCGGCGCCGATCAGGGATGCGTTCAGCAGCACGATCGCCAGGAACGCCCCCGCGACCGGGCTGACGTAGTGGCGCAGCGCTTCCGCGGTGGCGCCCGCGTCGGAGAAGTGCCCGGCGGCTGGAGTGCCTGCGAACGCGAAGGCGGCCACGGACAGCAGCGCGCCCGCGCCGATCACCACGACGAAGGCGCCGATCACCGTGTCGGCGCGCTCGTAGTTGATCCAGCGCGGCGTGATGCGCTTGTCGATGATGTTCGACTGCTGGAAGAAGAGCTGCCAGGGCGCCACCGTGGTGCCCACGATCGCGATGATCAGAAGCACCGCCGTGGAGCTGGCGCCACCCTGGACGCCCGGCACGAACGTGTGGTGGGCGATCGCGCCGAAGCTCGGGCTCGCGAAGAACAGCAGCGGGATCACGAGGAAGTTGGCGATCACGAACACGTACATGAAGCGCTCCCAGCTTCGGAAGCTGCCGGTCGAGGTGATCGCGACCAGCGCCACCGCGGCCAGCGGCACGGCTATGTAGCGGCTGACGCCGAAGTAGCCGAGCGAGAGGCTCACGCCGATGAACTCGGTGACGATCGTCAGGAAGTTCAGCACGAACAGGTCGCCGACCGAGAACCAGCCCCAGAAGCGGCCGAAGCGCTCGTTGATAAGCCGCGCGTGACCCACGCCGGTGACAGCTCCCAGGCGGATCACCATCTCCTGGTTGACGATCAGCACCGGGATCAGCAGGATCAGCACCCACAGCAGGCTCGGGCCGTAGTTCTGTCCCGCCTGCAGGTAGGTCGAGACGCCGCCCGCGTCGTTGTCGCCGACCATCACGATCAGGCCGGGGCCCATGATCGCCAGCAGCGCCATCGCGCGGGAGCGCCAGCCGTGCCGTGCGCCCAGATCGGAGGCTTTGATCGTCCCGAGCGCGCCGCGGATGTCGCCGATGTGCGCCTCGTCGAGAACGGGCGGCACGCCCTCGACCTGCACGGGCGCTGTGACGCGCGCCTGCTCGGGCGCGCCCTCCCTCACCGCGCTCTTCTTCTCAGACATCGGAATCGACCTCCTTTCGCCATGCTCGGGTGACATCTCCGCGCGGCTGAGCCGCGGCGGCGCGTGTGATCACGGGCACGGTGGCGCGGGGGCGAGCTGTCCCGCTGATTCCTCTAAAGCGAAGGAGACAAGCCCGGCGTGCGCGCTACCGGCGTGGTACTTCGTGGCTCACTGTCTGCGTCCACACCGGCCTCCTTTCTGCGCGATCTGCAAGGGCTCTGCCGCCGCTCACCCTAGCAGCGCAGAGGAAACCACGCTCTGAGCAGGCGCTTGCGGCGTGCCGCGGCTCACGCGGCCGCGCGTCAGTCGCTGACCAGGCCGTAGCGGCGACGCCACCCGGCGGGCAGCGTCTGCTCCAGCACGTCGTCCACGGTGATGACGCCGATGATCCGGTGCTCCTCGTCCACGACCGGCAGCGCGGTGAGGTTGTAGTCGGTCATCATCCTCGCGACCTCGGGCAGGTCCGCGTCGGGGGCGACCGACACGGGCTCCTGCTCGGCGATCTCGATCACGGCGGTGTCCGGTGCGGCGCGCAGCAGCGCGACCACCGGCAGCGACCCGGTCAGCCTGTCCTCGGCGTCGCAGACGAAGACCACGTTCAGCGCCTCGGGCGCGATCTCGCTGCGCCGCACGCGCTCGACGCCCACGGCGGCGGTGTCCTGCTCGCCGAGCGCGACGAGCTCGACGCCCATCAGGCCCCCGGCCGTGGAGGGGTTGTATCCGAGCAGCGCTTCGATCTTGCGCCTGTGCGCCGGCGGCAGCAGCTTGATGATCTTCACGCGACGCTCCTGGTCGAGCTCGCCGATCAGGTCGGCGGCGTCGTCCGGCGCCATGCGCGCGATCACCGCCGCCACCTGGGAGTCGGGGCGCTCGCGTATGAACTCCAGCCGGTGGTGCTCGTCGAGCTCCTCGAAGACGTCCGCCTCCAGGTCCCTGTCCTGGCGGACGGCTTCGATGATCTCCTCGCCCTCGTCGTGGGAGGCGGCCTCGACCAGGTCGGCGATCTCGGCGGGGTGCAGGTTGGCGAGCTTGCGATGCGAGAAGCGCAGCCGCGCGGTCGGCACGTGCCCGACGAACGGCTCCATGTCCGACCAGTCAAGGAACGGCCGATCCTTCACGAGCCCCTTCAGCCTGCGCGGCAGCGCGCGGCGCACCTGCGCGGCGAGGCTGGCGTCCAGGCCGACCACCCTCCACCATCCCTCGATGCAGGCCAGCTCGATCTCCTGTGCGGTCACCAGCCGCGGTGGCTCGGACTCGACGTCCACGAGCTTGCGGCCGAGCACGTCCTGGCGCAGCAGCACCTCGCCGGGCCGGCGCTCGAAGCGTCCAAGCGAGAGTTTTTCGCCCGCGAGCCGCACCGCCCCTGGCTCGAGCGCCGCGACCTTCGCGATCGGAACGAAGAGCTCACGTCCACCGATGCTGCCCTTCAGGCCGGTGACCGGCGGATAGCCGCCGTCGGCGAGCCGCACGATCAGATCCTCCACGCAACCAAGCTTCTCCCCAGCCCTGTCGAGCAGCGGGCTGCGTAGAACCGTCGAGAGATGCACGACTGGCTGGGACAACTCTGGCGTATACGTTAGTGCAAGCGGCGGCGGGCGAAAAGCGCGGGCGTGGCAGCGCTCAACGGGACCGCTCAGCCGCGACCGGGATCTGCGCGCCCGCGACCGAGCCGCACAGCAGCGTCGCGCCGATCGCGCCGCCGAGATCGCCGAGCTGCGCCACGCGCACGTCGGGCGGCCGATGGTCGTTGAAGAGATGCGGCCGCATCGCCTCGGCGATCCGGCTGGACATCTGATCGCCGAAGCGCGTGCCGAGCCCTCCGCCGATCACGACCAGCTCCACGTCGAGCAGGTTCACCGCCGAGGCGACCCCCGCCCCCAGAGCCTTGACGGCGCGGTCCACCAGCCGCTGCGCGAGCGAGTCCCCGTGCTCCAGCGCACGGGCCCAGACGCCGCTGCTGAGCGAGTCCCGGCCGCGCTCGCGCATGATCTCGAACAGCATCGTCTTCTGGCCGCGCTCGACCTCGCGCCGGGCGCGCTGCTCCATCGCCTTGCGACCGGCGTAGGCCTCCATGCAGCCACGGCGGCCGCAGGGGCAGCGCGCGCCTTTGCGCTTGACGACCATGTGCCCGATCTCGCCGGCGCCGTCGCGCCCGCGCCAGAGCTCGCCGTCGAGGACCAGCCCGCCGCCGACGCCGGTGCCCCAGAACACGCCGAGCAGCGAGCCCGCCTCCTTGCCGGCGCCCAGCTTGAGCTCGGCCAGAGTCGCCACGTCCACGTCGTTTCCGACGCGCACCTTCGCGCCGACCTGCTCGGAGAGCACCGCGGCGAGCTGGAAGGAGCCCTCCCACCCGGAGAGGTTGCGCGCGTTTGCGACGCTGCCGGTGTCGGGGTCCACATCTCCGGGCGAGCCTACGCCGACCGCGTCGAGCGTCTCGAGCGGCTGCCCGGCTTCCGCCGCGGCCTCGCGCAGCGCACCCGCCATCGCCTCCACGATCGCTTTCGGCCCCCCTTGCGTGGGCGTGGGCCGGCGCGAGGAGCCAAGCACCTGCGCACCGCCGGCATCCAGCACGATGGCCTGGATCTTCGTGCCGCCCAGGTCGATACCGCCGTAGGTGAGGCTCATGCTCCGATCTTCGCAGACAGGCAGCCGGGCAGGGCCAGGTCTAGCCGTGAGTCGATTCGTGGTCGGGAATCGCCGCCGAGCTGCGCTTGCCCGTTATCCGGGGCTGCGGGATCGCGCCGATCCTCCCCATCAGGTTGGTCCACTGCGAGGAGCGCAGTCCACCGCCGAGCAGCAGCGTGCTGGAGGTGGCGTTCCTGGCGATCCTGGCCGCCGCGCCCTTCACGGTGGCGGTGGCGCCCGGCGATCCGGCCGGCGGAACGAACGCGATCCGGATCGTGCGGGACTGCGAGGCCCTTGCCACCGTCGCCTGAGAGCCCGGATAGCGCATCAGGCTTGTGATCCTGCTCGGCGCGAACTTGCCCTGAAGCGTCAGCAGCGTCCTGATCGTCAGGTCGGTGATCGAGCCGGCCCCCTGATGGCCTTCGACGTCCACGCCGTTGACCCTCACGACCTGGAAGAAGTGCAGCAACGGCTGCACTCCGGACTGGCCGGGCAGAGATATGCCGCCCTTGAGCGTGCGTGCGCAGGGCATCGCCCCGAGGGTCGGCTTCAGGCCGCTGCGTGAGAGGAAGACCAGGCTCGCCAGCAGGCGCGTGTCTGTCGCCGCGTCCTGGACGTCTCTCCTGGCGCAGGCGTCGAGCCCGATGCCCGGGTCGGAGAGCACGGCGCGCTGGAGCTGGGCGCGCGAGAGCAGGAACGCATCCCCGGCGGTCGCCCCGATCAGGCCCGCGCTGCGCTTGGCGCCGCGCGGATGCAGCGCCGCGTCGAGCTGCCTCCAGCTCTCAAGCACCGGCTGCACCTGGACGGTGCCGGCGTCGCCGGCGGGGCTGATCGCGAAGTTGAAGTGCCCCTGGGTGGCGCCCGGCCCGGGGCTGCTGCTGCCGAGCACGGTGCCCTGGGACACGACGGAGCCACGCTTCAGAGGTCTGCGCTGCCCGTAGAGCGTGCCGGCGGCGCGTGCCCGCGCGACGGCGGCATGCGCGTAGGAGTTGGCCGGGTGGGCGTAGATCCGCACCTTGCCGATCCCTTCGCCCGCTTCGCCTTCCGGTTCCACCGACCCGCTTTCGGAGCCCGCGCTCGGTTTCGCGGGCGTCTTCACGTGCAGCGTGAACGGCGTCTGCGCGCCGGCGGTCGCGGCCTGCGCCGGAGTCTTGTCGTGCGCCGCTTCCGCGCCTGCCTGCACGATGCCGGCGACCTGGCCGGAGGCGTCGAGCTTCGGCGGCGAGTAGGTCGATGCGATGCTGCCGAGCCCCGCGTAGGTGAAGACGTCGCCGTAGACGTCGCGTAGGATCACGTAGTCGCCGAGCTTGCGGGAGCGCCCGAGACCGACGATCTTGCCGTCCTGGACGGCGACGACGGGCGCGCCGGCGGGCGCGACGAGCTTGCCGAAGCGCTGCGCGGAGTCGGCCTTGCCGCCGGTCACGGCTGCCGCGCTTGCCCCCGGGGTGGGCGCCGGCGTGGACCCTGGCCGCAGCGCGGCGCCGGCGGTCGCGGCGGTGGAGGTGACGGCCGCGCCACCGGAGCGGCGCCTGGTCGAGCTCGCCTTGGCCGGGCGGACCGAGTCGATGCTCGACGTGGCCGATCCCGGCTGCAGCAGATCTTCGGCGGTCGCCAGGGCATGCGACACGGGCAGGCCGCCCTCCGCGAGCCCCGTCAGGGTCTCCATCACGGCGGTCGGATAGTGGGCGATCAGCTTCGCGCGCAGCAGCACCGATTCGACGTAGGCCTGCGAGTGGTTGTAGGCGAAGATCGCGCCCTTCAGGCTCTTGGCTGCGCCTGCCGCGCGCAGGTACCTGGCGGCGGCGAAGATCGCGTCCACCGGGTTGTAGGGGTCGGCGTAGCCGGCGTCCTGGACGTCCACTCCGTACTGCAGCCAAGTCGCCGGCATGAACTGCATCCAGCCCTCGGCGCCCGCGCTGGAGATCGCGAGGTCGCTGCCGTAGTTGGTCTCGACTTCGTTGATCGCCGCGAGCACCTGCCAGGGCACCCCGTACTGGACCGCGGCGGCCTGGTAGATCGGCAGCAGGAACATCGGGATCCGGTAGTAGTCGAGCGCCTGGATCGAGACCGCCGGCGAGCCGAGCAGCGAGGCGAGCGCTTCGGCCTGGGAGGCGACCATCTGGGGGGCAGGCGCGACGTTGCCTTCGCCGCCGCCTTCGCCGCTGCCTTCGGAGCCTTCGCCGCTGCCTTCGGAGCCTTCGCCGTGCTTGGAGGATTTCTTCGAGGACTTGTGGGTCTCGCCTGTCCCGGATGAGGACCGCTTGTGTTTGGCCAGCGTGCCCGTGGAAGGCGTGCTCTGCTGGCCTTCTTCGCCGATCGCCGAGGGCGCCGTTTCGGTGTGAGACGACCCGGTGTGAGTCTGAGTCGAGCTGGTCGAGGAGGAGCCGGTCGAGGAGGAGCTGGTCGAGCTCTGGGTGCTGGAGGGCCCGGAGGAGCTCGTCTGCGTGGTGGCGGTGCTCGAAGAGCTCGAGGACGAGCTGGAGGAGCTCGACGATGAGATGGAAACGCTCGAGGTTTCCGTGCTCGTCGCCGTCGTGGTTTCGGTGCCGCTACTGCTGGCGCGCCCCGGCTGGCGCGAGCCCGAGCCTTCGGCGCCGACGGCGGGAGCGAGCTGGCCGCCCAGCCCGACGGCCGTGATCCCGCCTCCGGCCAGGGCGGAGACGGCCGCGCGCCGCGCCCAGCGGCGCGAAACGCTCATCGGCTCTCTCCAGGGGCAAAGCTCATACAGATCGGGTTATCGGCCCGTGACACCGGCTCCCTTGACTTTCGTCCTGGCACGGCACCGGACACCAGCCAACCACAACCACCTAAGACCGTCGTAAACGTACGGTAATCGCGGCCGGCGGCTCCCCCGCCACGCGGCTCTGGCTGCTGACCCGAGGCAATCACGCGCCTTGACTGTAACGGCGCCGCAGGCGGGAGGCGCAAGTCACTCGCGCGAGGTCTGGACGGCGCTCGCAACGACTCTTGCAGGTCCAGCGACGTCCAGTCCGATCCCGCATGGCAGAGCCGGACTGGCATCGACGGCGTCGCGCCTGTACCCTGGGCGACATGGAAACGATCCTCTCGGTCATACAGGTGATCATCGCGGTCGTGCTGATCTTCCTGGTGCTGATGCACTCAGGAAAGGACGCCGGCCTCTCCGGCGCCTTCGGCGTGGGCAGCGGCAGCGGGCCGCTCGGCGGAGGATCGATGGTCGAGCGCAACCTCAACCGCTGGACAGTCTTCTTCGCGGTCCTGTTCGTCCTGAACACGATCGTGCTGCTGAAGAAACTCGCTTAGGCGATCGTCGGCGCGGCGCCCGACTCCGGCTACTGTCCGGCGGCCGCGGCCGCCTCGGCTTGGTCGGCGTCTCCCTCCGCCTCCTCCAGCGCTCGGATTCGATCGAGGATCCCGACCGCTTCGCTGCGCAGCGTCGCCTCGATGGCCTCGTGGTCCTCGACCGAGAGCTTGCCGGTCTTGAAGTCCATCTCCGCGTCCCTGATCTCCTGGTACTTGGCCTCTCGCTGCGCCTCCAGGTCGGCGCGCGCGTTCGAGCGCCGGCGACCGGGGCGCGGCATCGCGCTCAGGGGCGAGAGCACGATCCAGAGCACGACCCCGAGCAGCACGAGCATCAGGGCCGCGGCGGGTAGCGTCATGCCGGCACGCGGTCGCGCTTGGCGACGGGGGCCGGCATCCGCAGGCTCACGCGACGCCAGACCGCCCGCCGTGAGGGGAAGATCGCGATCAGGCCGCCGCCGCCGATGATGAACGCGCCGATCCAGATCCACATCACCATCGGCGAGACCTCGAAGTGGAACTGCGCCGCAGGCGTGTGCCGCAGGTATTCGCGGCCCATCAGCCCCAACACGATCCACGCCTCTTCGGGGCGGTTGACCGGGATCGCCTTGTTGCCGGCCTTCAGGATGCGTTCCAGCGAGGGCGCGGTGATGTCCGGGGCGATCGCCGCCCACAGGTCCCGCAGCGGAGTGCTGTTGAGCGCCACGTGGCTGACCGGCTGGCCGCCGATCAGGTGGCCGACGGAGCCCTGGGAGGGTTCGCCGGAGTCGTAGAAGCCCTCGGCCGGGTTGAGCGTGGTCACGTATTTGCCGCCCTTGGTGACCTTCACGATCGCGCCGAGGCTGAGCGTCGCGCCGGTGTGAGCGGCGTCGTACTTCGGCGTCACGCTCGCGGTCGGCCTGACGTAGTGCATGGTGTAGCCGCCGATCTTCAGCGACTGCCCCACGCGCAGGGTGGGCTCGGAGGCGTGCTGGAAGGAGGAGGAGGCGGCCACGCCGATGAAAAGGGCCGCCATCCCCACGTGGACGATGTAGCCGCCGTAGCGCCTGCGGTTGCGGCGCACCAGTCCGAGCAGCGCGCGTGGCGGGAGCTGTCCCGTGCTCCTCGAGCGCACGCGTGTGCCTCGCCAGTACTCCTGCGTCACGGCCGCCAGCGCGAAGCCGGCGCAGCCGAACATCACGACCGCGAGCGGTTTGCCGCTCACGCCGGTGCCGAGCACCGCGGCGCAGACCGCGAGCGCCACGAGGATCGGCGCCCGCAGGTTGCGCAGGGCGTTGGCGATGGTCGCCCGCCGCCATGCGATCACCGGCCCGATGCCCGAAAGCAGGACCAGCACCAGCGCCAGCGGCACGGTGTAGCGGTCGAACCACGGCGGCCCGACGGATGCCTCCTGGCCGGTCAGCGCGGCGGAGATCAGCGGGAAGAAGGTGCCCCAGAAGATCACGAACGCGAGCCCCGCGAGCACCATGTTGTTCAGCAGGAAGGCAGACTCGCGCGAGACCAGCGAGTCGAGCCGGTGCTCCGAGCGCAGCACGTCGCGGCGCGAGACCACCAGGTAGATCGAGCCGATGATCATCGCGGCGATCAGGATCACGAACGGCACCCCGAGCGTCGCGCCGCCGAAGGCGTGGATCGAGTTGAGGATGCCGCTGCGCACCAGGAAGGTGCCCATGATCGCCAGGGTGCCCATCGCGGCCACCAGCGAGGCGTTCCAGACCTTCAGCATCCCGCGCTTTTCCTGGATCATCAGCGAGTGGATGAAGGCCGTGCAGGCCAGCCAGGGCATCAGCGCCGCGTTCTCGACCGCGTCCCACCCCCAGTAGCCTCCCCAGCCGAGCTCCGCGTAGGACCAGCGGGCGCCGAGCACTATCCCGATGCCGAGGAAGATCCAGGCGGCCAGCGCGAAGCGGCGCATCGCCTTCAGCCACTCGGCGTCGACTTTGCGGCTGATCAGGGCGCCCACGCCGAACGCGAAGGGCACGATGCACAGCGTGTAGCCCGAGTAGATCATCGGCGGGTGGATCATCATCGTCGGGAAGCGCAGCAGCGGGTCCAGGCCCGCGCCTTCCACCGGCGCCGGATGCGTGGTCACGAACGGGTTCGCGTATCCGAGCATCAGGAAGATGAAGAAGGCGTCGAAGGCCAGCAGCACCGCGGTGGCGTAGGCGCTCACCTCGCGCATGCGGCCTTTGACGAGGAACAGGGCCAGGCTCGACCAGAGCGCCGAGAGCAGCGACCACAGCAGCAGCGAGCCTTCCTGGGAGGCCCACACCGCGGCCGCCTTGTAGAAGAGCGGCGTGGTGACGCTGGAGGTTTCGGCGACGGTGTTGAAGGCCCAGTCGTTTGAGAGCAGCGCGATCTCCAGCACGGCGAAGGCGCAGACCATCGTGACCGCCAGCGCGTAGACCGAGCGCTTGCCCGACTCGATCCAGCGGTCCTGGCCGGTGCGCGCGCCGTAGATGCTGGCGCCGATGCCGTAGAAGCACACGACCAGCCCCAGCAGCAGCGCGCCGGTTCCCAGAGAGGGCATCAGTATTTCCGCGCCGCGGCCGGCGGCGCCGCCTTGTACTTCGACGGGCACTTGGTGATCAGCGAGTTGCGTTCCCCGATGTACTCGCTGCCCTGCTTCTGGACGGTCACGATCACCTCGCGCCCTTCCTTGAAGGGGTCCGGCACTTCGCCGGTGTAGCGGACCGGAACGGAGTCTTCGCCTTTGCGGTCCCGGATGCTGAAGTAGAGCACTTCGCCTTCGTGGCGCACCGAGTGCGCGACCACGGTGCCGGTGAGCTGGTAGCTGCGGCCGGGCACGGCGCTGTGCATGAGCTGCGTGGGCGTGAGCGCCGGGCTCGCGGCGCTGAAGCTCGTGTAGATCAGCGCGCTGGCAAGCGAGACCGCGGCCGTCAGCGCCACGATCAAGCGGATGGTGCGCTTGCGTGAGGGGTTCACGGCAGCGAAGTATCCCAAACGCCCAGTGCTGACGCGGAGCCTGCGCGATCGGGGCAGCGAGGAGTTACCGCTCTGACAGCGAAGAACTGCCTCGCAAGGACAGCGAAACCTTCGCGTCCCCCCGGAGTCTTTCTAGGAGAGAAGCGCATGACGCGACCAAGCCTCTTCCATCGCAGCCCGACGCGCCACCGTCAGCGCGATCCGCTGGAGCTGACGCGGCTGCGGCGCCGGCGCGCCCACGCCGTCTCGGAGCAGCTCTCGGCGTCTCCTGCGGCCGCGGTCGAGGCCCAGGTCCAGGCCCAGCCGGCCGACGGCGAAGACGGCCGCGGCCGCGGCCGTGCCGCCGGCGGCCCGGTCGACCTGGCCACCTATAGCTGCGGCTGCGGCCTGATCTTCAGCGCACCGGTCTCCACGACCGTGGCCTGCCCGCACTGCGGCTGCGAGCAGGCCTGGTAGTCGTCGTCCCTAGCTGATGTGCATCCCCGAGATGGCCCGTGAGATCACTAGCTGCTGGATCTCCGCGGTGCCCTCGAAGATGTCGTAGATCTTCGCGTCGCGGTGGAAGCGCTCCACCGGGAACTCGCGGGTGTAGCCGTTGCCGCCGAGGATCTGGATCGCGCGCTCGGAGACCCAGACCGCGACCTCGCCGGCCTTCAGCTTGCTCATCGAGCCCTCGGCGTTTTCGAACGGGACCTGGTTGCGGCCCATCCAGGAGGCACGCCAGACCAGCAGGCGGGCGGCGTCGATCTCCATCTTCATCCGCGCCAGCGTGAAAGCGATCGCCTGGTTCTCGACGATCTTCTTGCCGAACTGCTCGCGCTCCTTGGCGTAGTCCAGCGCGTACTCGTAGGCGGCGCGGGCGATGCCGAGCGCCTGCGCGCCCACCGTCGGGCGCGAGGCCTCGAAGGTGGCCATCGAGGCGTTGCCCTTGCTCTTCTTGCCCTCACGCACGCGCGCGAGGCGTTCGTCGAGCTTCTCCTTGCCGCCCAGCACGTAGCCGGCCGGAATCCGGCAGTCGTCCAGGTAGACGTCGGCGGTGTGGGAGGCGCGCAGGCCGTGCTTGCTGACCTTGGCCCCCTGGGAGATGCCCTTGGCCTCGCTCATCGGCACGATGAACGCGGCGTGGCCGCGCGAGCCGAGCTCGCGGTCCACGGAGGCGATCACGACGTGGACGTCGGAGATGCCGCCGTTGGTGGCCCAGGCCTTCTGGCCGTTGAGCACCCACTCCCCCGTCGCCTCGTCGAACTTGGCGGTGGTGCGCACCGCGGAGACGTCGGAGCCGGCATTGGGCTCCGAGGAGCAGAAGGCGGCGACCTTCAGGTCGTCCTCGGTGCCGAAGCAGCGCGGGATCCATTCGCCGATCTGCTCGCCCGAGCCCTGGCCGAAGATCGCGGCCACGGCGAGGCCGGTGCCCATGATCGCCATGCCGATGCCCGCGTCGCCCCAGAAGAGCTCCTCGTTGACGATCGGCAGCGTCAGGCCGGTCGGGTCGGCGAAGAACTGCGCAAGCGCTTCCCAGCCGTAGAGGCCGATCTTGGCGGCCTCCTGGATCACGGGCCAGGGGGTCTTCTCCTTCTCGTCCCACTCGTGGGCGGCGGGCCGCATCACGTCGGCGGCGAAGCCGTGAACCCAGTCGCGGAGATCCTTCTGGTCCTGGGTGAGCGCCAGCGAGAAGGTTGCCTCCTGGGCTGCGGCGTTGGAAATCGCCTCCACAGCGGCGTCGGCCGCCTCGGTGCTGGAGACGGTGCTCGATGACATGGGGTTCTGCCTCTCCTTCTCGGGGTGATGACGTAGTGGACAGCGGCCGGGCGAGGCCCGCTGCCGCAGATCGCAGGGTGTGATTCCTTGCGAGGACCGTGAAGAAGCGTAACCGACGGCGCCTCGGAGGCCAAACCGCCACGAACGGGAAGCCGACCGTCGGCGATCGCGTTCGTACTGGACGTTTGACATATACACTCGCGTCATGAGGCAGCGCATCGACCGCTTCAGCGCGCTGCCGGACGTGTGGGAGCGCCGCCTCTGGCGCGAAGATCGGTTCGACGGAGTCGCGGGAGCCGGGCGATGACCGATCAGGCGATTGAGATCGAAGGGCTCGTCAAGCACTTCGGCGACGTGCGCGCGCTGGACGGCGTGGACCTGCTCGCCGAGCAGGGGCAGGTGCTCGGCCTGCTCGGCCCCAACGGCGCGGGCAAGACGACGCTCGTGCGGGTGCTTGCGACCCTGATAAAGCCGGACGCAGGCACGGCGCGCGTGCTCGACTTCGACGTGCAGCACGACGCGGCGGCGCTGCGGGAGCAGATCGGCCTCGCCGGCCAGTACGCGGCGGTGGACGAAAACCTCACCGGCCTTGAGAACCTGACGATGGTCGGCCGCCTCTACGGCGAGCCCCGCCGCTCTGCAAAGGCGCGCGGCATGGAGCTGCTGGAGCGCTTCGACCTGCTCGACGCGGCCTCGCGCCCGACCAAGACCTACTCGGGCGGCATGCGCCGCCGCCTCGATCTCGCCGCCGCGCTGGTCGCCAGGCCGCCCGTGCTGTTCCTGGACGAGCCGACGACGGGCCTTGACCCGCGCAGCCGTCTGAGCCTGTGGGCCGTGATCGAAGGGCTGGTCGCCGAGGGCACGACCGTGCTGCTGACGACTCAATACCTGGAGGAGGCTGACCGCCTCGCCGACACGATCGCGGTGATCGACCACGGCCGGCTGATCGCCGAGGGCACATCCGACCAGCTCAAGGACCGCCTCGGCGGCGAGCGTCTGGAGGTGCGCCTTGAGGACGGTGCCGACCCGCATCTCGCGGTGGCGGTGCTCTCCGCGATGGCCGACGAGCCCGCGACCGTCGAGGACGGTCTAGTCAGGCTGAGCGTGCGCGAGCGCCACGGCGTGATCGCCGAGGCGGTGCGGCGCCTGAGCGACGCGGACCTCGGCGTCGAGGACCTTGCGCTGCGACGGCCGACGCTGGACGACGTCTTCCTCGCGCTCACCGGCCACGTCGCGGAAGAGCACGCCGACCAGGAGGAAGAGCAGGCCGCATGAGACGACTCGTCACCGACACGCTCATCATCGCCGAACGCAACCTGCTGCGCCTGCCGCGCGCGCCGGAACTGCTGATCGGGTTCACGATCCAGCCGATCATGTTCGTGCTGCTGTTCCGCTACGTCTTCGGCGGCGCGATCCAGACGCCCGGCTACAGCTACGTCGACTACCTGATCCCCGGCATCATCGTGCAGAACACCGCCTTCGGCGGGTTCGCGACCGCGCTCGGCCTCAACGAGGACGTGCGCAAGGGCCTGATCGACCGCTTCCGCTCGCTGCCGATGTCCCGCGCGGCGGTGCTCGGCGGACGCACCCTCTCGGACATCGCCACCAACACGCTGTCGATCACGATCCTGCTGATCACCGGCGTGATCATCGGCTTCAGCTTCCAGACGAGCTTCCCGGAAGCGATCGCGGGCGTCGGCCTGCTGCTGCTCTTCGGCTACTCCTTCTCCTGGTTCCTGGCGTTCATCGGCCTGCTGGCGAAGTCCTCGGAAACCGTCAACTCGATCGGGTTCATCGCGGTCTTCCCGCTCACGTTCATCTCATCCGCGTTCGTGCCGGTGGAATCGATGCCCGCGGGCCTGCGCGCGTTCGCGGAAGTGAACCCGTTCACGATCATCGTCGACGCGATCCGCCATCTTTGGCTTGGCGCGCCCGCGGGCAACAACGTCTGGGGCTCGATCGTCTGGTCGCTCGTGATCATCGCGGTCTTCGCGCCGCTCGCGGTCGCGCGCTACCGCAGGGCCGCCGGCCGCTGAAGGGCCTGGGGCGCGGCGGCTCGCGCGTCATCCTCCCGTGTCATCACCGGAAGAGCCGGGGCCGGGGCCGGGGCCGGGCCCCGCGCCGCCGCGGACCGAATAGCCGGCGAGCGTCAGCGCGGTGATCGACACCGCCCCGGCCACCAGCGCGGTCGCGATCATCGCGGCGCCGGGCACGCTGAGCGCGAAGAACTCGCGGATCGGGTCGATCAGCAGGCAGCCGACGTAGGCCAGCGCCAGCACCGCGCACATCGCCGCCACGAGACCTGAGCGCTTCAGCGAGCCTTCCGACTCCAGCGCCATCACCAGGTAGAGCCCGCAGGCGATCAGGACCGTGACCGCGACGGTGCGCGAGTCGGCCGTGGAGAGGTCGAGGTCGTGCAGCGCGAAGAGGTAGCCGGAGACCACCCCGACGCCGACCAGCGCGCCGGCCGGGACGGCGAAGCGCGCGACCTTGCGCGCGAAGCGCTCCGGCCGCCAGGGGCCGCTGCTGGGAGCCAGCGCGAGGAAGAAGGTGGGGATGCCGACCGTGAGGCTGGCCACGAGCGTGAGATGGCGCGGCAGCAGCGGGTAGGCGTCCGAGCTGACGCCGATCGTGAGGATCAGGAACGCGGCGAACGCCGACTTGGTGACGTAGAGCTTGGTCACGCGCTGGAGGTTGCGAAGCGCGCGGCGGCCTTCGGCCACCAGCAGCGGCACGGTGGCGAAGTCGCCGGAGACCAGCACCAGATCAGCGACCGCGCGTGCCATCTGCGCGCCGCTGCCCTGGGCGAGCGCGAGCCGCGACTGCTTGAGCGCCGGCACGTCGTTGACGCCGTCTCCCACCATCGCGACATACCGCCCCTGCTGCACGAGGGCCTCCACGATCGCCTGCTTGTGCTCCGGCGAGACGCGTCCGAGCACGCTCACGTGCGCCGCGAACTCCGCAAGCTCGGCGGGATCTGACGGGACGCTCTCTCCCGTGTGGACCTCCTCGACGGCGATGCCGACGTCGCGCGCGATCGCGGCGACGGTCTGCGGCGCGTCGCCGGAGAGCACCTTCACCTGCACCCCCTGCTGCTGCAGGAACGCGATCGTCTGAGGCGCGGAGGGACGCAACTGCTCCGCCAGCACGATCAGCCCCAGCGGCTCCACGCCGGCCGGCGGCATCTGCTCCGCCTCCTCGGGGAGCGGTCGCGCGGAGCGCGCCAGCGCGAGCACCCTGCGTCCCTGCTGCTGGAAGCGCTGGGCCGTGGATGCCAGCTCGCCGAGCGGCAGCCGCTCCGGCGCGCCGAGATAGAGGCTCTCATCGCCGAGCCTCAGCGCGCTCCAGCGGCGAGCGCTGGAGAACGGCACTTCGGCGGCCACCGGCTGCGGCTGCCCATCGCAGCCGGTGGCGATCGCCTCCAGCGTGAGGTTGCGCGTCGGAGCGCTGGCGGCGAAGCTGCCGAGCAGCCTTCGCACGTGGTCCTCCTGCGCGCCCGCGGCCGGGATCACTTCGACCAGTCGCAAGGTCGACTCTGTCAGTGTGCCGGTCTTGTCGATGCAGAGCGTGTCGACGGAGGCCAGCGACTCGATCGCGTTGAGCTGCTGGGCCAGCACGCCGCGCCGCGACATCCTGGCGGCGGCGACCGCATAGGTGAGGCTGACGAGCACGATCAGCCCCTCCGGGACCAGCGTCACCACACCGGCAGCGGAGGTCGCGACAGCGGTGTGAGCGCTCACCTTCCTGTGGTAGAGCGAGTATCCGAGCAGCGTGCCGAGCAGGATCACCGCGACCACGAGGCCGTAGAGGAGCCTGTTGACCGCTCGTTCCAGTGGGGAGCGGGGATGGCGAAATGAGCGAGCCTGCCCTGTGAGCTTGGCCGCGAAGCTCTCCTCCCCCACTGCCGTGACCAGGTAGGCGCCGGCGCCCTCGCTGACGAACGCTCCGGAGCGAACCTGCTCGCCCACCCGACGCCTGACCGGCTCCGACTCGCCGCTCAGCACGGACTCGTCGAGCCTCAGCTCGCTCGCGGAGACCAGCTCGCCGTCGGCGACGATCTGGTCGCCGGCTGCGACGGTGGTCAGATCTCCCTCGACCACCTCCTCCACGGGCACGAGTCGCTGCACGCCGTCGCGGGTCACGCGAGCCTGTGGCGCGACCAGCAGCGCGAGACGGTCGAGCGCCCGCTTGGCCCGCACCTCCTGGAATATCCCGATGCTGCTGTTCGCGACGATCACTCCGAGGAACAGCGCGTCGCGCCAGTCGCCGAAGATCAGCGTGACGACGCCGAAGGCGGCGAGGATCAGGTTGAACACGGTCAGCGTGTTGGCGCGCACGATGCTCGCGTAGGAGCGGCTCGATCGCGTCGAGACACGAGGCCCGCGCCCCCCACGCTGCCTGCGCCGCTGCGCCTCCTGCTCGCTCAGGCCGAGCGGCCGACCTTCGACGGGGAGTGGATGCTCCGGTGCGGCCGGCGCCACCGCATCGGTCCCGGCAGCGGCGCGGCCGGATGTGGGCGGCGGGCTCATCGTGTTCGCCGCCGAGGCTCGCGGCTCTCGCTCGAACGTGCATCCGCCGGTAGTCCTGCACTCGTTGCGGCTTTTCCGCAACCGAGCATCCGGCTCCCGCGCGTGCTCTAACGTTTTGCGATCTGAGCACATCGGACCCTCGACATCCACGGCGCCCGAGGTCGCCTCGGACCCGCCGCCGGCCGGTCGCCGCGATCGCGGCCCTGGCAGGCGCGCTGCTGATCGCGCTGCTCGTCGTGGTGATGTCCGCCTCCTCCTCGCCGGGCGGAGGCCGGCTCGATCGGCGGGGCGCCCACGCGGGCGGCGCCGGCTCCCACGCGGGCGGCGCGGGCTCCCATGCGGGCGACGGCGGCTTGGCGCAACGTCCCGCACAGCGCCGCGCCGCTGGCGTGGCGGCCGCGACGGCGAAGGTGGCGCTCCAGGCCCGGAGGCGCCCGCGGCGACGCAGGCCCTCCCCCGGCTCGCTGCCTCAGACCTCGGCGCTCCCGTCGGCGCACACGCTGACGTTCAGGCGTGAGATGTCCGCACTCTGGCGCGCGATCGTGACCGGATCGCCGGCGCTGGCACGAAGCGCGTTCTTCCCCGAGCGCGCCTACGTGCAGCTCAAGGAAATCGGGGACCCGAGCGCCGACTTCGAGAATCGCCTGTGGCGCGACTACGCGCTTGACATCGGCGCCGCCCACCGGCTGCTCGGCCGCGGCGCCGCCTCGGCCGTGCTGCTCGCCGTCAAGGCGCCGGCCGCCTACGCCCACTGGATACCTCCGGGCGTCTGCTACAACCGCGACGGCTACTACGAGACGCCCAACTCGCGCCTGGTGTACCGCGAGCACGGCAGGGCTCACTCGTTCGGCATCGCCTCGATGATCTCCTGGCGAGGCGTGTGGTACGTCGTCCACCTCGGCGCGATCCTGCGGGAAGCGGAAGTCGGCATCGTGGAGAGCCCCGCCGAAGGCGCCGGCGTCTCCGAACCATCCGCGACCTGCTGAGGCGTCGCCGCGTCACCGGGACGCTCAAGGCGTCGCGGCGTCACCGAAGCGCCTCACGGCCTCACGAAGCCCGACCGCGCCGCCACATGAGTCATTTCTCATAGTGACGCCTGCGGTCCTCGCACCGGTGCTGCATCGTCCGCGCTCGCGTTACCCTCACACGAGTCGATCGGAATGGCAATGCGCTCTGGTTCCATCCACCCGATGCGGTCGCGTCTTTGGCTGCCGCTCTGCACATGCCTCGCGCTCGCGGCCTGCGGCGCCGGCGCGGCAACCGCGCACCGCCCGCGATCGGTGAGCGACGCCCCGACCGCAAGCCGCAAGCCCACGCCGCCGCCAGCCGTACAACGGCCAACTCCGCTCGGCAAGCCGCGCAGCCTGACGCCGTTCCAGCGGCGCCCCGCCCGCGGGGAAGGGGCGTGGCGGCCCGCCGGGCGCCGCGTCTTCGGCGCCTCGGCCGTCTACGAGACGACGCTGACTCCGCCCGGCGGCTCCCAGCAGGCGGGGCTCGCATGGATGGACCCGCGCCTGCTCTCCGCCCGCCTCTACTCGGGGTCGAAGAGTCCCGGCGGCGGGCCCTACCGCTTCACCGCTCCGATCGGCGCCGGAGTCGCGCGCTATCTCGTCGCCGCGTTCAACGGCGGGTTCATCATGAACGTCGCAGAAGGCGGCTACTACGCCGAAGGGCGCATGATCGACCCGCTGCGCGCCGGGGCCGCGTCGCTGGTCATCTACAAGAACGGCTCGGTGAACGTCGGCGCCTGGGGCAGCGACGTGAGCATGAGCCCCCAGGTGGCCAGCGTGCGCCAGAACCTGATGCCGCTTGTCGCGGGCGGCCGGCCCACGGCGCGTGCCGCAAGCCCGGAATGGCAGATCTGGGGCGCGACATGCGGCGTCAGCTCCTGCTCTGGCGCCGGCATCGAGAGCCAGTGGCGCTCCGGCGTCGGGATCACCGCCGCCGGCGCGCTGGTCTACGCCCAGGGGCCGGCGCTCGACCCGCTGCAGCTCGCGCGGCTGCTTTCCCGCGCGGGAGTCGTGCGCGGCATGCAGCTCGACATCAACCCGGACTGGCCGATCTTCGCCACCTACCGTCCCAGCAACGAACACGGCATCGCCACCGCGGCCAACGGCAGCAAGCTGCTGGCCGGGACGATCCAAAGCCCGGCGACGTTCTTCGACCCCGCCTGGGCGCGCGACTTCATCACGATGTCGGCGCGGCACCCGGCGGGGTAGGCGCCCGGCGCCCGCGGGCCGAGCGAGCCCGGTCCTACCCGGCTTTGAGCAGCGCCTTCTGGAGCGAGGAGGCAAAGCCCTCGCTCGTGAACGTCGCGCCCGTCACGATGTTGATTTCGTCGCTCTGGGCTTCCAGCGCCTCGCTGCGCAGCAGCGGCGCGGCCCTTTCGCTGATGAACATCGACTGCGGGTGTTCGGTGGGAAGCTGCAGCGCCTTCACATCGGTGATCCTGCCTTTTTCCTCGGCGACGGCAACCTGCACCGGGCCGTAGGGGGTCTGGATCACGGGCCCCGTGTAGGTGCCGGAGGGACCCGAGCTCGACTTGGGGGCGGAGCTCGACCCGCCGGCGGAGCTTTCGCCCGAGCCGGGGGCAGAGCTCGACCCGCTGGCGGAGCCTTCGCTCGCCCCCCCGGCCTGTTCGCTCGCCCCGCCGCCCTGTTCGGAGGGGGGCGGCGGCGGGCCGGACCCGGCCGACGATCCGCCGGACCCGCCTGTGCCCGAGCCGGCGCCGGCGCGCGCGCTTGCGGCGCTGCCCACCGCGACCGGCACGCCGGTCCCCTTGCCGCTGCTGCGGACGTAGATCACCACGAGCACGATCACGACCGCGAGGATCGCCGCCGTGCCCGTCACCCTGCGAATCAGCTTCCAGGTGCTGTTGCGGATCATGCCGCCTCCTTTGGTCCACAGGCGAGGAATCTCTCGACCCCCGCGGAGTAGGAGATCGTGTCGTCGTCGAGGATCACGATCGCTCCGTGTCCGGGCAGCCTTGCCGCCCACCGCGCTCCCGCTCTGCCCATCGCATACGCCGCGGTCGCGTAGGCGTCGGCCAGCGCGAGGTCGCTGCCGACGATCGTGACCGAGAGCACCCCCTCCGGGGGCCGTCCGGTGTGGGGATCGACGATGTGGGCGCCGCGCTCGTATGCCCCCGAGGTGGCGATCGCGCCGTCGCGGAGCGCGAGCACGGCGGCGACCGCCTGCCGCTCACGCGGATGCTGCACCCCGACCTGCCAGGCGTCTTGACCGGGCGGTGCGCCCGCGAGGCAGACGTCGCCGCCGGCGTTGAGGCTGTACCGCTGCGCGCCGGCGCGGCGCAGGATGCGCGTGGCCTGCTGCAGCGCCCAGCCCTTCACGAATCCCGACGGGTCGAGGTCGGGCGCCGGAGGTCTGCACGCGGCGTCGAAGTACCCGCCGGTGAGCTCTCGCAGCCGCTCGCAGCGGCGCAGCACCGCGCGCACGCTCATGTGCGCCTGCTCCAGCGGCAGCTCTCCACGGTTGATCCTGCTGATCTCGCTGTCGGCCTTGTATGTGGAGAAGGTGCGGTCGACGAACCGCAGCCACTCGAACACGCGGCCGACCGACCCCGCGTCGAACCCCTCGCCGCCGGCCTCGACGATCACCGGGATGCCCATCACCTCTTCGATGGACCTCGTCATGGGCACGGCGGCGCTCATGCGGCAAGCGCGAATCGCTCGACGTGGATCTGGTCCTCAGGCACGCCGAGCCGCCTCAGCGCGCCCAGGGTCGCGTCCATCATCCCGACCGGCCCGCACACGTACACGTCGCGCTGCGCGATGTTCGGGATCAGCTTGCCGAGCGTCTTGGCTTCCAGAAGCTGCGCGCCGCCCGCCTTGCGATGGTCTCCCAGGAGCAGGTGAAGCTCCGCGCCGGGACGCTCGGCTATCTCCCGAAGCTCGTGCTCCAAGACGACCTCCTTCTTGGAGATCGCCCTGTAGACGAGCGCCACGTCATGCGATGCGGAGAGCTCCTCGAACAGGGCTCGCAGCGGCGTTATGCCGATCCCTCCCGCGATCAACGCGACCTGCTCGCCGATCATGGCATCGCTCGTGAAGGCGCCGAACGGCCCTTCCACGAGCACCTTCGTCCCTACGGGAAGGCTCTTCAAGGCGCCGGAGAAGTCGCCGACGTCCTTCACAGTCAGTCTCAAGGTCTGGCCGTCGGGGAGGGCGGAGAGTGAAAAGGGGTGCGACTGCCACCAGCGACCCGGCGTCAGGAACCGCCAGAGCATGAACTGTCCCGCGCGCACGCCGAGCCTCCCCAGCTCGCGTCCGCTCACCTCGATGCTCGTCACGCCTCGCGCCTCCACTGTGACAGCGCTGACGCGCAGCATGTGCCGGCGCGCTCTGATCGCGGGCCGCACCACTCGGAAGGCGATCAGCACGGCGAGCGTCGCGACGTACAGCGCGATCCAGTAGTCGGCCTGCACGGGATGCGCCGCGAATTCGTTGCCGGTCGGTATCTGGTGCAGATACGCCAGCGCGATGCCCGCATAGACGGTGAAGTGCACGAAATACCAAGCCTCGTATCGCAGCCGCCGGCGCACGATCACGATCGAGGTCGCGACGACCATCACCATCAGGACCGTGCCGATCGTCGCGGTCACCATTTCCGGATAGACGTTCAGCAGCCGCGAGAACTCGCCTCCGAAGCTGATCCTGTCGGCGAGCGAGTAACCCGCCGTGATCAGGAAGACGTGTGCGATCACGAGCGACACGCACAGCTTGCCGTTGAAACGGTGCCAGACTGTGAGCTTGTCGAAGCCGACCAGCCGCTCGAGCGGCGGAAGCCGCGCCAGCATCAGAATCTGCAGCAACGCGAGGTAGACGGCCACCAGGCCGGTGATCCTGCCGAGGCTGGTGAAGGCTTCGGCGCGGCCGTGAACGCCAGAGATTCCGCCCCCTTTCAGCCACAGCCACACGATCACGGCGCCGTTGGCGGCGACGAAGAGGGCTATTGCGATGGCTGCCAGCGGCTTCTCGCGCCGCGCCTCCCCGCGAAGAGCCCGCGCGCCGTCACCTCTGACGACCAGGGCTCCATCTGTGACCTCGACCTCTCTGGACAGCGGCATATCGGCTCGCGACCAGCAAACCATCTCTGCATAAGCGCCAGCTTCGGAGCATCTGAGAAGGCGCTCACGAATGGCACACGGCGACTATCAGAGGTCTATGAGCGGCCTCTGAGCTGCCTCTTGCACTTCTCCTCCAGGCTGGTTTGCGTGAACCGATGCGAACTGCGCATCGACACCCAAACGAAAGGGAAGCATGATGATGATGAGATCACGACGTATCGCCCTCCTCGCCACTGCAGGCGCGCTCTCGGTCGCGGCCCTGCCGGTCGCGACGTCGTTCGCCGCGAGCACAAGCCAGCCGGCGCCGAAGGCCGCGCACTCCGCGCAGGTGCACCGCGACGCCTCGCGTGACGGCGCCAAGCAGGACCGCAGCCGCGACAAGAGCGGCTCCGACAAGCGCGACTCCGGGTCGAGCACCGATCGCAACAGCGTCGACGCGAGCCACAGTGGCGACGCGAGCGCGCATTGAGACGGTCCTCGGCGCGACGCGGCGGACGGAGGCGCGTGCGCAGCGCGCGTCCGTCCGCATGCCGCGTCCGCGCGCCCATCCGCGCCTGCCCCGTCCGCGCACCCGTCCGCCTGCCTCCTCATCCATAGAGCGCGCGCAGCGCGTTGACGATCACGGCAAGGTCGATCGCCTCCTGCAACAGCGCGCCTGCCACCGGCGGCAGGTATCCGAACGCGGCCACGCCCATGGCGGCGAGGCTCAGCCCCATGCCGACCAGCACGCTCTGGCGGGCGATGTGCAGGGCTCGGCGGCCAACGTGCAGAGCATCGGCCACGCGGTCCACCCTGTCCACGGTGATGACCGCGTCGGCGGTCTGCGAGGAGACGGTCGCGCCGGCGGCGCCCATCGCGATGCCGATGTCGGCTAGCGCGAGCGCCGGCGCGTCGTTGATCCCGTCTCCGACCATCACCACGGGGTGCAGGCGCGGGTCCGCGCGGAGACTGCGCACGACCTCCAGCTTCTCCTGCGGGGACTGTTCGGCGTAGACGCGGTCGACGCCTATCTGAGCGCCGACGCGCGCGGCGACCGAGCGATGGTCGCCTGAGACCATAGCCACGTGACGCACTCCCTCGCCGCGGAGACGCTCGATCATGCGCTCGGCGTCGGGGCGCAGCTCGTCGGCCATCACGATCACGCCTCCGAGATGCCCGTCGATGCCGACCAGCACGCGCGCCTCGCCCGACCCGTGCCCGCCGAGCACAGACGCGGAGGCGATCTCGGTCTGCGGGATGCCCGCGGCGCGCATGAACGCGCGGCTGCCGACGGCGACGCGATGCCCGTCGAGCTCGCCTTCGATGCCCTGACCCGGCTCCTCGCGCACGGCGGTGGGCGTGCCCAGGTCGATGCCGGCCTCGCCGGCGGCGGCCAGCAGCGCGTCTCCGAGCACGTGCGCTGACATCTGGTCGACGGAGGCGGCCATGCGCAGCACCTCGCTTGCCTGCATGGCGTTGCGCGAGACGATCTCGCGCACCTCCGGCACCCCGACGGTGAGGGTGCCGGTCTTGTCGAACAGCACCGTGTGCGCCTCGCCGAGCGTCTCGATCGCGGCGGTGTTCTTGACGATCACGCCGCTGCGCGCGGCGCGCGAGAGACCTGAGACCAGCGCGATCGGGGCCGCCAGGATCAGGGGACAGGGCGTGGCCACCACGACCACCGCCAGCGCCCGCACCGCATCCCCGCTGGCCGCCCACGCGGCGCCGGCGACCACGAGGGTCGCCGGCAGGAAGAAGCCGGCGTAGCGGTCGGCCATCCGCACGAAGGGCGCGCGCTGCGTCTGCGCCTGCTCGACCAAGCGCACGAGCGCCGAGTAGGCGCTCTCGGCCGCGGGCCGATCGGCGCGCATCTCGAACGGGTCGCCCGCGTTGGCGGTGCCGCTCAGCACGGACATGCCGGCGCTGAGACTGACAGGCAGCGGCTCACCCGTCAGCGTGCTGGTGTCGATCACAGCCTCGCCGGCCGCCAGCGTGCCGTCGACCGGGACCACCTCGCCGGCGCGAACCACCAGGACGTCCCCGACGTTCACCTCTTGCACCGGGATCTCCTCAAGGCGCCCGTCGCGCTTGCGCTGCGCCACGCTGGGGGCGCGCTTGACCAGGGCGGTCAGCTCGCGCCGAGCGCGGGTGGAGGCGATGTCCTCCAGCAGGGAGCCGCCCGTGAACATGATCCCGACGATCAGGCCCGCGAGCAGTTCGTCGAGCGCCAGCGCGCCGAGCATCGCCACCAGCGCGATCGTGTCGACGCCCATGTGGCGTTCCACCACGATCGTGCGTCCCACTTCCAGCAACAGCTCCAGCGCAAGCAGAGCCACGGCCGCACGCCAGACCTGATCGCCGAGGCTCCCGGCGCCCGCAAGGTGGGCGGCCGCTCCGGCCACCAGCGCTCCGAGGGCGATCGAGGCGAGGATCCCCGCGCGGTGCTCGACCAGAGCCCGCCGGCAGGCGGCGAGGCTCCATCTGCCGCTGCGGCCGCTCTGAGAGCCGGGGGTCACTGTGCGCTCAGCCTATGACACAAAGCTGCGACGCCAATCCGCCCAGTCCCGCATCGCCGATGGGTAATTACCCTGCCGGGCCGGATCGCTGGAACGTCGCGCGCTGACGCTTGGCGTGCGCCTCCAGCGCATCGACCTGCGCGTGGATCTGCTCGCGCAGCAGCCTGATCTCCCGTCGCTTGCGCGCCACCAGCACCGAGAGCACGGCGAGCGCGAGCAGGGCCAGGCCGCCGAGCAGCTCGGCGATCTTCCTGTCGTTCGCGGCCGCGGTCGTTGTGGCGGAGGGAAGCCGCAGCGCCGCTTCGGCTCCTTTGGCGCGCTTGATCGGCGCGCGCGTGACCGCGCGATCCACCGGCTGGGTTTCCTCGGCGATTTCGATCATCTCCCTTGGAGAGACGCTGTCCACGAGGGTGTTCTGCACCCAGTAGGCGGCGTTGCCTTCGCGCCAGGCGACCGTGGTTATGTGTTCGCCGTCGTAGTAAAGCGAGTATTCACGCGAGCCGATCTGAACGGTCTTGTTGGGTTTGCTCAGAAGCGGTGGGTTAAGCCAGGTCGTGCCCTCCACGTCGTAGTACTGGCCGAGCAGGCCCCGGTCGATCACGATCACGTAACTGCGGTGCGGATTTCCATGCGGGCCGTGCAGGTTGTACAGGCGCACCTGGTCCGGTTCGGCTTCGGCGAAGCTGTTGCGGATGCGCGGGTACTCCAGCGCGAACGGCAGGTCGGGCGCCAGCGAGCGAGCGTGATCGAGTGCTTCGCTGCTGGTCGGGATCATCGATGGCTGCGGCGCCGGCGCTCTGTGCGTGCGCCTGGCCTGCGCGTGCGCCTGCTTGGCGTTGCTCAGCGCCTGGTTGAGCTTGGCCCCGGTGATTTCGGCGGTGCCGCCGAGGAACTTGGCGACGGCTTCGTGGATCTGCTCAGGGCTGGCGGTGTCGTAGGTGGGCAGCAGCGTGACGTCGAAGTGAACCTGACGCACGGGCCTGCCCTGGATCTGGACCAGCAGCTTGAGCAGGTTGTAGACCTGTTCTTTGCCGTGCAGGTCGGTTTCGACGTTCTTGGAGAAGATGTGCTCGTACTTGGCGCGTTCTTCCAAGAGGTTTTCGCCGAGCTGCCGCTTGACTTCGAGCATGAAGCGCTGGTCGCGCGCGTCGCGCACCAGCGAGGTGCTTTCGTGACGGTTGGCGACGAATTCGAGCGCTTCTTTTCCGCACAGCTTCTGGTAGCCCGGCTTCAGGTTGATCTGGAAGTACTGTTCGCCGCCCGGTTCGTTCTTGTGGTAGTAGCGCTTGTCGACAGGGAAGTAGATGCAGCCAAGTTCCTCGACAGCGTGTTCGAATTTTTTGAAGTTGATCACGAACACGTGGTTGATCTGGATGCCGTCGAGCACTTTTTTGATCGTTTCGACCATCAGCTTGATGCCGCCCGCGGTGCCGCCGCCCCCTTCCCAGCCGAACTGGTAGGCGGCGTTGATGCGGGTTTCGACCACTTCCCCGTCGGGCCGGGTGATCGGCACCAGCAGCTCGCGCGGGATCGAGAGCATCGAGATGGTCGGCCTGCTCGGGTCGATCCGCACGAGCAGCATCTCGTTGGAGTGCGGCAGCACCGGCGCGGTCGTGGTGCGACGGCGTTCGTCGTTGCCGACCAGCAGCAGCGTCTCCGGCCCGCCTTCATAGGTCGGCGCCAGGACTTTCGGCCCCACCGCGACGTGCCTGTGCCCGATCGCTTCGACGATGTTGTTGACCTCGTTGAGCGCGATCGCGGCCGTCGCGCCGCCCGCCAGCAGCGCCACCGCGAGCGCGCCGAGCAGCATGCGCAGCACGCCGCCCCCGAAGGGCCTGCGCGGCTCCGCCAGGCTCCGCTGCGCCATCGGCGCTCCCGGGGAGGCTCCCCCCGCGATGCGTTTCGGCGATCTCGCCAGCATCGACTGTGATTATGGAGCGCCAAGCGGCCGGCGCGCCCGTTCAGCGCGGTGCGCCCCACGGCGGCTCAGCCCGCTCAGGCGGTCTGCGCCTCGAGCTCCTCCCGCGTTCTCCACCACCTCCACCAGGTCGACATTGTCCCCCATCTGGCTATGATGGCCGTATGAAGGAGCGTCGATGCAGCAGCTGATGCAGGTCCGACAGGTCGCGCGCACGCTCGGCGTGCACGAGAACACGGTGCGGCGTTGGGAGCAACGCGGGCTGTTGCATGCCGTGCGGCTGCCGAGTGGCGTGCGACGATTCCAGCCGGCAGAGGTTGAGAGTCTGCGCGCGCAAATGTTCAGCAGCCTGCCTCCGCTTTGCACAGACGACGACATCGCACCCGTGCGCGCCCTCCCGGTCGACTGACCGCGAGACCAGCCTGCCATCCCAAACGGCCAATAGGCTTGCCGGCGCGTCTATGGGTCCCGGTGAGCATCGACCACTCGATACGGAGTACTGGCAGCGTCCGTGGACGCGAACGCTGTTCGCCGGCGACCTGTTCGAGGCGATCCCATTCGGCGAGCAGCCGACAGTGCTCTACAGGGACGAGCATGAAAACCAACCAGGCAAGCACTTCATAGGCGAGATCGTCTTCGGCTACGGCCTGCTCATCACCCCTACATGTGACATGGCAGAGCAGCACCGCCCACGGACGCACGCCCACCCCTACCGTGTGCTCGTCCCCGTCGTGCCCTTGGAGGTCGTGATCACGAGCACCGACGCGCTGCAGCGGAGTGTCGGCCTGCTCCGCAACCGCGACACAATCTCCCCGTACATGTATCTGCCGCCGCTTCCAGGCGCGCTGGGTGCAGAGCATGTGGCGTGCTTGTTCCGCCCAACGCTGATCTCCGAGGAGCTTCTGCGCAAGCCACCGCGGCGCGTCGCACAGTTGCAGCCCGCGGCACGGCGACAACTCAAGGTCAAGCTCGCCGCTTACTGGGGCAGAGCCGCGATCAAGCCAGAGGACGTGCCACTGCACGAGCGTGGCGAACACGAGTTGGCCGCCGATGGCTGGCCGGCGAGCCCGTACGACCCCAACGAGACCCCTCAGAGTCTTCGCGGCTAACCAAACGGTGGCACGCCCCCTCGGCGCAGATCTCCCCGGACCCGCTCAGGCGGTCTGCGCCTCGAACTCCTCCAGCGCCTCCAGCGCCTGGCAGCCGTATACGACAGACGGCCCGCCGCCCATCATCACCGACACGCCCACGGTCTCGGCGATCTCCGCTCGCGTCGCGCCCGCCTTCAAGGCGTCGTGCACGTGAAAGGCGATGCAGCCGTCGCAGCGCACCGTGATCCCGATCGCCAGCGCGATCAGCTCCTTGACCTTCCCGCTCAACGCCCCGTCGGCGACGGCGGCCTTGTGAAGCTGCGCGAAGCCGCCCATCACGCCGGGAGACTCGGCTCCGAACCTGCTCATCATCTCGTTGACATGCTCGTAGCAGTCGGGGTAGTCGCTGATCATCACGTGCCTCCAATGGTCGGGATGCCAGCGTAGGCTCTGCCGCACATCCGCCACATCGGGGGACGGCGCGGGCTGAATGTCGGTACTTGACCGAAGGCGCCCGGTCAGTCCGCTTCGAGCTCGGGCTCGACCGGGCGCATCAGATCGGCCAGCGGCGGAGTCGAGCGCGACTCGGAGCGCAACCCGGATGGCTCTTGGACGTCTGCACGGGTGACGGCCAGATAGCAGACCAGGACGAAGACGCCCGCGGCGAACGCGATCGCGGTGGCGCCGTCGCCGAAGTCGATCCCGCCGGTGCTGCGAGGCTTGCTGATGTAGTCGGCGAAGGAGGCGCCGAGCGGCCGCGTGACGATGTAGGACATCCAGAACGCGACGATGCCGTTCAGGCCGAGCTGCCACCGGGCCAGAGCCGGGATCAGGATCACGACGCCGAAGATGATCCCGGAGTCCAGGTAGCCCAGTTTGAGCGAGAAGGCGGTCAGGTCGCCGAGCGCCGTCCCCAGCGCGAAGGTCGCGAACACCGTCGCCCAGTAGTAGCCCTCGCGCCGCTGCGTCGTGATGCTGTGGATCGACAGCGTCCCCTCGCTGCGATGCCAGAGCCAGAAGATCGCGGCCAGGATCACCGCCCACAGCAGGCTCGTGCCGGCGTAGGGGATGTGGCCGTCCAGGTGCAGGAAGTCCGAGACGCCCGTCCCGGTGATCGCGATCGCGAATGCCAGCGACCAGTACGCGAAGGCCCGGTAGCGGCGCGTGCCGAGCTGCAGCAGCAGCCCCACGACGATCACGAGCACCTCGATCCCGCCGCCCTTGAAGTTGCCGTACCGCTTCAGGAAGTCCGAAGTCGCCTCGCCACCCGCGGTCGTCAGGATCTTGACGACCCAGAAGACGAGAATGACCTCCGGCACCTTCGCCGCCACGGGCGCCGGGAAGAAACGGCCGAGCACCGGCAGAAGGCCATCGCCCGGCCCGCCACGGCGGTCGGGGACAGGCGAGCTGTGGCGATGATCACGAACAGATCTCATGTGGCAGGCGCTCCTTCGGGGCAGGACCGGGGCGAGGCTAGCAAGCGGCGCTCCCGGTGGGCGCGTTTGACGAGCGGCACAGACAGAGCAGAGAGCCTGGCCCCACTTGCCGACGCACAACACGACGTAGCAGCTATGACGGGCGTCGCGCGAGGAGTGGGCAGAGGAGCGTGTCGCGAGATTCATCGCCGAGGGCATCGGCATGAATCACAAGCTCCCATCCCATCAGGGAACTATGCTCTTGCGTAATTCGCAATAAGGAGGTAGCATGCCCTCATGAAGAACGACATGGATGAGATCGTTGCCAGGATCAAGGATCTCCTTGAGGAGCGCGGCGACAGCCAATCCGACCTCGCCCGAGTGCTCGACATCGACGAGTCGGCCGTCTCCCGGCTCATGGCCGGCAACCGCGGCCTCGCCGCGGGCGAGCTCGCCGCTCTATGCGACCACTACGGCGTGCCCAGCGACACCATCCTCTTCGGCACGCCGCCGAAGATGGTTGGGGCGCTGCTACGCGCCGACGCCGACGCCGACGCGCGCCGCGTCATCGCGAGAGTCGAGGAGGCTTTCAACCACTACCGATATGTTCGGGCGCTGGTCGCGGGATGAGCGCCCGACCTCTCCATCCCGGCGAACGCGCGGCACGTAGGGCGCGCGAGCATTGGGGGTTGGCGCAGACCCAGCCTGTGAGGGACCTGTTGGAAGTCGCCGAGGATCGTGAGCAGGTGCCGGTGCTGATCGAGCGATTCGACAACGATCGGATCGCAGGCGTGCTCCTCAAGCACGGAAGCGGCGAGAGCTTCGTGGCCGTAAACGCCGACCACAACCCCGTCCGTCAACGCTTCACGCTCGCCCACGAGCTCGGCCACCTCTGCATGGGGCACCAACCCCGAGTCGAGCTCTCATCGGACCTCTTCGGAGCGACCCGTGACCCCCAGGAGGTCGAGGCGAACTACTTCGCTGCAGAGCTGCTCGCGCCCCGCGCCGCGATCACGGGCTGGCTTGAGAACCAGGAACTCATCGCTGACGCGGCGGCGCCGGACACCGCAGCGCGTCTCGCCCTGGAGTTCGGGATCGCGTTCCCCGCCGCCGTCTATCGTCTCGAACGCGTGGGTGCGATCGGCCCAACCGCGAAGCAGCGGCTCATCGACGAGCTCTCCAATCGGGCAGCGACACTAGTTGGCCGCCACGCCCCGCACAGGCTCCGCGACACGATCCAGACGCTCGCCGAGGACGACCGGTATCCGCGAGTGCCGAAGCGCACGCTGCTGTATGCCAGCGAAGCACGCGCGGCCGACCTGCTCGACGAGCAGGAATATGAGGCCATCGTTGCCGAGCAGCCCGCGGTGAACTCGGCTGATTGGGTGTCGTGACTCGGAGCTGTCCGCCGGCTCGTTTCGCCCCTACGTGGACGGCTACGTCGGCGGCGAACGGATCGTGAAGATCGCCTACAGCGGCGGACAGGTGGTGCGGTGCGCCCCGCGCGGCCCGGCCCACGAACGCGCCTGCCCCGCGATCGGCGAGACGCGCACCGCGCCGCCGCCGCTCAGCGACGCCGCCGTCAAGGCGCCCGTCTCCGTCAAGGTGCGCCGGGCAAGCGGCGAACGGGTCCTGACTGTGCGCTTCCAGGCGCGTGTCGCGGTCAACAACGCCCGCGCCGCCTACTGGATCTCGGTGCACGTGCCGGGAGCGAGCGGAAAGTGCGGCTACACGACCGGAGGACCCGTCTCCCACGACGTGCGCGCCGGCGAAGAGGTCGGCACGTCGCAGCGAGTGAGCGACGCGTGCAGAGGCCGCTTCCTGGTCAGCGTCACCTACACGCGCACCGATGCCAGCGACGCCTTCCCGTCGCCCGGCGGCGACCCCGGCATGCGGGCGCTGCCGGTCGGAGAGCGCAGCGTGTCGATCCCGTAGTCCTGCGAGATCCATGGCCCGCGACGACCGTGAACGTGGCCTACGGCCTCGTGAAGGTGACCGAAATTCTCACGTCGGCCGCCGGTCCCGATCGCTTGGTCGCGATCATCCTCCATGCGCCGGCGCGCTCGGCGGCCAGCAGCGGGAAGCGCAGCACGCACACGTCCATTGACTCTCGCGGCCTGCAACCCTCTCCGTGGCTGGAGGCGAGCACGCTGAGCCGCTGGCCGTACCACGTGCGGATGTGAGCGCCGATCGTCGATGTCGCGGGAGCGCTGAGCCTGACCGTGTAGACGTATCGCGCCGGCGACGGCGCGACGATCTCGTAGGAGGCGTGGGAGCGGCCCGCCGCGAGGTGCAGGATCGCCCTCTGCGGTCTGCCGACCACATGACCGCCGACGATCACCTCGTTTTGGTGAGCGGGTCGCATGTCGGCGGCCGGGTGCGTGCCGCTATGTGTCGCGCGCCGTTCGCCGCCGGCGCCGGCTGCGCAGCCGGCGACCGTCGGCACCAGCAGCACGAGTGACATGGCTGCGAGCAGCCTGCGCGCACCGAGGCTCGCGAGGACACCGCCGCGTGAGACGCGCATGGCATGCATGTGATGTGAGCGATCGGGTGAGAGGCTCATATCCACATATACGGCTGTGGCTATTGCCGAGGTCCCTCTGCGCGCAAGCGCATCATCGCTGCCAGCCCGCGAGCAGCGCCGCCGCGCTGCGGCGTTCAGCGCCGAGCCGGAAGTGCGCCGCGATCTCGCTGAGAGCCGAGAGGCGTGTGGGGGCCTGCGCGTGGATGAAGACCCACTGGTCCGCCGCCGGCGAGTTGGCCAGCAGCCAGCGTCCGGTCGGGGACCAGTCGAGCCCGGAGAGCGGCTCCGGCGTGCTGAACAGCACCCTGCCGGCGGCAACGGAGAGCCCGCCGGCGCTCGCGTTCAGCAGCATCACGACGTCCTCGCGCGGCCGGGCCTGTCGGAGCAGCAACGCCAGCCGGTCGCCGGAGGCGGAGAACGCTGCCTGCGACGCCGTCACGCCCGGCGGCAGCGTTCGCGTCTGCACCAGCCGGCCGGCGGCGTCGTAGAGACTCAGCCTGTGCTGCGAGACCGCCAGCAGCAGCCGCCCGTCCGGCGAGAAGGCGATCTGCCGCACCGGGGCGAGCGGCCGCGCACGCCAGAGCAGCGCGCCGGTGTCGGCCGCGCGCAGCTCGACGTCTCCCGCCGCGTCGATTAGGGCAAGCCTGTGCGCGGCGGGAGCGCCCGGCTGCCACGCCGGCGCCACACGCCTGACGGCGCGAAGGAGCAGGTGCTCGCCGGTGCCGTCGCCATCGATCACTCGCAGGGCGCGCCCCGCGATGTAGGCGATCCGATAGCCGTCCGGAGACCATCTGGCAACCGACACTCGCCCCGCTTCCGAGACAGCCCACCGCACACGCCCTTCCAGGTCCACCGCGGCAATCTCGCCGCCGCGCCAGGCTACGACGAACAGGCTGTGCGGCGACCATGCCGCCGCGGCGTAGCGGCCGAGATAGCGCATGCTGCCGTTGCCGTGAACGATCCACGGGCCACCCGCGGAATCGACCAGCAGCTCCCCGCCGCCCGGCAGCTTGACCGGCGCCGAACGCAGATTCGGATGCGCACTCGCGCCTCGCGTGGCGGGGCGCAGCAGCGAGCCCGCGCGCAGCAGAATGCCGACGCTCACAAGAACGATGGCCAAGACCGCAACCACGCTCGCCGTAGCGACGGCCGTTCGACGCGACCGAGGGCGCGGGCGCGCACGTGCGGCCGTGGCGGGCTCGTAGGATCCGCGCACCACCTGCCATGCGCGATCCTCCCCGACCGAGTCGGAAGGCAACGTCGAACGGAGATGCTCACGCAGCGCACGCTCGTTCACGGCACGCGCTCCAGATGCCTGCCGAGGCTGTCCAGGCCGCGACGCAGACGCGAGTTCACCGTGCCACGCGGCAGCGACAACGCCCGCGATATCTCCCCGGGCGAGAAGTCGTGCAGGTAACGCAGGACGATCACTGCGCGATGCTCCGGCGAAAGCTCGGCCAGCGCCGCCAACAGCTCGTCGAGATCGCCAAGCCGCTCCAGCTCACTGCTGTCCAGGCCGGCCGTCTCACCTGCGCCAAGCTCGTGCATGCCGTCGACCGGCGCCTCACGGCGCGCGGCACGCACCCTCGTCCAGTCGATCGCGCGGTTGACCACGATCCGGTGCAGCCACGGCCCGAACGGGCGCCGACGATCGAAACGCCCGAGCGACCGCACGGCCGCCACGAACGCCTCCTGCGCGATGTCCTCCGCGGCCGCGTGGTCGTGACAGACCAGGAACGCGGAGTGGCGCGCCACCGCCCAGTAGCGACGAAAGAGCGCCTCCAGCGCCGCCTCCGAGCCGTCCCGCGCAGCGCTGACCAGAGCCGCGTCGCGGCGGCCATGCTCGCTCACCAACCCCTCGCCAGCCAGTGCATCACCATCTATACGATCCCCACGGCGTCAAAGGTCCCTCCCGAGAGTAATCGCCGGAAAGTAAACGAGCACTCAGCGGCGGCGTTTGACGATCTCGTCCGCGAGTTGCTCGTCAGTCGGCGCAGGACGCTCGCCGGTCCGCTCCAGCAGCCGCGCCTTGAGGTCGGCGCTCGCGACAGGGCTGATCTGCTCGCCCGCGAACTGGTCGGCAGGCAGCCGCCAAGACCCGCCGGGCGTCTGCTCTGTTCGCGTCGAGGATGCCCCAAGCCGGGTATAGGGTGGATGGGTGACGCGAGCGGCAAAGGGCGTGGACGCTCCGCAGTTCTCGAAGGGGCAGGTGAACCGCGCGGGTATGTTCCTCTTGGAGTTTCGCGAGCGTGTGCGCCTCGAAGGCGCGGAGCGCGCGTTACGAGCGACAGACGAGGCTGCTCTTGAGGCTTCCCGCGAGGCGCTGGAGTGGTGGCGCGGCCTACATGCTCGACCGCTGTCCGCTGTATCCGCGAACCTGCGCTATCACGTCGTCAAGGCGGCGGCTGAGGTCGATGGGCGAGTCGAGGTCACTCAACGCCTCAAGCGACAGGACACGCTCGTCGGCAAGCTCGGCCGTGAGCGGGGAAGCGTCACGCAGATGCAGGACATCGGCGGCGTGCGCGCGGTCATGCCAAGCCCGCCTCACGTGTATCGCGTGCGGCGCAGGCTGCTGAAGTCGTGGACGATCGTCCGCGAGCGCGACTACATCGCCCGCCCGAAGGACGACGGCTACCGCGCTCTGCACCTGATCGTGCGTCGAAGCGGTCTCCCGATCGAGGTGCAGTTGCGGACCCGCGGACAGGATATTTGGGCGAACGCCATCGAGCAGGCGGGGCTGCAGACTGGCGTCCAGTTCAAGTTCGGTGAAGGACCCGAGTCCGATCGTGCCATGTTCGCCAACGTCGCCGCCGTGATCGCGGGCATCGAGCAAGGAGAGCTCTCTCAACGCGAGCTCTTGGCCATAGGCATTGGAACTGCGATCATGGGACTGGTTCAACGGCTAGAGCGAGAACGAAAATGAGTCCTACCGACGAGATCAAGCACTTCCTGGTCACACGCGACGCCGCGTCCGGCCGCACGACCGTCAAGGCGTTCGGCACCGACTACGAGGCTGCGCAAGTCGCCTACAGCACGGCCGAGCGAGAGGCTGCGGTGCAGCAGGATCTCGACGTCGTGCTTCTCAGCGCAGACTCGCTGGAGACGATCAAGCGCACGCACTCCAGCTACTTCAGGTCGAACCTCTTGAGTGAGCTACTGCCTGCTTAGGGCTGCTTAGGGCTCATCAAAACCGTTCGTGACTCTTGGGAGGAGAACGTCGGAGAAGTCACGTCCTGGTGTCCCTGCCCATGCCAGGATCGGCTTCACAAAGCCAAATAGAGCCAAGCGGCGAACGGGTCTCGAACCCGCGACCTTCGGCTTGGGAAGCTACGATCGCGGGGCCCAACCATGCTGTTTGCTGGGCGGGAGCGACCGATATGCGACTAATATGCGACCAAGAGATCATCCGATCGCATCACAATCCGCATGGGAAACCAGCCCTTAAGGGCCGTGAGCCGCTGGGCTACGCGATGCCAAGTTGGGCGGCAAGGCGAGCGGGGCCGACGATTTCGATGTAGCCGGCGAGTGGTCCTTCTGGCAGGTGCAGGCGATTGGAACTGCAGATGAGGTTTGCATGTCGAGCTGCGGCGGACAGCTCCATCTCATACGAGACGCCGCTGAGCCCGTCGAGGGCGTTCCGCACGAACTCCATGCCGGCGACATCGCTCGTGAAGCCTTCGAGCACCACCCCGGCGGCCGCGAGCTCGAGCAGCTTGAAGTTGATCCCCGTCGGCTTGCGGATCGCACCGCAGAGGACGGTCGCGTCGAAGCAGACGAGCACTCAGCGGCGGCGTTTGACGATCTCGTCCGCAAGTTGCTCGTCAGTGGGCGCAGGACGCTCGCCCGCCCGCTCCAGCAGCCGCGCCTTGAGGTCGGCGCTCGCAACAGGGCTGATCTGCTCGCCCGCGAACTGGTCGACAGGCAGCCGCCAAGACCCGCCGGGCGTCTGCTCTGCTCTTACCCGGCCGGCCGCGATCCACCTGTAGACGGCTTGCGGAGTGACTCCGTAGCGCGCTGCGACCTCAGCCGCCGTCATCCACTCGCGTTGCGCGCGCGCATGATCGGCGACATGCGCCTGCCAGGCGCCTGCCAGCCGCACGGCTCTCAGCCGACGCTCGACGCCGAGACGCTCCATGTCCGCGGCAGCGCCGAGGTGAGCGGCGAGCATCGCACCGAAGGTCTCGGCATGACCATCGTCCTCGTCGGCCTCCTCGAACGCCTCGCGCAGGTCATCGCGTCCGAGAAGCCCCGAGCGGTCGAGGATCTCCACAGTCTCGACGATCTCCTCTTCATAGCCGTCATAGAGATCGAGCCGGCGGCCGACGCTCGCGAGGATCTCGGCAGCAAGAACCCTCAGAAGCGACGGGCGCTCCCCAGGCCCGCTCGTGACAGCGGTACGCCACAGGACGGCTCGATCGGTGGGCGAAAGGATGCTCATAACACGCGACCCCAGGACACCAGCCTACTACATCAACCAAAACCAGGACATCTTGAAAATCTTGAAAGGCGCCGACAGGTCCAGCTCAGCACGGCTGGCGCATTGGTGCGCGCGGCGCTCCGCCCGTCGCTGAAGCCGGCAGCCCTGGCACGGCATCATCGCGCCCTGATGCGACCAATATGCGACCACGACGGTCGCGCGAGAAGTCGAGAGGTAAGGCGAGTGGCGCCGCAGCGCAGTCCGAAGACGCCCGTTATCCCGCTCGGATACAGCGAAAAGCAGCGAGAGACGGCGAGGCGATGAGAGCGGCGAACGGGTCTCGAACCCGCGACCTTCGGCTTGGGAAG
>DAHUYQ010000047.1 GCA_027315115.1 Solirubrobacterales bacterium | reverse complement strand
CCGGAGCCACCGCGGCCGCCGTCGCCGCGGCCACCACCGCCGCGCCCGCCGGAACGACCGCCACCGCCGCCGGAGCCGCGGCCGTGGCCGGAGCCGCCGGCCGAGCCGCCACGACCGAATCCTCCCGAGCCTGCGCCCGATCCCGATCCGCCGCCGGATTCGCCCGTCCCGCCGAGGAACAGGCGCAGCAGCCGGCTGCCGCCGCCCAGATCTCCCCCGGCGGCGGGCGCAGTCGATACCAGGTGGGTGAGTCCTCGGCCCGACAATCTCCGTCCTTTGCAACTCTCGCTTACGCTGCGCCCGCGCCTGCAGCACGCGCGCACAGCTCCACCGCTTCGATCGACAGATCCCGCGAAAACTTGAGCGCTGTTTCTCCGGCGCGGTCGGAGCGGGCAGATCGCTCGCAGCGGCCGCGACCGCGACGCTGTCATCCGAACAGTCGGCTACGATCGCTGTGCATGGGTCCTCGCAGACTTCTGAGCGTCCTCTCGGCGGCCGTCCTTGCCGCCGGCGCGATCGCCGGTTGCGGCAGCTCCTCGACCAACGGCGTCGAATCCAAGAGCGCCACCGAAATCGTCTCCGCCGCCCAGAAAGCGGCGGAAAGCGCCAAATCGGTGCGGGTGTCGGGCGCGGTCAGCACCGCCGGCCTGAAACTCTCGCTGAACATCCAGATCGCCAAGGGCACGGGCGCCAAGGGCTCGATCTCGGAGGGCCCGCTGAGCTTCGAACTGATACGCGTGGGCAGCAGCGTCTACATCAAGGGCAGCCCCGCCTTCTACGAACACTTCGCCGGCGGCGAAGCGGCGAAGCTGCTGGAGGGCAAGTGGCTGCAGGCGCCGGCGACCACTGGCGAATTCGCCACGCTCGGCAGCCTCACCGACATGCACCAGCTTCTGAACGCGGTGCTCGGCCATACCGACTCGCTGGCCAAGGCCGGCACGAGCACCGTCGACGGCAAGAAGGTCGTGGCCGTCAAGGACAAGTCGAAGGAAAGCGTCCTCTACGTCGCCACCACCGGCAAGCCCTACCCGATCCAGATATCGAAGGCTGGCAGCACGGGCGGCAAGGTCACCTTCGCCGAATGGGACGCCCCCATCACGATCAAGGCGCCCTCCGGCGCGATCAACATCAACAAGCTGCAGTCCGGCGGCTAAGCCCGCGCGCCGAGCGCACGCCGGCCGCAAGCCCGCCCTCAACTCGTCAGCTCGCCGATCCAGTCGGCGTGATGACGCCAGGAGGCGACGTCTGCGACTTGGCGTAGAAGCGCGGGTATGTCCGGCCCAAGCTCCGCGTCTCGGTCGTCGAGGACCGCCATCAAGCGGTATCCGTTGACCTTGCTGAGATCTCCGAACTCGACGTAGACGGCGCGCTCGCGACCTGCCAAGCTCGGTCACCGCCGACCGGCTCGATCACCGTCTCCGTTGCGGGAATGAACAGCGTCGTTCGATGCTCATGTCCCGATGCGCCCTCCAGCTTGCGCTCTTGCTGCACGGTGATCTTGCGCTTCTTCAGCTGCCATGCGATCACATCGGCGAATTCAGCCTCTTTGGGCGGCTGACGACGCAGATATGTCGATGCCTCGGCAAGCGCTGCCGCGGCCTGCGCCACCCGCTGACATGCGTCCGCGAGGTCTGCCTTCGTCCCGACGACCGTCTTGATCTGCCCGTTGTCGAACGTCGCATCGAAACGACTGGCTACTTGGGACGCGGCAGCGCGCACAGCTCTGGACCCGAACATGCCAGCGAGCGTCGCGTCTGCTTGTCCTCCGTCAGACACGGCGTAGAGCCCATCCCGCTCGAGCGCCACAAGCACCACGACGCCGTCTCCATCCGGATACTCGAACGGAGTCAGGACACGCACGCACTCCCCCTCACGGCGTGCGTCGACCGCACTTCCCAGGAGGCGCCGTATGTGTTCGGCTATCTCAGCGTCGTTTAGCGTCGTGTCCGTGATCATGGTGTCGGCAACTGCAGTTGGTCTCCGAATGGCGGCTCTCGGTACGCGCCGCCCGAGTCGATGTTTGCACGGGCGCAGAACGCTATGAACGCCTGCTTGTGATCAGGGCAGCCACGAGCTCCGATGACGGTCGCGCCAGGCGCATGCCAACCTTTGGATGCCAGACGTGCTCGTGGTCGCGATCCCTGAACTTGCGCGGCCAACCTTGCGGCCTCGATGGAGGATTGCTGTGGCTGTGCGGCGGTGACTGAGCATCCCATCGGAGCACCTCTGTCCCGCGCCGCAGCAGCTTGAACGTCCAGTGGCGCATATTCGGCGTGCCGGCCGCGCGTCCTTCGAGGGTCGCCTGGTCGGTAGCTCCGCCGCAACCGGCCGGCGCCCCTCAGAGCGCGAGGTCGCGGCGGTCCCTCGGAGCGCGAGCGGCGGTCCCCTGAACGCACGCTGCGGTCCCTCGAGCGCGAGCGGCAGTCCCTCAGAGCGCGAGCGCGACGTACCTGGTCTCCAGGTACTCGTCGATGCCCTCGAAGCCGCCCTCGCGGCCGAAGCCTGACTGCTTGACGCCGCCGAACGGGGCGGCGGGGTTGGACACGATCCCCTGGTTGAGGCCGACCATCCCGAATTCGATCGCCTCGCTGACGCGCATCGCGCGCCGCAGGTCGTTCGTGTAGAGATAGGCGACCAGCCCGTACTCGGTGGCGTTGGCCATCTCGATCGCCTCCGCCTCGCTGCCGAAGGTGGCGATCGGGGCGACCGGCCCGAAGATCTCCTCGCGCAGCACCCGCGCCGTCGCGGGCACGTCGGCCAGCACCGTCGGCGCGTAGAACCAGCCGGGGCCGTCCAGCGCGCTGCCGCCGGTCAGCACCGTGGACCCGCGATCGACCGCGTCCTGGACCAGCTCCTGCACCTTCTCGCGCGCGGCGCCGTCGATCAGCGGCCCCACCTGCACGCCCTCCTGCGTGCCGCGCCCCACGCTCTGCGCCGCGATCCGCTCGGTGAGCCGCCGCGCGAACTCCTCCGCCCGCGACTCGGCGACCATGAACCGGTTCGCGGCTGTGCACGCCTCGCCGATGTTGCGCATCTTCGCGATCATCGCCCCCTCGACCGCCTCCTCGAGGTTCGCGTCCTCGAAGACGATGAACGGCGCGTTGCCGCCAAGCTCCATCGAGACGCGCAGCACCTGGTCGGCCGACTGTTCGATCAGCCTGCGCCCGACCTCGGTCGACCCGGTGAAGGAGAGCTTGCGGGTGCGCGGGTCCTTCAGCAGCGGCTCCACCACCTCGCCCGCCTTGCTCGCGCAGATCACGTTCAGCACGCCGTCCGGCAGCCCCGCCTCCTGCAGGATCTGCGCCAGCGCGAGCATCGACAGCGGCGTCTGCTTGGCGGGCTTGACCACCATCGTGCAGCCCGCGGCGACCGCCGGCGCGATCTTGCGCGCCCCCATCGCGGCGGGAAAGTTCCAGGGCGTCACGAACACGCAGGCGCCGACGGGCCGGCGCATCGTCAGCACGCGGCCGCTGCCGGTCGCGCTGGTCATGTAGCGCCCGTGGATGCGGACCGCCTCCTCGGAGAACCAGCGGAAGAACTCGCCGGCGTAGGCGATCTCGGCGCGCGACTCGGGCAGCGCCTTGCCCATCTCCAGCGTCATCAGCAGCGCGAGCTCCTCGACGCGGTCGCGCAGCATCTCGTAGACGCGCCGCAGGATCTCGCCGCGCTCCCGCGGCGGGTGACTGGCCCACTCCGCCTGCGCCTCAGCGGCGGCGCTCAGCGCGTCCAGCGCGTCCTCTCGCTGCGCGTCGGCGACCTCTGCGATCGTCTCGCCGGTGGCCGGATCTTCGACGCGCAGCGTCCCGCCGCCTCGCGCGGGACGCCACGTTCCCCCGATCAGCAGGTCCGTGGGGACCTTCCCGAGCACTGCCGTCTCTCTCGCCTCCAGGGTAGCCATGTCCGAAACTCAGGCCGTCATTTCCTGTTGCACGCCTCATAGGGGTGCATGCCAGCTCCGATCCAGAGCCAGAGACGCATCATGAGGTCAACTTACCACCGGACATCGCATGGGCCCGCGCCCGCCGTGCTCGCCACGCCCGCGCGGCCCGCCTCCGCCACGCCCGCGCGGCTTGCGCGCGTTGCGTGCGGCGCGCTCGCGCTGGTGCTGAGCGCGCTGGTCGCGCTGGCGCCGGCCGCCGCCGCCAAGCCCGTCGCCGGCGGCGCGAAGGCCGCCCCGGCCGCCCGCGCGAGGAGCCCGAAGAGGGGCAGGCACGTCGAATCGACCCTGCTGATCGAAGGCGGCGGGGACGGCCATGGGGTCGGCATGAGCCAGTGGGGAGCGCTGGGGCTCGCCGAACACGGCTATGACTACCAGGCGATCCTCGCTCATTACTATTCAGGCACCACGATCGGCCACATCCCCCAGAAGCGGATCGTGAGGGTGCTGATCGGCAACAGGGTCAGGAAGGTGCCGCTCGAAGCCTACGTGCGTGGCGTGGTCGCGGCCGAGATGCCGCCGAGCTGGCCCAAGGCGGCGCTGGAGGCGCAGGCGATCGCGAGCAGGACCTATGCGATCACCGACGATGCCGGCGGCAGCAGGTTCGACGTCTACTCGGACACCCGCTCGCAGGTCTACCTCGGCAAGGCCGCCGAAACGAGCGCCTCCAACGAAGCCGTGAAGGATACCGCCGGCCAGGTCGTCACCTACCAGGGCAAGCCGGCGATCACCTACTTCTTCGCGAGCTCCGGCGGCCGTACCGAGAGCATCCAGAACTCGTTCATCGGAGCCACCCCGGAGCCCTGGCTGACGGGCGTGCCTGACCCCTACGACGCCGGCCCGCTGCATCGCTGGACAGCCAAGATCACCTTCGCCGAAGCGGCCAAAGACCTGCGAGGGCTCGTGAAGGGAGCCTTCGAGGGGATCGAAGTGCTGCGGCGCGGCTTCTCCCCGCGGATCGTGCTCGCCAACGTGCTCGGCTCCAAGGGCAAGACCGAAGTGATCGGCCCCGAACTGGCGGGGCGCCTCGGGCTCTACGACGCCTGGGCCTACTTCAGTGTCGAACGGAACGGCAAAGTCAGCAGGGAGCCGGATCGCAGCGGCGCGCAGCCGAGCGCAAGTGAAGAAGCGCCGCCACCGGCGCCGCCGAGCCCGCCGAGCACCGGCAGCGAAGGCGGCGTGCAGGCGCCGTAGCCGCGTCGGCCGTTCCGGGGCCGCCTCGGCCGCGTGCCGCCCGGCCCGGCGCAGTGCCCGCCCCAGCGTGCCGCCCCGCGCCCCGCGTGCCGCCCCAGCGGGCCGCCCGGAC